>DASSUO010000240.1:0-7540 GCA_035706925.1 Moraxellaceae bacterium
GCAGGGCCTGGTAGAGCGTGTGGTGCCCATCGTGCCCGATGTGGCACGCACTTTCGGCATGGAGGGCATGTTCCGCCAGCTCGGGATCTACTCGAACGTGGGGCAGCTCTATACGCCGGAAGATCGCGACCAGATCATGTATTACCGCGAGGATGTGAAGGGACAGATTCTGGAAGAAGGCATCAACGAGGCGGGCGCCATGAGTGCCTGGATCGCGGCGGGAACGGCGTACAGCATGCACGACCAGCCGATGATTCCCTTTTTCATTTTCTATTCGATGTTCGGCTTCCAGCGTATTGGCGACCTGGCCTGGGCGGCGGGCGACAGTCGTGCCCGGGGCTTTCTCATCGGCGCAACGTCGGGGCGCACCACGCTGAATGGCGAAGGCTTGCAGCATGAGGATGGCCATTCCCATGTGCTGGCCAGCACGATTCCTAATTGTGTGGCCTACGACCCGGCCTATGGCTACGAGCTGGCCGTGATTGTCCAGGATGGCCTGCGCCGAATGTATGGCGAAAACGAGAGCGTCTTCTATTACATCACGACGCTGAACGAGAATTATGTCCAGCCGCCGATGCCCGCGGGTGTGGAGGAGGGAATTGTTCGTGGCCTCTATCGCCTGAAAGATGCGTCGGCGGCGGGCGAAAAATGTGTCCAGCTCCTGGGTTCCGGATCCATCCTGCGCGAGGTGGAGGCAGCGGCACAGATCCTGGCCGATGTATTCGGTGTAAATGCCAGTGTCTGGAGTGCGACAAGCCTGAACGAGCTCCGCAAGGAGGCGCTCGCGGCACAGCACTGGAACCTTCTGCATCCGCTCGATGAGCCCCGTGTGCCTTGGGTGACGGAGCAGTTGCGGGGCACAAAGGGCCCGGTGGTGGTGGCGACGGATTATCTCAAGATTCATGGCGAGCAGATTCGAGCCTTCGTACCTGGCCGTACCTTCACGGCGCTGGGAACGGATGGATTTGGCCGGTCGGATTCGCGCGAGCAGCTGCGTCACTTCTTTGAAGTGAATCGTTACTTCATTGTCATTGCCGCGCTTTCTGCCCTGGCCGATGACGGTGACATCGGCCGCAGTGCGGTGGAGGATGCCATCAAGCGTTTCGGTATCCATCCTGACAAGCCCTATCCCCCTGCGGTTTGAGCGAGAAGGAGTGAGAGCGTGAGCAAGCAATCCATTTTCGTTCCGGACATTGGTGCGGATCAGGCCGACGTGATCGAGATTCTGGTTAAACCGGGCGATGTCATTTCCCCGGAGCAGCCCATCGTGGTGCTGGAATCAGACAAGGCCAGCATGGAGGTGCCGTGTCCGCACGGTGGCAAGGTGGCCGATATTGCGGTGACGGTGGGGCAGAAGGTAAAGCAGGGCGATCTGCTGCTGGCGCTGGAAACTGTCTCGCCAATGGCCTCGGCAACGGCCGCCGTCAGCGGAGTGGAATCCGGAACTGCGGCGGTGCCGGCAACGGCGCGGGCAGCTGGCACTTCGTCGGTGCCGGCAACGGCTGCAATGACATCGGACAGCGACCATACGGCATCGCGCCTTCCCGTGGCCGCCATCGGGAAGGAGCTCAATGTTGTTTCAGACCTTCTGGAGTCCGGCGTTTCGCAGGCGGCTCCAACGTCAGAGCTGTCCTTTCTCAAGGCCCCCGCTTCAGGTCGGACACAGCTGGTGCGCGCCCCTGATATTGGTGCCGAGTCGGCAGATGTCATCGAGATTCTCGTGCGCGAAGGCGATTCGCTGAAGCGGGAACAGTCTCTGCTGGTCCTGGAGTCTGCGAAGGCCAGCATGGAAGTGCCGAGCCCCGTGGCAGGGGTGGTTTCGCGCGTGTTGGTCAAGGTGGGGGACAAGGTCGCCGAGAACACTCCCTTGCTTGAAGTGACGGTGGCCTCGAGTGATGACGTTGCGAATGTCGGTGTGGGCGCAGGAGGCGGTGCTGCCAGTGGTGGTGCCGTGATGAATGCCAGCGAAAGCACGGTTATCTCCAGCGGCGCGAATGTCGTCGGGGCGGATGTACTCGGGCACGGGGTTGCATCGAGCTCACCTGCTTCATTGTCCGCGGCGTCGCCGATAGAGAACGTGGTCGGTGAGCGTGCTTCGCAGCGCGCTGCCCTGATGGCGCCGCCCCCAGCTGCCGCGGGAGCATCATCCGCGGTGCATGCCGGCCCTGCCGTCAGGCGGCTGGCCCGCGAGCTCGGCGTGGATCTTGCGCGTGTGAAGGCCTCGGGGCCCAGAGATCGCATTCTCAAGCAAGATGTGCATGCCTTTGTGAAAGAGGGCATGCAGCGCCTGACGGCGGGATACCCGGCACCCGCGGTGGCGCCGTCGCCATCCGTGATCGACTTCTCCCGTTGGGGCCCGGTCGAACGCGTACCGTTGACCAGGATTCAGCGGGTATCGGCGGAAAATCTGCATCGCGCGTGGAGCACCATTCCTCATGTGACGCAGTTCGACGAGGCGGATATTACGGAGCTCGAGGCCTTTCGCGTGGGCAACAAGGACGCAGTCAAGGCCGAGGGACTGTCGCTCACCCTTTTAAGCTTTCTCGTGAAGACAGTGGCCCATTGTCTGAAGGAATTTCCCCGTTTCGCCAGTTCACTTGATGGGGATGGAGAAACGCTGGTCATGAAGGGCTATGTCCATATCGGTGTTGCGGTGGATACGCCGAACGGCCTGGTCGTTCCGGTGATCAGGGATGCTGACCGCAAGTCCATTCGCGAGATTGCCCGCGATCTTGGTGAGCTGTCGGTGAAAGCGCGTGAGAAAAAGCTGTCGCCCGGAGACATGCAGGGAGCATGTTTCACCATTTCCTCGCTGGGAGGAATCGGGGGGACCGCTTTTACACCCATCGTAAACTGGCCGGAAGTCGCCATCCTCGGGGTGTCCCGGTCGGCCATGCGGCCGGTGTGGGATGGGAGCGAATTTCGTCCGCGCCTGATGTTGCCGTTGTCGCTATCGTACGATCATCGTGTCATTGATGGCGCGGTGGCAGCGCGGTTCACGACGGCCCTTGCTGCACGGCTGGCGGATATTCGGCGGCTGTTGTTGTGAGCGCATGACTAAAAAGCAATAAAAAGCCCGCAGAAGCGGGCTTTTTATTGCCTGAAGGCTGGCAAGGTCTCCTGAGCTACAGAGCTACAGAGCTACAGAGCTACAGAGCTACAGGTCTGCGACGTAATCACGCAACGACGTTACCGAATGACCGAGCTCGGGGCGCTGGATGGCGGGAAGAAGGAGCATCGGGCCGTTGTGCTGGCTAGCGCGTTCGGCTCCAGAGCACTTCGCTGGCGCCGTTTTCCCGGGCCAGGACGCGGGCAAGGACGAAAAGATAGTCGGACAGGCGATTGAGATAGCGGACGGGTACCTCACGAACACTTTCGTCGGAGTGCGCGAGCGTAAAGGTTCGGCGTTCAGCGCGGCGACATATCGTCCGGGCCAGGTGCGCCGTGGCAGCTGCACGTGATCCGCCGGGCAAGATGAAATCCTTGAGTGGGGGAAGCGCCGCATTGAGACGGTCGATTTCGCTCTCGACAGTGTTTACTTGCTCATCGCGAAGCAGGACGTACCCTGGAATGCACAGCTCACCCCCCAGATCGAAGAGGTCATGCTGAATTTCGCCGAGGAAGTGCTGTTCAGAATGATCGGTCGGCAGTTCGGCTCGCAAAAGTCCTATTGCGGCATTCAGTTCGTCGACGGTCCCGTAGGCTTCGACACGGACATGATCCTTGGCGACGCGTGAGCCATCTCCCAGTCCGGTACTGCCGTCGTCGCCGGTGCGCGTATAGATGCGCGATAGTCGGTTGCCCATGATGCGTCTCCTGGAGAGGGAGCGGACAATGCCCGCTCCCGATTGACCTTAGCGCCAGATGTAAGTGGCCGACAGATACCCGCTACGCGGCGGTGTGCGATAGCCTGCTGCCTCCTGATACATCTTGTTGCCCAGGTTTTCCAGTCGGGCGCCCAGTTGCAGCGCGGGCGCGGGCTTCCAGCCGGCAACGAGATTGACGACGGTGTAACCGCCCAGGCTTTGGCCGGAGTCCAGGCTGGTGCTTCGCGCGTGGACTTCAGTGCCGACATTGATCTGGTCGGTGACATCGACCCCCACGAGACCGTTGAACGTCCCTTGCGGACGGCGCGGAAGATCCTTGCCTTCACCGTCTTCAGCGGACTGGCTGCCAATGTTGGCGCGCCAGGTTACACGCTGCACCCGGCCATCGGCATCAAGTTCGATGCCTTGAAGCGTGGCGCGGGAATCATTGATGAGCGGGTAGGGAAAGGTCGAGCTCGTGGTGATGAGGTCGCGTACTCGATTGCGGTAGGCGCCGATGCGGATGCGCTGACCGTCCTGACGGAATTCGACGCCGAACTCACCATTACGCGACGTTTCCGGCTTGAGGTTGGGGTTGCCCGCGTAGCAGCTCACGCCCGGGGTGAACGGGAAGCAGTACGAGGGATCGCCGGGATAAAAAAGGTCATTGGCTGAGGGGGCGCGATAGGCGCTGCCATAACCGGCATACAGGCGTGTGGTTGGCAGGACTTGTGCCGACAATGTGACATTGCCCGTGGAGTGTCGGCCGAAGCTGTCATGGTCGTCTTCACGCAATGAGGCACTGCCGGAGAAGATGCCGGCTCGTGCGTACTGGGTGACGAATGCCCCCTCACTCTGCAGGCGGGAGTCGAACTGCGTATGGTTGGCCAGCAGATCGCGGCTGAGCGCGGACTCATCCTCGTAATCGAGGCCGGCAACCGTTTGCCAGCCCTCTGCCCACAGCAGTTCATGCAGCCAGCTGGCGGAATCCCGCTCTGTCTTGAAGCGGCTGAAATAGGGGGTCCAAGGGTCGCCGCGACCGTCGGTATCAAGTCGATTAT
Organism: Moraxellaceae bacterium; assembly: GCA_035706925.1. Classification (GTDB taxonomy): domain Bacteria; phylum Pseudomonadota; class Gammaproteobacteria; order Pseudomonadales; family Moraxellaceae; genus UBA2031. The sequence continues at coordinate 4,868 of DASSUO010000240.1, forward strand.
GCAACCAGCCCAGTTGCAGGGTCTGGTGCCAGAAGGCATTCACATCGTGTTCCAGTCGCGCACCAGCGGTGCCGAATTCCTGGTCGGAAAGGCCCTGGTCGAATTCTGTCGTGCTGTCTTTCCAGGTCGCATGAAAACTGGCCCGGGTATTTTCGCTGAGTCGCGTCTGGCCGGACAGCTGCGCGGTATGGGCGAGGCCGCCGTCGCGGTCCGGGTTGTAAGCGAAATTCGATGGCAGCGTGGCATTGAATCCGTCGCTGTTCACATAGCCGGCGCGCACACTCAGGTTGTTCTCGCTGTCGCCTGCCCGTGCACCGGCGCTGTATTCCTGTGTGTTGAAGCGGCCGGCGCGTACCGTCACTTCGGCCCGTTCGCTTTGGCGGGTGAATATCTGGATCACGCCGCCGATGGCATCGGAGCCGTATTGTGCACTGTAGGGGCCGCGCGCAATCTCGATGCGTTCGATGTCGTCCGCACGCAGCAATGACAGGTCAAAGGCGCCCTGGCTGGCATCGTTCACACGTACGCCGTCGACCAGAATCAGCACCTGCTTGCCGGCGGAGCCGCGCAGAAAGACACCCGTTGACGTAAAGGGGCCGCCACTGGTGGTGACGGTGAGACCGGCTTCCTGCTGCAGCAGGTCGGCAAGGGTGGTGGCCTGGCGGGCAACGATGTCGTCGCGAGTCAGTACGGTGTTGTTGGGCAGGGGCGCCGGAATGCCTGACAGGCGCGTGTCCGTGATGACCATGTCGGGCGTGGTCGTGCCCGTATCGGCGAACGCCGTCGTCGCGAGTGCCGCCAGCAGCGGCAGGGAAAGGTGTTTCAATTGCTTCTCCAGCTGTTTGGATCCCCGCAAACAGGAACTGGGCCGGCGAGAAGCATGCGCGAGAGAAAAGGGGAGCGAAGCAATAGATATGCCCGTCTTCTCCGCCCTGCGCCCGCCGCGCCGGCCGTTGGTTTTCAGGCCGGTCTCCGGGCTGGTCGCCGGAAAAACTCCGGGCCGCTCGCCTTCCTGTCTTGCGACAGTGGCCTGTGAGCGGCTTTTCACGACTTACCGTTGCGGGGGCAGCCCTGGTTTTGCACCAGGTTCCCGTCCACCCCTGTTTGCGCCAGGGATGGACCAGTCCGGAGCACGGACTGGACACCTTGAAAACGGCGCGATTCTAGTGGGGGGAGGGCGTAATCGCTACCCGTACGGGGGCAATTGCCTCGATTGCGGACAAAAGGCGGGCATTGACGGGCGCCGGAATTCCGAGGGCGCGGGCGCGTGCGACAACGAATCCGTTCATGTGGCGGATCTCTGTTTCGCGACCGGCTTCCGTGTCGGCCCGCATGGACGACACGTTGGCGCCGGTTTTTCCCGCCGTTTCGCATGCCAGGCGATAGAGGTTGGCTCCGTCTGCATCGAGGCCTTCCGCCCGCATGACGGCCGCCACTTCATCGCACACGGCCCTCATGGTGGCGAGCGCATCTGGAGCGTTCAGCAATTCGCCATTCCGGCAATGTCGCAGGGCGGTCAGTGGATTGATGGCGCAATTCATCGCGAGCTTCAGCCAGCGCCGGACCTGGATGTCGGGTGCCGCGCGCATGCCCAGTGTCGCTGCGGCCCATTGTGTGAGCGCCTCCTGTCCGGGTGCCAGGCTGCCGATCAGGGTGTCGCCGTGGCCGGCCAGCACAAGCGTATCGCGTGACGGGCGAAATACCCCATCCGTTGTGACGGCGACGAGGAGCTGAAGATCCGGTCGCCGCGCGCGAATGCTGTCTTCGGTTCCCATTCCGTTCTGCAGCAGCACCACAGTGGCACCGGGCACAAGATCGGGGAGCAGGGGCAGGAGGGCATCGTCGGTGGCGGGAGTTTTGGTGGTGACGAGCAATTGCTGAATCGGACCTGTGTGTCCGGCACGGCATTGGGGAAAAATCCGGGTCGTCTGGTGGTCATTGTCGACCAGCGTCAGCTGGCGCCCGGAGGTATCGTTGCGATCCAGCAGAATGACCGGGAGGCTCCGGGAGGCCAGGCGCATCGCCCACAGACCACCAATGGCGCCCGCGCCCAGGATGAACCAGGGCGTAGACGAAACAGGAAGGGCGGCAGGTGAGTTCACACCGGCAGCGTAGCACCTCCGAAGCGGACAGACACGATGGCGGAGGTTTCTGCCGCCTTGGGAATTTGCGCCTGCGCGAGCGACACCAGCGATTCGGCATCGGGCGGCATGGAGTCGGCATCGCAGGCGGCAACCGTGAGCAGCACCTTGACCGACAGGAATCCCGCCGACGTCTTGAATGCCTTCAGGTTGATGCCGTCATGGAGGCGGCGAAAGTTGGTGCCGTTGCAGTGCGCCAGGTCGGGCTGATGCGTGATGATGGCAAACTGGTTGGGGCCGATCCGGGTGACGACATCAAGCGGGCGCACCAGTTGCCGAAGTCGGCGCGCAACGGCGAGCAGCAGCTGGCTCAGGATGGCGGGCGGATATTGCTTGCGCATGGCTTCAAAGTTGCCGATGGTCAGCAGCATGCAACAGGCCGCACCCCCGCGGGACCCGACATGCTTGAGCGTTTCCTCCAGGCGGCGCGAGGCGTATTCACGATTGCCCAGCCCGGTAAGGCCATCGAACGGGGACAGTTTCTTGAGCTTGGCGTTGGCCTCGATGAGGTTCTGGTTCTCGACGAGCAGCC
>DASSUO010000241.1:0-7685 GCA_035706925.1 Moraxellaceae bacterium
CGAGCCCCGGGATCTCCGTCAATGAGCCGGAATTGGTCTCGGCGCGTGTCAATGCCGGCATCCCGATTGTTGGCGACATCGAGATATTCGTGCGCGAGGTGTCGGCACCCGTCGTTGCGATTACCGGATCCAATGCCAAGAGTACGGTCACCACGCTGGTTGGTCTCATGGCGCAGAATGCCGGCATCGACGTGGGCGTGGGCGGCAATCTCGGTACGCCGGTGCTGGACATGCTTCGCGAGAAGGGCGAGCAGGCCCTTTATGTTCTCGAACTCTCCAGCTTCCAGCTGGAAACCACGCATTCGTTGCGGGCAGCCGTGGCCGTCGTCCTCAACATGAGCGAGGACCACATGGACCGCTATGCGTCCATGCAGGAATACCACACGGCCAAGCACCGGATTTTCCGGAACTGCCAGCGTTTCGTGGTGAATCGCGACGACGCACTGACGCGTCCGCTGATGGCCGACAGCGTCCCGAATGTGAGTTTCGGGCTCAATGCGCCGGATCTTGGTCAGTACGGTGTGCTGGTCGAAGGCGGCGAGAAGTGGCTGGCCAGGGGGCGCGAAAAGCTTCTGCCGGTTTCGGCGATGAAGATTCGCGGCGACCACAATGTCGCCAATGCCCTGGCCGCTCTGGCGCTGGGCGAGGCAGTGAGCCTGCCGATGTCCGTGATGCTGGAGACTCTGCGTGAATTCCGTGGACTTCCGCATCGCTGTGAGCTGGTGGCCGAAAAGGACGGCGTTGCCTGGTACAACGATTCCAAGGGAACCAATGTCGGGTCCACCCTGGCCGCCATCAACGGGCTCGGTAACGCCATTCGCGGCAAGCTCATCCTGATCGCGGGCGGTGTGGGCAAGGGGCAGGATTTCTCGCCGTTGTCGGCTCCGCTGGTGACGTATGCCAGGGCGTTGGTGTTGATCGGTGAAGACGGTCCGAAGATCGGCGCCGCCGTTGCTGATTCGGTGTCGAAAGTGTCAGCCGGCACGCTGCGCGAAGCGATCGAGAAGGCGCATGCCCTCGCTGCTGACGGTGACGCGGTCGTGTTGTCGCCGGCCTGTGCCAGCTTCGACATGTTCAAGAACTATGAGGATCGTGGCCAGCAGTTTGTGGCGACCGTCCGTGACGTCGTGGGGGGCTGATGAAAGCATTGAGCCTGCCGGCCATCTCCGTTCCGAACCTCATGCAGGGAGTGACGCCGCGTCACCTGCTGCTGCTGTCGGCCGGCATGCTGTTTGGCATCGGACTTGTCATGGTCGCATCGGCCTCCATGGGGGTGGCGGAGGCGCAGTATGGCAATCCGTTCTATTTCTTTGTGCGGCATCTGGTGTACATGCTGGTGGGATTTGCGGCCGCGTTGTTTACGCTGAATGTGCCGGTAGCGACCTGGATGCGTCTGCGGTGGTGGTTGCTCGCGCTCGCGCTGGTTCTCCTCGCCGCTGTCCTCGTGCCGGGCATCGGCCGCCGGGTTAACGGTTCCATGCGCTGGATCGGTGTTGGCCCCTTGACGTTGCAGCCGTCCGAGATTGGCAAATTCGCGGTGGTCGCCTTCACGGCGAGCTTTCTGGTGCGCCGCCTCGACGAAGTCCGTACGCACTGGATGGGCTTTGCAAAGCCGGTCGCGGTGGTTGCCCTGGTCCTGCTCCTGCTGCTGGCAGAGCCCGATTTTGGTGCCACGGTGGTGACCATGTCTGCGGTCATGGGAATGCTGTTCCTGGCCGGTGCCCCGCTGCGACCCTATGTGTTGCTGGTGGGCGCCGTGGTACTGCTGGGTGTCCTTCTCATCTGGCTTGAGCCGTATCGCGTGCAGCGCGTGCTGTCGTTCACCAATCCCTGGGCCAATGCCTATGACTCCGGTTATCAGCTTACTCAGAGTCTGATTGCGTTTGGTCGCGGAGAGTGGTTCGGGGTCGGCCTCGGCAAGAGCGTGCAAAAGCTGTTCTATCTGCCGGAGGCACATACCGACTTCGTGCTGGCGGTGTATGCGGAAGAATTCGGCTTTGTGGGGGTCGTCTTCCTGATCAGCATGTTCTGGCTGCTGGTCCGCTCGGCGATCCGGATCGGCCAGCAGGCGGAGCAGCGGGACGATTGCTTTGGCGCCTACGTCGCCTATGGCATTGCCATCCTGATCGGCGTGCAGGCACTGGTGAATATTGGCGTGAACATGGGGCTGTTTCCCACCAAGGGACTGACATTGCCTCTCGTGAGTTATGGCGGCAGCAGCCTGGTAGTGGTTTTCGCGATGCTGGGCGTCCTCTTGCGCATCGATAACGAGAGCAATGGCCGCGCGATGGCAGCTCCTTTGCCAAAGGGAGGCCGCACATGAGCGATGTAAAGAGTGTCGTGGTCATGGCCGGCGGGACCGGCGGACATGTTTTCCCCGCCCTGGCCGTCGCGGAGTCACTGCGCGCGCAGGGCGTGGCCATTCATTGGCTGGGGACGCGCGCGGGCATTGAAGCCGAGCTGGTGCCCGCCCGTGGCTTTGCCATTACGTATCTTGACGTCAGTGGTGTGCGCGGCCAGGGGCTGAAGCGTCTGCTGCTGGCGCCATTCAAGATCCTGCTGGCCGTCATCGGCGCCATGCATACGCTCCGGTCCGTGCAGGCCGACGTGGTCATCGGGCTGGGCGGTTATGTCACCGGACCTGGCGGCGTGGCAGCGCGTCTGCTGGGCAAGCCGCTGCTCATTCATGAGCAGAATGCGATCGCCGGCTTCACCAATCGCCAGCTGTCCCGCATTGCGACCCGGGTACTTGAGGCCTTTCCCGGTGCCTTTGCGCCGGCCCCCACCGTCACTTGTGTCGGCAACCCGGTGCGTCCGGAGATCGCTGCGCTGCCTGCCCCGGCGGAACGTCTGGCCAACCGCGCCGGCGCACTGCAGGTGCTGGTGCTGGGCGGCAGCCAGGGGGCCGTGGCACTCAATGAGCTCGTGCCGGAAGCGTTGGCCAAACTGGCCGTTCGGCATGACATCACGATCCGGCATCAGGCCGGAAAAAAGAACGCCGAAAAGGCACGCGCGAAATATGCAGCTCTTGGCGTGACGGCAGACGTTCTGCCCTTCATCGATGACATGGCAGCCATGTACGGGTGGGCCGATCTCGTGGTGTGCCGTTCGGGCGCGCTCACTGTGTCGGAGCTGGCCTGTGCCGGTGTCGCCTCTGTACTGATTCCATATCCCTTCGCCGTTGATGATCACCAGACGGCGAACGGCCGCTTTCTGGCAGACGCGGGCGCCGCGAAGCTGTTCCGCCAGCAGGATCTGACGGCCGATTCTCTCGCCGCCGAGCTCGAGCCGCTGCTTGAGCGCGGCATTCTGATGAAAATGGCCGCCGCCGCACGTGCGCTGGCCAAACCCGAGTCCACCGAGACCGTGGTCCGGGCCTGTTTGAGAGGTGGTAAATGAGTCCCGCGTCCCAGCGTTCTCGCCTCATTGAAATACCCGAGATGCGCCGCATTCGCCGCATCCACTTCATTGGCATCGGCGGCGCCGGCATGTGCGGCATTGCTGAAGTGCTGCTTAACCAGGGCTACCAGATTTCGGGATCCGACCTGAAAGCAGGAAAGACGACCGATCGTCTCGAGCGTCTCGGGGCACGGGTATTCATCGGGCATGCCCCGGGCAATGTGGAGGGCGTTGATGTTGTCGTCGTGTCCACGGCCATTGATCCGGAGAATCCGGAAATTGCCGCCGCCCGCGAAGCACGCCTGCCGATCGTGCGTCGTGCCGAGATGCTTGCCGAGCTCATGCGTTGGCGCCACGGCATTGCCGTGGCCGGCACCCACGGAAAAACCACGACCACCTCGCTGGTGTCGTCCATTCTTGCCGAAGACGGTCGCGATCCGACTTTCGTGATTGGCGGGTTGCTGAATTCCGCCGGAACCAACGCCAAGCTTGGCGCGAGCCGCTATTTTGTGGCGGAGGCCGATGAGTCCGATGCATCGTTCCTGCACCTTCAACCGATGGCGTCGATTGTCACCAATATCGATGCCGACCACATGGAGACGTATGGCGGCAGCTTCGAGAAGCTGAAGCAGACCTTCGTGGATTTTCTTCACAATCTGCCGTTCTACGGCCTTGCCGTGGTGTGCGGGGATGATCCGGTGGTTCGCGAGTTGTTGCCGCAGATTGGTCGCGCCACCGTCACATATGGTTTGGGCGAGGATAATGACATCCGCGCGACGGATATTCGCCAGGACGGTTTGCAGACCCACTTTACCGTCCAGCGTCCCGGACAGGCGCCCCTTGCCGTCACGGTCAATCTGCCGGGGCTGCACAACGTCCTGAATTCGCTGGCAGCGATTGCGATTGCCACAGACGAGAAAGTCAGCAATGACGCAATCGTCCGCGCACTGGCCAACTTCCAGGGCGTGGGACGTCGCTTTCAGCAACTCGGCGAGTTCACCTGCGGGGAAGGTTCTGTATGTCTCGTGGACGACTACGGACACCATCCTCGCGAGGTGGATGCCACGATCAAGGCCGCTCGCCAGAGTTACCCGGATCGTCGGCTCGTGATGATGTTCCAGCCGCATCGCTACACGCGTACGCGTGACTGCTTTGAGGATTTCGTTCAGGTGCTGTCATCGGTCGATGCATTGCTGCTGATGGATGTATACAGCGCTGGCGAAAAGCCTATTGCGGGTGCCGATGGTCGCGCCCTTGCACGCAGCATCCGAAATTTTGGTCGCGTCGACCCGGTGTTCGTGGAAAGCACCGCGGCGATCGGCGAACTGATGCGCCTTGTGCTGCGGCCGGGCGATGTATTGCTGACGCAAGGCGCCGGCAATGTGGGTGTGATTGCGCAGGAACTGGCGCAACACGGCTTGTATCTGCAATCGGGTTCGGGTGAGTAACGCATCATGAGTACGCAAGTGGACGTCAGGAAATTCGGCAAGGTTGCTGTCCTGTTGGGTGGGACCGCTGCCGAGCGTCCGATTTCCCTGATCAGTGGCAAGGCCGTTCTGGGTGCGCTGGTGGCGGCCGGCGTCGATGCCCATGCCTTCGATCCGGCGGAGCAGCCTGTGACGGATCTGGCGGGATTTGACCGCGCCTTCATTGTCCTGCACGGACGGGGAGGGGAGGACGGCACCATGCAGGGCCTGCTTGAGTGGATGAAGATTCCCTACACGGGCAGTGGCGTCCTGGCTTCCGCGCTCGGTATGGACAAGGCACGGACAAAGCAGGTCTGGATTGGCTGCGGGCTGCCCACGCCGAAATACACGAGGCTGTCTGCCGGAATGGATTTCGATCGCGTCGTGGCGACTCTCGGTTTGCCCATCATGGTAAAGCCTTCCCACGAGGGATCGAGCATCGGTATGTGCAAGGTCATGAAGGCGGACGAGTTGCCCCAGGCCTTCTCGAATGCCGCGGGCTTCGATGCCGAGGTGATCGCGGAATCGTGGATCACCGGCAGCGAATACACCGTGTCCATTCTGGGTGAGCGTGCCCTGCCCGTGATTCGCATGAAGACGGATCGGAACTTCTACGACTTCGAGGCCAAGTACCAGCGCAACGATACCCAGTACCTGATTCCTTGTGGCCTTTCCACCGAGCAGGAACAGGCGCTCCAGGCGCTGGCGCTGGACGCCTTCCGCGCTGTGGGAGCCACAGGGTGGGGGCGTGTGGACGCGATGATGGATGAGCAGGGCCGGTTCTGGCTGCTTGAGGTAAATACCGTTCCCGGCATGACGGACCACTCGCTGGTGCCCATGGCGGCCGGTGCGGCGGGCTTGTCATTTACGGACCTTGTACTCGCCATTCTGGCCCAGACCCTGAAGGAGTCGCACTGATGCTGCAGGCGACGCGCCGAACTGTCGAGCCCGTCCGGGAGTTGCCGAAGCTGCGCTTCGGCAACCTGGGGGGCATTGCGGCGCGTCTGTTCCTGGTGGTTGCGGCGGTGTTGCTGGCGATCGCGCTGTATCGCGTGACCGGTGTGTTGCAGCAACGCGCCCTCATTCGCGGTGTGCAAGTGGACGGCGAGCTGCGGCATGTGAGCCGCGCCGCCATCGCGCAGCGCGTACTGCCCCTGGTCAGCGGCAGCTATTTCTCAGTCGATCTCGAGAACGTTCGCCAGGCCGTGCTCGGCATGCCCTGGGTGGACGATGTGGTCGTCAGTCGGCGCTGGCCGGACACGGTGCATGTCGCGATCCATGAAAAGCAGCCGGTTGCCCTCTGGGGTGCAGGTGGACTGATCAGCTCGCGGGGCGACCTGTTTCTCCCGGGTGATCTGGCACGGCAGTCCGTTGACACCGGGCTCCTGCCCATCCTGTTCGGTCCGGGCAACAAGGGTACGTATGTGATGGAGCAGTACCGCGCCATGAACGGCGTGTTGCGCGGCATCGACATGCGGATCGTCGAGCTGCAGCTCACCGACCGCATGAGCTGGTTCCTGCGGCTCGACAACGGCATCCAGCTGGTTGTCGACCAGGCGGACACCATCGGCAAGCTGCAACGCTTCGCCTATCTGTACGACCGTCAGCTGAAGCCCGATGCCGCCAATATCGCGACCATCGATCTGCGGTATCGCAACGGTGTGGCAGTTGGCTGGCGGACGCAAATGCATAACAGGGCGCCGGTAGCCGGCGCCTGAAGAAGACATAACGAAATTGACGAACGCTCCGGGGAGCAACTGAGGAAATGGCAAGCGCAACGAACAACCCGATGATCGTCGGCATCGATATCGGCACCTCCAAGGTGGTGGCGCTGGTCGGCCAGATCAACGCCGAGGGCGCGCTGGAGATTGTCGGGGTCGGCATCAAGACCGCCAAAGGCATGAAGAAGGGTGTCGTCGTCAATATCGACCAGACGGTGCAGTCCATCCAGGGAGCGGTCCAGGAGGCCGAGCTCATGGCGGACTGCCACATCCACTCCGCCTACATCGGCATTTCCGGTGCCCATATCGGCGGTCGCAATTCCTCGGCGGTAGTGGCCATTCGCGAAGGCGAAGTGCAGCAGGGCGATGTGGAGCGGGTCATCGATGCGGCCAAGTCCGGCAACATCCCGGCCGACCAGCGCATCCTGCACATCCTTCCGCAGGAGTTCATCGTGGACGACCAGGCGGACGTGCGCGACCCGCTGGGCATGTCCGGCGTTCGCCTCGAGGGGCATGTCCACCTCGTGACCTGCTCGCACAACGCCCTCCAGAACCTGGAAAAGTGTGTGCGCAGCTGCGGCCTCGACATCGACGGCATTATCCTGCAGCAGCTCGCGGCCAGTTATGCGGTGCTGACCGAAGACGAGAAGGAGCATGGCGTATGCCTGGTGGACATCGGCGGCGGGACCACTGATGTGGCGGTCTTTGCCCGTGGCGCGTTGCGTCACACCGCCGTGATTGCGGTTGCAGGTGACCAGGTCACCAATGATATCGCCACGGCGCTCTATACCCCGACCCAGGACGCGGACGACATCAAGATCAAGAACGCGTGCGCCGTCGCGCAATTGGTCGATCCCGAGCAGACGATCAACGTGCCCGGAATGGGCGACCGTCCGGCGCGCAAGCTGTCGCGCCAGACGCTGGCAGAAGTGGTCGAACCACGTTACGACGAACTTTTCGGTCTGGTGCAGCAGGAAATCGAGAAGAGCGGCTATGCGGGACGACTTGCTGCCGGCGTGGTGCTGACCGGCGGCTCGGCCAAGATCGAGGGCGCCACTGCACTCGCTGAATCCATCTTCCATATGCCGGTGCGCATCGG
>DASSUO010000242.1:0-12192 GCA_035706925.1 Moraxellaceae bacterium
ATGGCAGGGTTTCAAGAATTTTCTGTCGAGTGAAGGGCTGTTCTGGTTGCGCCTGTCCGGAAGGGGGCAGGTCATTCTCAATTCGTTTGGCGCGATCTATCCCGTCGAGGTCGACGGTGAGTACATCGTCGATACCGGACACATCGTGGCCTTCAATGAGACGCTGGACTTCACGCTGACCAAGGCGGGCAAGAGCTGGATGTCGTCCCTGCTGGGTGGCGAAGGGCTGGTCTGCAAATTCAAGGGGCGCGGGACCGTGTGGTGTCAGTCGCATAACCCCGGCAGTTTTGGCCGCAACCTGACCGGCTTGCTGAAGCCGCGTCGTGGGTGAGGAGGGCTCGACATGTCGCACAAGATTCAGGTCGATGGCGTGGCGGCGGGACAGGATCCCGGAAAGGTGACAGTGGCATTTGCACGGCTGTTCCGCCTCCCCGAGGAAAAGGCCGCCCAGGTGCTCGCACGAGCACCGCTGGTGATCAAGGAAGGGCTCGACGCGGCTACGGCGGAGAAGTATCGCTTCAACCTGGAGGGCATCGGCCTCGACGTTCGCGTCATTGCGCCACCGGATATGGCGGCGCTTGCCCTCGATCTCGCGGCGGAAGCCGCGGAGGGCAGCAGCGGCCTTGCTCCTGAGACGGTGCCGACACGTCCTCTGGCGGCCGATATGTCCTCTCCTCCTGCGCCACCTGTGTCGCCGGCACCGGCCACACCGGCGGGGCATCCATCCGGGTTGTCGTTTCGCATTGACGGGCGTCCGGATTTTGCCTTCCTCACCGTACAACTTCCGGCTGGAAAAACCCTCAAGGTCGAAGCATCGGCCATGGCGACCATGGACACCAGTCTGCGCATGAAAACACGGCTCAGGGGAGGTATCTCCCGTCTTCTCACCGGTGAGTCATTGTTCATCAATGAATTCACGGCCGAGACGATTCCGGGGGAAATCGGTATTGCACCGGCGGCGCCCGGCGACCTTGGCCATGTCTACCTGCAGGACGAGACGATCTATCTCCAGAATTCGGCGTTTGTCGCTTGCGATCCTGCCGTCACGCTGGAGACGAAATGGCAGGGATTCACCAAGGGCTTTTTTTCGGGCGAGAGCTTCTTTCTCGTGCGGGCCAGTGGCGTGGGCGACCTCTGGTTCAACACCTATGGCGGCCTGATCGAGCTGGATGTCGATGGCGACTATGTCGTCGACAGTGGCAACATTGTGGCCTTTACCGACGGACTGGACTATAGCGTCGGGCGTATCGGCGGCTACAAGTCGCTGTTCTTTTCGGGCGAAGGTTTTGTCTGCCGATTCAAGGGGAAGGGGAAGGTCTGGATACAGACGCGCGCGGCCGGCGCGTTCATCTCCTGGGCCAACTGGTACCGGCCCGTGCAAAAATCCGGCTGATGGCGACGCTGATGTGGCGGCAACAGTGCTCCGGATGCCAGGCGAGATGCCGGCATCCGGAGCAACGGGTCACTTGCTGGCGAGGGGAATGAAGCGGCCGGGCTCCTGGCTGCCCGCATAGTCGTCCAGCCGGGTGCCCATGGCGTTGCCCAGCATCTCCAGTCGCTTGGCCGGCGCCGGATGCGTCTTGAACATCAGCGCCACGGCGCCGTCCTGCGGATTGATGGCATCGAGTGTCTGCAGTGCCGTCACCAGTCCGAAGGGGTTGTAGCCGGCGCGTGCGGCAATGACCACGCCCATGCGGTCGGCTTCGAACTCGTCACCCTTGTCGAGACCACGCGCATACAACTCCGTGCCCGCCGTGAAGGCCTTGAGGCTGGCGGCGGCACCCGTGCTGTCCTTCTTGTCCGCCACTGCCTGAGCCAGTTCAAGTTGCCACTCACGGCCCAGCGAACTCTTGATGGCCTTTAGCTGATGCTTGCGCAGCACATGAGAGATCTCGTGCGCGAGCACTCCGGCCAGTTCCGATTCGTCGTGGAGACGTTCATAGAGTCCGCGCGTGATCAGGATCGTGCCGCCCGGCGCCGCAAAGGCATTGACGGCCGGATCGTCCGTGACACCGAAGCGCCAGGGCAGGGCAGGCCGGTCGGTCTGCAGGGCCAGCCAGAGACCGACGCGGTTCACATACTTCTGCAACGCATCGTTGCGGACCAGCGGCGAAGCACCCAGCAGGCGGGCGGCCACTCCGTTGCCTATCTCGATCTCCTGCGGCTCGGAAATGTCCTGCGCCGACTTCACCATTTTCTTGCCGATATCCAGCGCCTTTTGCGCATCGGCGCTGTTCAGTGTTTCAAGTGCCTTGCCGAAGTCAAAGGCCCGGGCACTGCCCGCAACAGCCAGGAGGACGACGAAAATCAGGCGGGCGATCATGGCGCCACCTCCTGCCCGTTGGCATCGAAGAACGGTACCGTGTGCGTTGCGAGCTTTACCTGTCGCGCAAAATTACGCGCGCCCGTTTCGGATTCGCGGTACTGGCTCAGGCGCCTTGCTTCGGCATCATTGGGTTGAGCGGTCTTCAGCTGCTCCTCCGACAGGCCCTTCACGCCCGTGGAAACGGTCGTGCCCGACGAACCGGTCCGGAACAGGGAGGCAAGTGCGCCCACGCCGGCGTCGCCACGCTGACCCGATCCCGTGCGAATGTTCAGCAGGCGAACCCAGCCGGCCTTGTTGCCCACCTTGACCTGCGCCCAGGCGCCTTGCCGGGTCACGATGTCGACCGCGTCCCTGGCCTTCAGGGAAATGACGACGTCTGCATCGCCGAACGGCTTGGCACGTAGCTCGCTGTCACGCAGCAGCTGACCGGGTTCGGCCTGCGCCCCTCCGGCAAGCATCAGTGCAATCAGGCCCAGCCAGCGAAACGGGCGCGTTCGACGCGACGTGCGTACTGCTTCCATGCCGCTGTGGCGGCACCAACGGGACTCTTTCATCGTCACCCTCGGATTTCCGGTTGTTGTTGTGGTTCAAACAGCTGTACGCCCTGGTCACGGCCCTTCACATGAAAATCGCCGTGATCCACCCATTGGAAGCGACCCGGTGCCTGCCGCTCGCAGGCATCCCGGGTGGCGCGCGACACCAGGACGCGAGCGACTCCCTTTGTGCAGCCCTCGATGCGACTGCCCAGATTGACCGTGTCGCCGATGGCCGTGTAATCGAGCCGGTCATCACTGCCCAGAAATCCCACGACCGCGGGGCCGGTGTGCAGGCCAATGCCGATATCGAAGTCCGCCAGCGAACCGTCCGTAGCGGCGAGCTCCTTCCGGAACCGGTCGAGCGCCTCCGCCATGCCGAGTGCGGCCTGCACGGCGTGCGCCGCATGCAGAGGGTTATCGGCGGGCGCATTCCAGAAGGCCATGATGGCGTCGCCGATGAATTTGTCGAGGGTGCCGCCGTGCCGGAACACGACCTCCACCTGCTGACTGAAATAGCGGTTCAGCAGCTCGACCACGGCTTCGGGCGTGCGCGTCTCCGAGAGCGTCGTGAATCCCCGGATGTCGGAGAACAGAATGGTGATCTCGCGGGCCTGGGGCTTTTGGCCGTGGACAAGCTCGCCGGACTGCACGAGATCGTCGACTACGCGCGGGTCCAGAAAGCGCCGGAACAGGCTCACGGTGGCCTCGCGTTCGCGCCGCTCCTGCCACCATGCCTCGGCAGACATCAGCACCCACGCCAGCCAGGCCAGTGTCAGGGCCGCGCCCAGCGGCGCATACCAGCGCATGCCGAGCAGCAGCCAGTCGCCCGCCAGAAGCAGGGCCGACAGGGTGGCAAGACCGGCGCCGCTCACCACCAGGCTGACGCGGCGGCCAAAAGCCAGCGTAAGCATGCCGACCAGAAGGGCTGTGAGAGGCCATCTTACGGGCATGTCCTGCAGCCAGTCTTCGTGACGGAGATTGGCGATCGCCGTGGTGAGGATCTCGGCGCCCGGTGTGAGCTGAGCGAGTGGCGTGGGGCGCAAGTCATGCAGGCCGGGCGCGGTCGCCGCAATGATGATGATGCGGTCCCGCAATGTGGGGGCGAGCCGGGGCTTTTCGCGGCTCAGGTCCTCGAAAAGATCGCTATACGATATCTGTCGCGGGAGCTCGCGATACCAGTGCAGGCGGATGCGGTCTCCTGCCGGCAGGGCGGCACCGCTGAACCGGGCGATGGCGGCGCTCATCGTCGGGAGTTCCCAGCCATCGACAGTCGCATGCAGGCGGGCATGACGCCCCGTGCCGTCGTCGTCATGTTCGAAATTGATCAGGCCGCCCTGCCAGCTCGAAGGGTCCAGTATGAGCGGTACCAGCAGCGGCGCGGCACCGTCAGCGCGGGCGCCTGCGGTTTTGCGGGCGCCGAAACGTGCGGGCAAGGCATTCAGCGGGGCCGGGTGGCCGTCGGCCAGCAGCAGCGATGGAAAAAACAGGTTGTCGAATCTGGGCGTGACTTGTCGCAAAAAGGCATCGCTGTCCGCGCGGAAGGAATCGGCCTCATTGAACAGGATGTCGAAAGCGATGGCGCGGGGATGAAAGGCTTCCAGGTTTTCGATCAGCTCGCCATGGATGGCGCGCGGCCAGGGCCAGGAGCCGGCCGTCTCCTGCATGGCTTCGAGGCTCTTCTGGTCGATGGTGACGAAGACGATGTCGTCCGGCGGAGGGCGTGATCCGGCCTCCGCCGCCAGCAAGGCGTCACCGAGTCGATTATCGATGCGATCCAGCAGGCCGGTCGCCGCCAGCAAAATGGTGGCGGCCAGCAGCATCAAGACGGGCACGAACAGGGGGCGGGCAGTACGGCTCATGATGGGCGGCTCGCGGGTTCGTTTCGTGACGGACGCATTAGTTGCATGGCGTTTCTTTTAATGAGCCGCGCTGAGTCGCGGCCGGGTTGCCGTCAAAGTTCCGTGCCAGTCCCTTCCGGGCTACGGCATCATGCTTGCGTCAGGTCGCCAGCAGCATTGCCTCCGCATGGCGACGCGTTTCCGCGGTCACGGTGACGCCGCCCGACATGCGGGCAATCTCGTCGATGCGTTCATCGCGCGACAGTTCACGTACCGTACTCGTCGTGTTGCCGTCCTGCACGGTCTTCTCGACGCGAAGGTGCTGGTGGCCGAGCGCCGCTACCTGCGGCTGATGCGTGATGGACAATACCTGTGCATAGTCGCCGAGCTCGCGCAACACGCGACCCACGACCTCGGCAATGCCGCCACCAATGCCGACGTCGACTTCGTCGAACACCATGACCGGTACAGGGGAGTGCTTTGCATTCACGACCTGGATGGCCAGCGATACGCGCGAGAGCTCACCGCCTGACGCGACCTTGGCCAGGCCCTTGAGCGGTTGACCCGGGTTGGCGCTGATCAGGAATTCCACATCGTCGAGCCCATGTGCGGCGGGCCTGTCGAGTGGCGTGAGCACTACCTCGAAACGGGCATTGGCCATGCCGAGCAGCTTGAGGCGGGCGAGTACCTCTGCGGCAAAGTGACTGGCGGCCCGAGTACGGTCCGCGCGCAGCTTGCCGGCTGCCGCGGCGTACTGTTGTTCGAGACGTGAGGCCTCGCGCGAAAGCGCGTCGAGATCCTGGGCGCGCTGCAACTGCCCCTGCTCCTCGGCCAGGGCGGCTTGCACGGCTGGCAATTCCTGCGGCGGGACGCGGTGTTTGCGGGCCAGCCCGTGTACCGCGGCGAGCCGGTCCTCGAGCTCGGCGAGACGAGCCGGATCGGCATCGAGACTGTCCAGATAGTGGCGCAGCGACGAGGCGCCTTCCTGTACCTGGATCAGCGCACTCTCCAGCAATCCGGCCGCGTCGGCCAGTCGCGGATGCCGGCCGCGTTCGCTCTCCAGTGCACGCAGCGCCTGTTGCAGACAGCGTGCTGCATTGTCGCCGTCATTTTCGGTGAGGCGATCCAGCGCCAGGGCGCCGCTCTGCAGGAGTGAGCCGAGATTGGCCAGCGCGTCGTGCTCCTGCTCCAGTCGCTCGTAATCACCGTCGCGCAGGCCCAGTGCATCGAGCTCTGCCAGCTGGTGGATGACGAGTTCAAGCCGCTCACGCTGCGCATCGCCGGCGCGGGTGAGGGCCGTGAGCTCCTTGGCAGCCTTCTGCCATTGCTGGAAGCGAACGGCAAGCTCGCGCGCCTCCAGCGTGAGACCTGCCGTGGCATCGAGCAGCAGACGATGATTATCGCGGCGCAACAGCGATTGATGTTCGTGCTGGCTGTGAATGTCGATCAGCATTTCGCCAAGCAGCTTGACGTCGGCCAGCGTCACCGGGCTGCCATTGACGTAGGCACGGGAGCGACCGTCACGACTGACCGTGCGACGCAGCCAGCACTCACCGTCAGCCTCGAGCTCGCGCTCGCGCAGCCATTCCTGTGCCGCGGCATGACGGCGGATGTCAAAACCGGCGCTGACTTCGGCGCGCTCGGCCCCGGCACGAACGACGCCGGCGTCGGCACGGTCGCCCAGGCACAGCCCCAGCGCATCCATCACGATGGATTTGCCGGCGCCGGTTTCGCCGGTCACGACGGTGAAGCCTGGACGGAAGTCCAGTTCCAGGCTGGCGACAATCGCAAAGTCGCGGATCTTGAGGTGGCTGAGCATGGTGGTTCGTTACCGGAAACGTTGCCGCGATGATAGGCGATTCAGTCCCGGGGGAGCAGCGTCCCGCATCGCGAAAAACGACTGATTCTGTATTACGTTCCGCCCGTCCGGGCAAGGGGTGGGCAGGCTTTGGCGTGCGGGGTATAACCGTGGCCATGGATCGTACACAGCTTCTCTTCAAGACTCTCGTCGAATGCTATATCCGGGACGGCCAGCCGGTCGGCTCGCGCTATCTGCTGCAAATGTCCGATTTGCCTCTGTCGTCGGCGACGGTCCGCAACGTGATGGCCCAGCTCGAGGAGCGGGGACTGCTCGCCGCACCTCATGCCTCGGCCGGCCGGGTACCGACGCAGCAGGGCTACCGCCTTTTCGTCGACCGGCTCCTGACCACGGAGGCGGTGACCGAAGATACCGTGCAGGCGCTGTCGGGAGAGCTGACTCAGGGGCAGTCCCCCCGTGACCTCATCGAGCGCGCATCGGCCTGCCTGGCCGAACTGACCCGCCACGTCGGTCTCGTCATGGTGCCGCGACGCGATCTGGTCGACCTGCGACATATCGAATTCGTGAGGCTCGACGAACGCCGGGTACTGGCCATTGTCGTCTGCGCCAACGGGGACGTGCAGAACCAGCTCATCCTCACCGAGCGGCCGTTCACGGAGTCGGAGCTGTCACAGGCCGGCAACTATCTGAACCACCACTTTGCAGGCAAGAGTCTCGGGGAAATTACCCTCACCCTGCTCGGGGGGATGCGTGATGACCAGGTCCAGCTCGATGCCCTCCTGCGCAACACCGTCACTCTCGCCGAGCGCGCGTTCGCGCCGCGGACAGGCGGAGACTACGTCCTGTCGGGTGAGGCGAGCCTCCTGCACCTTGCCGAAACCGGTGGCGTCGACCGTCTGCAGGAGCTCTTTCACGCTTTTACGGCCAAGCGGGACATCCTCCATCTGCTCGACCGCTGCCATCAGGCCGAAGGCGTGGAAATCTACATTGGTGACGAATCCGGCTACGCACCGTTTGGCGACCTGACCCTGATAACGGCCCCCTATGCAGCCAATGGCCATGTGCTGGGGCGTCTTGCCGTCATCGGACCGACCCGCATGGCCTACCAGCGGATCATTCCTCTGGTCGAAGTCACGGCCAACATGCTCTCGAGTGCCCTTTCCGCACCCGAAGGGCCTTGAAAAAACCTGCAGCTCCCCCACAAACTGCCGTTCTCCCATCCGGTCGGCATCCGTACCGGGTCACTCGTCCCGAATGGCGCTAGCCCATCCGGTATCCTGGCGACCCGGATCGCCGGCCCAGGCGCTCCGGCATTGCCCCGGGGGCGCCGTTCAACTGACAGGCAAGGCGAGGCAGTTATGTCCGAACACGAACACCAGGAATCTGTTACCCCATCCACCGAGGCGGGCGCCCCTTTGCAGGAAGGCGTGGACCCTGCGGCCCTGGGGGAGCGCGTTGCCGAGCTGGAGGCCCAACTGCGCGATACCCAGCTCCGGGCCCAGGCCGAAATCCAGAACATCCAGCGGCGCGCTGAGCGCGACGCCGACCTCGCCCGCAAATATGCCCTGGAGAAGTTCGCCGGTTCCCTGCTCGAAGTCGTCGACAACCTCGAGCGCGCGCTGGAGAGCACCTCCGACGACAATGAGGCCACCCGTGGTCTCATGGAGGGCGTCAGCCTGACCTACAAGCAGCTGGTCAACACGCTGAAGCGTTTCTCGGTGGAGCCGATGGAGCCGATGGGCCAGCCCTTCAATGCCGATCTGCATCAGGCGGTCAGCATGCAGCCCGCCCCCGACGTCGCCCCCAACACCGTGACCGCCGTCCTCGCCAAGGGCTACACCATCAGCGGCCGCCTCCTGCGCCCGGCCATGGTAGTCGTCGCCTCCGCCACCTGACCGTTGCACACCCGGGGTGCATCAATGCACCCCGGCCCCCTGCGTCCCGCAGGAGCGGCTCAAGCCGCAACCCCAAAAAAATCACCCACATCCCCTCCCGCGCCCCTCCTTCACACAAAATCCCGGCAAAGAGCCCTTGAAATCCCTAAGGGCATCGCCATATCGGACCACAAGACAATTCACCCCTCGCCGGGCCACCCTCCCGGCGACCGGTTCCAGGAGACTGACATGGGCAAGATCATCGGTATCGACTTGGGCACGACCAATTCCTGCGTCGCCATCATGGAAGGCGACAAGGTCAAGGTCATCGAGAACGCGGAAGGTGCACGCACCACCCCGTCCATCGTGGCGTACACCGACAACGAAGTGCTGGTCGGCGCCGGTGCCAAGCGCCAGGCCGTGACCAACCCCAAGAACACGCTGTTCGCAGTGAAGCGCCTGATCGGCCGCAAGTTCACCGACGACGTCGTGCAGAAAGACATCAAGATGGTGCCCTACACCATCGCTGCTGCCCCCAACGGCGATGCCTGGGTGGAAGTGAAGGGTGACAAGAAAGCCCCGCCCCAGATCTCCGCCGAAGTCCTGAAGAAGATGAAGAAGACGGCCGAGGACTATCTCGGTGAGCCCGTCACCGAAGCCGTGATCACCGTGCCGGCCTATTTCAATGACTCCCAGCGCCAGGCGACCAAGGACGCGGGCAAGATCGCCGGCCTCGAAGTGAAGCGCATCATCAACGAACCGACGGCCGCAGCGCTGGCCTTCGGCATGGACAAGAAGGAAGGCGATCGCAAGATCGCCGTGTACGACCTCGGCGGCGGCACCTTCGACATTTCCATCATCGAAATCGCCGAAATCGAAGGCGAGCACCAGTTCGAAGTGCTGTCTACCAACGGTGACACCTTCCTGGGTGGCGAAGACTTCGACCTGCGCCTGATCGACTATCTCGCCGACGAATTCAAGAAGGAAAACGGCATTGACCTGCACAACGATCCGCTGGCCCTGCAGCGCCTGAAAGAGGCGGCTGAAAAGGCCAAGATCGAGCTGTCCTCCGCGCAGCAGACCGAAGTGAACCTGCCGTACATCACGGCCGACGCCACCGGTCCCAAGCACATGACTGTCAAGGTGACCCGCGCCAAGCTGGAATCACTGGTCGAAGAGCTGGTCAAGCGCACGATCGAGCCTTGCCGTATCGCGCTGCAGGATGCCGGCCTCAAGGTTGCCGACATCGGCGACGTGATCCTGGTCGGCGGTCAGACCCGCATGCCCATGGTCATGGACAAGGTGAAGGAGTTCTTCGGCAAGGAACCGCGTCGTGACGTGAACCCGGACGAAGCCGTGGCCATCGGCGCTGCCTACCAGGCCGCCGTGCTGTCCGGCGACGTCAAGGACGTGCTGCTGCTCGACGTGACGCCGCTGACGCTGGGTATCGAAACCATGGGTGGCGTGGCCACTCCGGTGATCGACAAGAACACCACCATCCCGACCAAGAAGTCGCAGGTGTTCTCCACCGCTGAAGACAATCAGAATGCAGTGACGATTCATGTGCTGCAGGGCGAGCGCAAGCAGGCGTCCCTCAACAAGACCCTGGGCCGCTTCGACCTGGCGGACATTCCGCCGGCACCGCGCGGCATGCCGCAAATCGAAGTCACTTTCGACATTGACGCCAACGGCATCCTGAACGTGTCCGCCAAGGACAAGGCCACCGGCAAGGCGCAGAGCATCGTGATCAAGGCCAACTCCGGCCTCTCCGACGCCGAGATCGAGCAGATGGTGCGCGACGCCGAGGCCAATGCCGAGGAAGACCGCAAGTTCACCGAGCTTGTCAACGCCCGCAACAGCGGCGACCAACTGGTGCATGCCACGAAGAAGGCGATCAGCGATCTTGGCGAAAAGGTCACTGCCGAAGAAAAGGCCGCCATCGAGACCGCCATCAAGGATCTCGAAGATGTGCTCAAGGGCAATGACAAGGCGGTGATCGACCAGAAGATCGAAGCGCTGTCGAATGCCTCCATGCCCGTGATGCAGAAGGCCTATGCCGAACAGGCACAGGCCGAGGGTGGCGCCGAGGCGGGTGCCCAGGCCTCGGCCGGCAAAGCCGACGAAGGCGTGGTCGACGCCGAGTTCGAAGAAGTGAAGGACGACAAGAAGTAAGGGTCTTCTTCCGCACCGTCCCGTTGCCGTGCTGTCGCAGCCTCCTCCTGTCGACGCACGGTACCGGGACGGGTGACGGAAAACCGGTGAATCAGCCAGCGCGGGGTCTTCCCCGCGTTGGCATGTCTGTTACCTGCGCGTTGAGTGACGTAAATGGCGAAGCGTGATTATTACGAAGTGCTGGGGGTGGCCCGGACCGCCTCGGCCGACGAGATCAAGAAGGCCTACCGCAAGCTCGCCATGAAACACCATCCTGACCGTAATCCGGATGATGCGTCGGCAGAAGAGAAGTTCAAGGAGGCCAACGAGGCCTACGAAGTCCTCTCTGATGACGACAAGCGTGCGGCCTATGACCGTCATGGTCATGCCGGGGTCGACCCCAACATGGGTGGTTTTGGCGCGGGCGGATTTGGTGGGGCAGGCGGTGCCAGCTTCTCCGACATTTTCGGTGATGTGTTCGGCGACATTTTTGGAGCCGGCGGACGCGGCGGTGGCCAGCGCTCCAATCGCGGCTCGGATTTGCGCTACACGCTGGAGCTGGATCTCGAGGAGGCCGTTCGCGGCACCACGGTACAGATCCGTGTGCCAAAGTTGTCCACCTGCGAAGTGTGCGACGGCAGTGGTGCCAAGAAGGGCACGTCGGTCGATACCTGTCGCACCTGTGGCGGCGCCGGCCAGGTCCGCATGCAGCAGGGCTTTTTCTCGGTGGCGCAGACCTGTCCTACCTGTCGGGGTCGCGGCAAGACCATCAAGGATCCCTGCACGGCCTGTCATGGTCAGGGACGTGTGGAAAAAGCCAAAACGCTGGAAGTGAAGATTCCTGCCGGCGTCGACTCGGGTGATCGCATCCGGCTGTCGGGCGAAGGCGAAGCGGGTGCCAATGGCGGACCGTCCGGTGATCTTTACGTTCAGGTGGCGGTGCGGCCGCACAAGATTTTCGAGCGTGATGGTGCCGATCTTTATTGCGAAGTACCGATCTCGTTTGCAGACGCCGCACTCGGTGGCGAGCTGGAAGTTCCCACGCTCGATGGCCGGGTCAAGCTCAAGATTCCCGAAGGGGCGCAGACGGGCAAGGTCTTCCGTTTGCGGGGCAAGGGCGTTGCTCCCGTTCGCGGCGGAGGACAAGGCGACCTGATGTGTCGCATCGTCGTCGAGACGCCGGTGCATCTCAGCAAACGGCAAAAGGAGCTGCTGCGCGAGTTCCAGCAAGAGGTCGAGGGCGCAAACGGCAAGCACTCACCGCGCAAGAGCTCCTGGTTCGAGTCGGTGATGAGCCTCTTCGGCGACAAGGACTGACCGGTTACCGCGCGTCAAAAAAGGCCTGCTGTCGACAACAGCAGGCCTTTTTTTGCGGGCGGCCCACGCCGGGCGGCGAATTGGCGTAACCAGCCAAGGCTGGCGCGCACGTTCCCTTGATCATGAACATGCCAGCAGCCAGCAGCCAGCAGCCAGCAGCCAGCAGCCAACGGTTAACGGCCAACGTTCAGATATCGGCGCCGTCTCGCCCTCTCTCTCCGCGCCCTTTTCCCCATCAACCTGGCGCGGCCAACTGTGCTGGCACCTGCCTCCCCATCTCCCTACAATCGGGACTTTTCCCGTCCCGAATTCCTGGAGTCATCATGACCCG
>DASSUO010000243.1:0-15543 GCA_035706925.1 Moraxellaceae bacterium
CGGCCTCAATCCCTACGCCCAGCATTCGCTCTCCGTCACCCGTACGCTTTTCCGCGGAAACAGCGCGTTGGTGGGTGCAGGCGCCATGGAAATGTGCGGGAACAGCAGCTTGTCATTGTCGGCGAGCACGCTGTCGGCCAACACGTCCGGATCAGCGTCGGGTGCAGTTGCCTACGTTCAAGGTTCAGCGGTGGGTCTCGGGACGGTGAATTTCAGCTATGTCACTGCGGCAGAGCAGGTGGGGCATGTGCTGGCACTCAGCGGACTGTCCGGAATCACCCTCACCGGATCGTTGCTCGCCGCTTTCGATACGACGGGTGCGACGGAGATCTGCTTCAACCCGAACAGTCCTGCTGTCGGTTTTCAGACAATGTCGTCACCGACCGGCAGCTTCAATGCGTTCACCGACGATGGCAGCTGCAACAGTCTGATGCTGAATCCGGGGAACAACGTACTGATCCCCGTTGGCACCACGCTGCAGAGTGTCGTGGTGCCTATCCGTGGGCCAGCTGATTATTACCCGGCGTCTTCAACGGGCGCACCGTTCGGCCTGACTGACTATTACCTGCCAAAGGTGGTGGCGGGATCTCCGGTTCTGGATGTCGGTCAGAATATCGGCAGTTGTGGTGGTAATGACCAGCGCAATCTGGATCGCCGTAGCGGAACCGCCTGCGACATCGGTGCGGTCGAGCGACTGCAGGTGACAGCGCGTGACGATGCTGGCGAAAGTGTTGTCGATACCGACCGCCTGGCAATCGTCGACGTTCTTGCCAATGACAGCTACGGTGAGGACGACATCAACGGGCCTTACATGTTCGCGGCCAACACGGCGGCGAATCCGGCGGTGGTGTTGCTGGATGACGCAGGCGGACGTTGCTCCTGGAAGCTGAGCGATGATCCGCTGTATCCCGGCAAGCTGGTTGTGCAGAATCTCGACTCCAATGGACTGCCCAACGGAGCGGTGACCACTGACGCATCGCCCATTATCTGTACCTATCAGGTGACGGACTCCAAGCCGGAAACGTCGACGACGACGGCAACCGTCAAGGTGCAAATCAGGAATCAGGCGCCGAACGCCCTCAATGACAGCGTTCTTCGTCCGGTGGGGCAGTCCGAGGTTGTTTTCAATCCGCTCGACAATGACAACGACAAGGGCGACGGAAAATTCGGCCTTGTCCTGAATGCGGACAAGACCTATGGACCTGCCGTGGACTGGGCGACTTTTTACCCCATTGAAATTGTCCAGCAGCCCTCGCTTGGCAAGGTGTTCGGCTCTTCTTCCGGCCTTTGCCCTGGCAGCTCAACGGATCCACGGATTTGCCTGAATCCGCCGCTTCGGTACGTGGCTGACAACAATCTGTCTCCCTTCTCGGATACCTTTACCTATCACGTCTTTGATGCGGACGGACAGGCATCGGGCGCGGCAACGGTGACCGTTTACACCGACGCGCCTGATCCTGATCATGGCGGTGGTGCCGGCAGTCTGGACTGGCTGACTGGCGCGGCGCTGGGCCTGCTTGGCTTGCGGCGCGTCCGGAGGCTCTGATAAAAAGGCCGCTTCTGCGGCCTTTTTCTTTTCTGGTCCGGCGCTTGCCCGAGAGCTTCATGAAGTCTTCCCTGCGTTATCTCGTTCTGCCCGTAGCGGCATCGTTTTTTCTGGCAACTGGCTGCGCCAGTACCCAGGGCCCGATGAAAACGTATGAAGGTCCGGTACGGGCCCCGGCAGAAGTGGCCGTGGTCGATGTCCCGGAAGAAGTGCAGGTGATGGCGATCGATGGTCGTGAGCCTCCTTCCAGCCTGCTGACGTCGCAAGTGCAACTGGCGCTGCTGCCCGGTGACCATGTCTTCAGCTTGCGTTACGTCCAGCTGTTTCAGCTCGGCGCGGGAGAGCACGACGTTGTCCGCTCGGGTCAGGCGGCGCTGCGCTTTACGGCGGCTCCGGGGGCACATTACCGCCTCGATGTGCCCCCGCAAAAGAATCCTGATGTCGCCAGGCAGTTCGCCAGGTCGCCCCTGTTCACGCTGGTGAACCTGTCGGGCGGCGCATCGGTGGAGTCCACCGCGATCAAGTCCTATGCCGAGGCGTCCCTCATCGACACGATCAGCAAGGCGTTCGAGTCTCAGCAGACGGGTGTGGCTCATGTAGTCACCAACACCGATCTCCTCAAGGATGTCTGGGGGCGCAGCAGCCCCGAGGAACGCGAGGCGTTCCGGGCATGGATCAACCAGCAGGCAAAATGATCACTGATGAATGACCTCGAGATTCCCGGCTATCGCATCAAGCGCACGCTCGGCAAGGGTGGCATGGCCACGGTCTACCTGGCGGAGCAGGAAAAGTTCGAGCGCGACGTCGCCCTGAAGGTGATGGCGCCTGCGCTGGCGGCGGACGCCGGCTTTCGTGAGCGCTTCCTGCGCGAGGCCAAGATTGTCGCCCGCATTTCCCACCCCAACATTGTGGCCGTTTATGACGTCAATGAAGTCAACGGCATCTATTACATCGCCATGGAGTTCCATCCGGGCGGTGATCTCAAGGCCCGGCTTCGCCAGGGGCTGACTGTCGCCGAGGCGCTCCGCATCGCCAAGGATGTCGCCCGTGCGCTGGACTATGCGCATGGCAAAGGCTATCTGCATCGGGACATCAAGCCTGACAACGTCCTGTTTCGTGATGACGGTAGCGCCGTTCTCACTGACTTCGGAATTGCCAAGGCAACCGAAGGTGATGCCGGTCTGACGCAATTGGGAATGGTGGCGGGCACGCCCAAATACATGAGCCCCGAACAGGCGCGTGCCCAGGATCTGGATGCGGATTCGGACTTGTACAGTCTGGGCGTGGTCCTGTTCGAGATGCTGACAGGGCATTTGCCTTTCGAGGCCGCCGATCCGATTGCCCTTGGCATCATGCACATGAGTGCGCCGGTTCCGCGCCTCGACGGCCCGCTCGCCCATTTTCAGCCTCTGATGGATCGCCTGCTGGCCAAGCAGCCGGGTCAGCGTCCGCAGTCCGGTGCACAGCTGATTCGCGAAATCGAGGCGCTGGAAAAGTCATTTGACTTTGCCGGCGCATCGACTGACCTGGAGGGGGCCACGGCGCTTCGTCCGGCCGTGCGCCGGCCGGTTGTGCCGGCAGCCCCTGCAACCCCCGCAGCGGCATCGCCGAGCGAGGCGGGAAGTCGCCCGCAGGTGGCGCCCGCATCGGCCGCCGATGTCACCATGGTGGCGCCAGTCGCGCGCCCCTCTGCTCCGCGAGCGGGTTCCGCTGCAGTCGTTGCGCCGGCGGCACCGGTGTCATCGGGCAGGGGCCGACTGATCGCGGTAGTTGGTCTTGCGGCCGCACTGGCAGCCGGTGGTGCCTGGTGGGCCATTCAGCGCTCGGCGGTGTCTGCCCATGAAGCGCGCCTCGGGGTCGAGTTGCAGGCGGGATCCGTTGCGCTGTCCCGCAATGCCCTGGTGGCACCGGCGACGGACAACGCGCTGCTGCATTTCCGCAATGCGCTGGCGATGGAGCCGGCCAATGCGGCTGCCCGCGACGGCATTCGCAATGTGGTGTCGGGCCTGCAGTCGCAGGCTTACGCCGCCATCGATGCGCGTCGCTTCGACGAGGCCGACCATCTTCTGGCGCAGGCGAGCGAGATTGATCCTGCCGATGCGGGGCAGGCGCCGCTGCAAAAGGCGATTGCAGAGGCGCGGACCAATGCAGGGAATCAGGCCGCGATGCGGGCCTCGCAGGCTCAGGTGCCTGCGACGGCTGCTCAGCCAGAGACTCGCCTGGAGCGGCGTGCCGAAATACGTGAAGCGCTGCGCGAGTCTCGCCAAGGCGGAGCGCCGGATGCACTGGTCCGGTTGCGCATCGGCGGAATGCTTGGCAGCGCGCACCGTGCACTGGAAGATGGCGATACCGCAACGGCAATCCAACGTTTTGAACAGGTGCTCCGACTGGATCCCACCAATCGTGAGGCGAAGGAGGGCTTGCGGCAGGCTCACGGCCGCTGAAGTCCTGATGCGACGCAAAATAAAAAAGCCGCGCATGTAGCGCGGCTTTTTTATCGGTTGTCTCCCTGACGTCAGGGTGCCTTCAGCGCATATTGTTCCAGCGCCAGTCGCAATGTCGTCGTATCCTGCCCCTTGAGGTTTGCGAGCGCAAAGGCGTACGCCTGGTTTTCTGCCGCCATGACCGGGTCGGCCTCCTCGTTGTATCGCTTTGCGGTTTCCGCATAGCGCTTTTCGGGCTCCTTGAGCTCTTGCACGAGTTTGTCGCCAATGACGTCGGAAATCTTGTCGGTCAGCTTCTGCAGGATTTCGGTATCCGCCGGCAGGCTGGCCAGCTTGAAGGGCATGCGGAATTGTCCGAGCTCTATGCCTTCATTCCCTTCATCAGTGAATTCCGCTTTGGCAGATTCGGAGCCGGTCGCGATCACCTTGCCGGTACGGGCCTCCACCAGACGATACGAGGCGGAGATGATGCCGACCTTGCGCATGATCTGCAGATTGATGGTGATGTCTTCCTTCTTTTCCTGCGTGACGGTGCGGGCCGGCTCGGCGAGCTTGCTGCGCTGCGCTTCCGGGAGTGCTGCCCACTGGTCATAGGCGGGGTTCGGTACGGTGGAGGTATCCGTGACCACGCGCATCGTCTTCTTGCTGCGGTTTTCGGTGGTATCGACGCGCGACTCCAGAATCTTGCCCTGGATCAGCAAGTCGGCCGTGGCCAGGTCGCTGTTCTGCGACGCACCGATTTCCTTTTCGCGCAGGATGGCCTGGAACTGGTCGCGCTCGATGATGCGGATGTCGTTGGGAATCTTGTCGAAAAGGTGCTGAGTCACCTTGGCGGCCACGGCGCCGCCGAATTCGCTGCTGCCGGTGGCATCGGTAAATGCCGCCGTACTGACCTTGCGCGTCGCCTTGCCCAGCGTGGCATCCATTGTGGTACGGAGGCTGGCACGCAATCCCGGGTAGTCCGGGTCGACGTGCTCTACCACCTTCAGATAGCCCAGGGCGAGGCCGGTATGGCCCGCCTTGAGTGCATCCTGGCTACGGGCGGACACGGCCTTCGCAAATGCGTCTTCCTGCGGCGACCGCGCGGTCGTGGTAGATCCTGTCTTCGTACGCAGGTCGTTGGCCTGATTGATCAGCTTGTACGCATCGGCCAGACGGTTTTCATTCGTGGCGACACCTGCCTGCGCGATGAAATAGGCCACCATGTCATCTGACGACTTGGAGAGGCGCTTCATGACATCCGGGAATTCCGGCGTCTGGGAGAGATTCATGAATTGCGTGTAGGCGTCGTCCAGCTTGCCGTCGGCAAGGCTGTCCCAGAATTTCTTTTCGAACAGACGGGCATTGGCCAGCGTGATCTGGCTGCGAACCGTCTTGTCTTCCGGTGCCACTTGCTGAAGGGCGGTCAGTGCCTGGCGGGCCTCGCCATATTGTTCGGTCTTGAGTGCCTCGTCGGCCTTGCGACGCAAGGTGGCGACTACATCGGCACTTTCACGGCTGTAGCGGTCGTCGCCCGTCAGCCGCGCGAGGTCGTCCAGAACGGCCACGCGTTGGCCCAGCTCGTTTTCGGTAAAGCGGGCAAGCTGGTTCTGCTGTGCCGTGATGCGCGCCTGCGTACGTCCGCGCAAATCGTTGAGTTCGGCCGTCAGCCGGCTGTGTTTCTCCGGAGACCACTTCTGCATGGGCGGCAGGCGGGCGATCTGCGCATCGATGACGGGCAGGGGGGCGAGTCCGCTGGCGGTAGACTGCTGCTGGATCGTGCTGTGGATGTCCTGCTCCAGTCGGCTCGCCAGCTGGTTGCCGATCTCGTTGAGCTGGGCGACGGCCTTTTGCCCTTCAGGAGTGGTCAGCTTCTGGCCCGCGAGCCGCAGCGCATACTGATCGTAAAGGCCTTCGAGATTCCCGCCTTGCTGGGCGGCCTGCAGTTCTTGCTGCGTTAGCGGCGCCGGACCCGAGGCACAGGCAGTAAGACTCAGTGCCATGGCAAGGCCGGTGAGGGTGAGGCGGGACATGCATTTACCCCTGAGGAAAGGTGGATGACGGTCAGGCAAGGTGTCGGTCGGCGCCACGGCGCGCCAGGTCATGACAGGCAGGGCAACGACCCCGTTGTCGTTCTGCCACAGATGAGCCGGAGTCTATCGGCTGCCGTCCCCGCGGAAAAGCCGACTCAGCCATTCAGGTCCGCCGCTTTATGCCAGCGCACCATGAGCATCAGCATGATGAAGCAGGCCGAGATCAGCGCGGCCCGCGTCATGGCCAGGAGGCCGTCGGTTCCCGGTGCGAAGGCGCCAAGTGCCGCCCAGCACAGGTAGGGCAACAGCAGCAGGCCGAGCCACAGGGCACTGCGCGCATCGCCACGCCAAAGCGGCCGCAGGAAGAAGGTCAGCGGCAGGATGCCGACGGCGCCGAGTACCAGCGAGGCTCCCCAGGGGAGCGGCTTCAGGAGGGATTCGACGGCAATGTATCCGGTCAGCAGGATCAGCAGGGAGAATGCTGTGATTCGGCCACGATGGAACTTTTCGAGGGCGGTCATGACGGAGGCTCAGGTCTGGAGGGAACGTCGGGCATGTCGACCGAGCCGGCGGCCCAGCGCCTGGCACAGGGCCGATTCATGGGGGTCGATGGGCCTGTCATTGGCAGGGCCTGCCAGATGGCTGGCGCCGTAGGGGGTGCCGCCGCCACTGGTCCGGGTGAGGCCTGCTTCCGAGAAGGGCAGCCCCAGAATCACCATGCCGTGGTGAAGCAGCGGCGTCATCATGCTGAGGAGCGTACTTTCCTGTCCGCCATGGGGGGTGCCGGTCGAGGTGAAGACGGCGGCCGGCTTGTCGATGAGGTCGCCATTGACCCAGAGACTGCTGGTCCCATCAAGGAAGAACTTCACGGGCGCGGCCATGTTGCCGAAGCGGGTAGGGCTCCCGAGGGCCAGTCCGGCGCAACCGGCCAGGTCGTCCAGTGTGCAGTAGAGGTCCCCTTCCAGGGGAATGTCGGGTGCCGTGGCTTCGCAGACAGCGGACACCGGAGGCACGGTCCGAAGGCGTGCCTCGATGCCTTCGGCCTCGATGCCGCGAGCGATGAGGCGCGCCATTTCGCGCGTGGCACCATGCCGGCTGTAATAGACGACGAGAACGTAGGGATCGCTCATGCCAGCAACTCCAGGACGTTTTCGGGGGGGCGGCCGATCACCGCGCGCTTGCCGTCAGTCAGGACCGGCCGTTCGATCAGCCGGGGGTGCGCGACCATGGCGGCGATAATGGCGTCGTCGTCGAGCGCGGGGTCGTCGAGGCCAAGCTGCGCGAACTCCTCTTCACCCGTCCTCAGAAGGCCCCTGGCCGGCAGTCCGAGCGCGCGCAGCAGGGCACGCAGGGTGGCGGCGTCGGGTGGAGTCTCGAGGTATTTCACCACGACAGGACTGACTCCACGGGACTCGAGAAGCTCGAGGGCCTGGCGTGACTTGGAACAGCGCGGATTGTGGTAGAGGGTGAACATGGCGCGACCGGGAGCTGGAGACAGGGTCCGGATTGTAGCGGCCTGCCGCAAAGAACTCGACAGCGGCAGGGAGGGCGGGAATACTTGCCCGCACATGTCTCCAGCCACTCCGGGAACCCCCGCCATGAAGCACGACACAGCAGAGGGCCTGCGCCGCGTCGGCGACTTCATCCGGTTCGTCTTCCGGCATTTCACACATGATTCCCGCAATCAGCATGCAGTAGTGCTGACCTATACGACACTGTTTGCCGTTGTACCGATGATGACGGTGACCTTTACCATCCTGTCGTCCATTCCATCGATGGAATCGGTGAGCTCCAGCCTGCAGCAGTTCGTCTTTCATCACTTCATTCCGAGCAGCGGGCAGGTGATCGAGCAGTACCTGCAGGATTTTTCCCGGCAGGCGAGTCATCTCACTGTCATCGGCAGCGGCATGCTGTTCGTCACCGCGATCATGATGCTGGTGACGATCGAAAAGGCCTTCAATGAAATCTGGAAGGTTCGCGAAGGACGCAAGGGACTGATGGGGTTCCTGCGCTACTGGGCCGTACTGAGCCTGGGGCCGCTGCTGCTGGGAGCCGCCTTCGCGCTGTCTTCCTACATGATGTCGTTGCAGCTCTTCCACTCGGCAGCGTCCCTGCTTGATCACGGCTTTGGCGTCCGGCTGGTGACCATCCTGTTCACGTCGCTGGGTTTCACCTTGCTTTATATCGCGGTGCCAAACTGCCGCGTACCGCCGCGGGCGGCGCTGGCGGGCGGGGTGGTGGCCGCCCTGTTGTTCGAAGGGGCCAAGCACGCCTTTGCCATCTTCATCACGCGCTTTTCCTCCTACACGCTGGTGTACGGGGCCTTTGCGGTCTTTCCGGCCTTCCTGCTGTGGATCTACCTGAGCTGGGCCATCATCCTGCTGGGCGTCGAGATCAGTCGCGCGCTGACCCTGTTCGGCATCAAAGGGCGCCGCTACCGGCATCCGGTGCTGGCCCTGATGGAGGTTCTGCAGCTGTTCTGGCTCGCTCACCGCGAGGGCCGGACGGTGAGTCATCTGGAGATCATGGCTGTCCTCGGCGAACAGGAAGAAGAAGCCTGGCTGGAGTTCGCTCCCTTGCTGGAGCAGCAGCGTCTTGTCCGGCGTACGGAGGGCGGGAGTTATCTGCTGGCCCGTGATCTGTCGACGGTGGATTTCTACACCTTTTATCGCGAGCTGCCATGGGCATTGCCGACACCTGATGATCTCGCCGCCCTTGGCGATGATTCACGCTGGCTGCGGCAACTTCGTCCCGCATTGCTGGCTGTACACGAGCAAATGAATCAAACCCTGCAGTTGCCGCTCGCGAACCTGTTTGCCGGCGCGGCCCCGGAGGATGCCTGATGGCTGACATCGAAACGATCACTCTCACCAACGGCAATCTGCGTTTTTCCGCCCGTGCGGCGGGAGAGGGGCCGCTGGTTTTGCTGGTTCACGGATTCCCGGATGACTTCCACAGTTTTGATGCACAGATCGGGCCCCTCGCGGCGGCAGGATACCGGGTGGTCGCGCCGATGCTGCGCGGTTACGAGCCGGGCTCGCAGTCCCCTCGTGACCTTTATCACTTGATACACCTGGCATCGGATGTCTTCGCGTGGATGGACTGCCTGGGTGCCCGTCAGTGCCACCTCGTTGGCCATGACTGGGGGGCGCTCACGAGCTATGTGGCCACGGCATTGCAGCCCAAGCGGTTTGCATCGCTGACCACGCTGGCCATTCCCCATCTGCGCCGCAGCCTGATGGGCGTGGCGGAGGTCCCGGGGCAGCTGGTCAAGTCGTCGTATATCCTGCTGATGCAGTTTGCACGTATTGCCGAGCACATCGTGGCGCGTGACGACTACGCCTTCGTGGAGACCTTGTGGAAGTTGTGGTCGCCCGACTGGCAGTACACGCCGGAGCAGCTGGAGCAGGTCAAGCAAACCTTCCGCAGTGAGGGTGTCGTGCATGCGGCCACCCAGTATTACCGTTGCCTGCTGCAACCGCTATCGCTGTCCACGCAGCAGTCCTGGCGCATGCTGACGGCCCCGGTCACCGTGCCGACGCTGGCCCTGACGGGCGAGCACGACGGCTGCATGGACACCCGCCTTTACGACACGCTGATGCGGGAGCAGGACTTCGAGGGGGGGCTCATGGTCCGCCGCCTGCCCGATACAGGGCATTTCCTTCACCGGGAGGCACCGGCCGAGGTCAATTCCCTGCTTCTGGACTGGCTCTCCCGGCATCCGGCCCGCTAGGGAAGGTTCCCCCGCCGGATGCCCTCCGCGCCAGCCCCCCGAGCGCGGCGGGAGGGGGTATAATACGGGCCGCTTTGACCCGGCCCACAAGGCCAGCCCTCGTAGATTGCCCCCTGGAGTCCACCCCCCATGACCGTCATCAAGAAGGACGACCTCATCCAGAGTGTCGCCGACGCCCTGCAGTACATCTCCTATTACCACCCGGTGGATTTCATCCAGGCGATACATGCCGCCTATGAAAGGGAGCAGAACCAGGCCGCCAAGGACGCCATGGCACAGATCCTCATCAACTCGCGCATGTGTGCCGAGGGCCATCGACCCATTTGCCAGGACACCGGCATCGTGACCGTGTTCGTGAAGGTCGGCATGGATGTGCGCTGGGATCTCGGCGGCATGAGCCTGGACGACGCCATCAACGAGGGCGTCCGTCGCGCCTACCTGAATCCGGACAACGTGCTGCGTGCGTCCATCCTGCGTGACCCGGCGGGCAAGCGCCAGAATACGAAGGACAACACGCCGGCGGTGATCCACTACAGCATCGTGCCGGGCAGCAAGGTCGACATCACCGTTGCCGCCAAGGGCGGTGGCTCCGAAAACAAGTCGAAGATGGTCATGCTCAACCCGTCCGACTCCATTGTGGACTGGGTGCTCAAGACCGTGCCGACCATGGGCGCCGGCTGGTGCCCGCCCGGCATGCTGGGCATCGGTATCGGCGGGACGGCAGAAAAGGCCGCACTGCTCGCGAAAGAATCGCTGATGGACCCGGTCGACATGCATGAGCTGCTGGCGCGCGGTCCGCAGAACCGTATCGAAGAGCTGCGTATCGAGCTGTTCGAAAAGGTGAATGCGCTCGGTATCGGCGCCCAGGGCCTGGGCGGCCTGACCACTGTGGTCGACATCAAGATCCGTGACTATCCGACTCATGCGGCATCGTTGCCGGTCGCGATGATTCCCAATTGCGCGGCAACGCGTCACGTGCACTTCGAGCTCGACGGCTCGGGCCCCGCGGAACTGGAAGTGCCGAAGCTTGAGGACTGGCCGAAAATCACTTTCGATGCCAGCAAGTCGCGTCGCGTCAATCTCGACACCGTGACGGCCGAGGACATCAAGAGCTGGCAGCCCGGCGAGACGCTGTTGCTGTCCGGCACCATGTACACGGGGCGTGATGCCGCCCACAAGCGCATGACCGAAATGTTCGCGCGCGGAGAAGAACTGCCGGTGGATCTCAAGGGCAAGTTTATCTACTACGTCGGCCCGGTCGATCCGGTTCGTGATGAAGTGGTCGGTCCGGCGGGCCCCACTACGGCGACCCGCATGGACAAGTTCACTGACAAGGTGCTGGAAAAGACCGGCCTCATCGGCATGATCGGCAAGTCAGAGCGCGGCCCGGTTGCCATCGAGGCCATCAAGAAGCATCAGGCCGTCTATCTCATGGCGGTTGGCGGTGCGGCTTATCTTGTATCCAAGGCGATTCGCAAGGCCCGCGTGGTGGCGTTCGAGGACCTGGGCATGGAAGCGATCTACGAGTTTGTGGTGGAAGACATGCCGGTTTCCGTGGCGGTCGATGTGAACGGCTCGTCGGTGCACAACACGGCACCGAAAATCTGGCAGGCAAAGATCGGCAAGATTCCCGTCGAATCCTGATCACTCCTTGTCTCACAAAGGCCCGCGCAAGCGGGCCTTTGTATTTCTGGCGATTGCCGAATGAGGACGCGCATTGACGAAGGGCCTCCCGGAGGGCCTCCCGAAGGGAGTAGGCAACCGGGAAGCGGGACGCCAGATTCGGACCGGGACAGGTTCAAGGGTAGGGAAAGCCATGATGCTCCGTCGCATTGTCATGCTGCTATTAGCGAGCCTGATGTCGATGCCGGTTGCGGCAGACACACAGGTGATGGTGACGGGAGAGTGGCCGCCCTCTACCGGCGTCGACGAGCCTGAAGGCGGCACAATGACGGCGATCGTTACTCTGAGTCTGTTTGTGGTGTACCCGTCAACGGATCAATAGGTGTGATGTGCATCCGTCGACATGGCGTCTGACGGACGTTCGCCGGAGCCGCTTTCCGTTGCTGCAGGCATTGGGTGATCCATCGGCATGTCAGGGTCCATGGCCATTCCGACCGTCGATTGCGTAAAATTCGATGCTGGCGCGTCCGCGCGGTCATGAATGACATGTCGGGAAGAATCCGGCGCTGTGTTGCTGCCGATGTCGCTGGCCTTCCGGTCTGCCGGAGTCGCGGTCATTGCGCCATGATCGCCATGACTCCCGTGTGCGCCTATGCCATGTTTCATCACCAGGGGCTGAACAACAGTCCAGAAACCGAATGCCATGACGAGCACGCCGGCCATCTGGCGTGCGCCGGCTTTTTGCAACACTGAGCGCAACTTCCCTGCAAAGGTACCTGTCACCATCAGTGCCGGAAGCGTTCCGGCGCCAAAGGCAAGCATCACTCCTCCTGACATCAGGGAATCCGCACGCGCCATTGCCAGCGTCAGCGCGCTGTAGACCAGCCCGCAGGGGAGAAGTCCCCACAGTCCGCCCGCGACCAGTGCTTTCCAGGGGCGATCGACTGGCAGGATGACCTTGCGCAATGGCTCCAGATGGCGCCACAGCGAGCCTCCGAGGCGTTCAAGTCGCTGGAGGCCAAACCACCAGCCCGCCAGATACAGGCCGAGCGCCACCATGAGCGTGCCGGCCACCATTCGCGGCCAGGGGCTGTGGGCCCAGGGCCCCAGGATTCCCTGCGCCAGGGTTCCGGTGACGACGCCCAGCAGCGTATAGGTCAGCAGTCGGCCGCTGTTGTAGGCCAGCTGGAAGCCGAACAGGCGGACACCGCGCCGGGCCTGCTCCGGCAAGGCAAACGAGAGGGCGGCGGAGATGCCGCCGCACATGCCGACACAGTGGGTGCTGCCCAGCAGCCCCGTCGCCAGGGCGGCAAGCAGCAATGCACCGTCAGTGCTGGTCATTGTCGAGTTTCCTCCGTTCTTCGCGGTCCTCCATGACTATGCGGTGGGCGGGGCCTTCCATGTCGTCGAACTGTTCGCTCTTCACGGCCCAGAAAAATATCCAGACAGCGACCACCAGAAACAGAAGGCTGACCGGGATGAGGAAGTAGATGATCTCCATCGTGCATGATTCCGAGTCAGGAGGGCCGGTACGATAGCCGCAGGCGAAGCGCGTTGCCGACAACCATCAGCGAGCTGACCGACATGCCGAGCGACGCCGCCCACGGAGGAAGGTGACCCAGTGCGGCCAAGGGCAACACGGACAGATTGTACGCGAGGGCCCAGGTCAGGTTCTGCCGGATGATGCGACTGGACCGGTGTGACATATCGCGCGCCGACACGAGCGCACGGAGATCGTTGCGCAGCAGGAGACTGTCCGCCGTGAGCTGCGCAAGGTCCGTTCCTGACGCCATGGCAACGGAAAGATGCGCCTGGGCAAGCACCGGTGCATCATTGATTCCGTCTCCCACCATGACCACGATCGCCCCCGTCTCCTGCAGGGCACGCACACGGTCCCGCTTCTGTTCGGGGGTCAGGCCGCCCTCGGCATTGTCAATTCCGAGCTCGCGCGCACGGTCAACCGATGCGGAGGAGGGGTCGCCCGACAACAGCCAGGTGGACATGCCGCGTTGCTTAAGCGCCGCCACAACGCCCGCCGCTTCCGGACGCAGGGTGTCGGTAAGGCGGAAGGAGGCGATGGCGCCGTCATCGTCGGCCAGCCAGAGCCTGTCGCGGCTGGCGGCCGACTCCTCGCCCAGCGCATAGATGGCATGACCGAAGCGGAAGCGGTGTCCTTCGATGACGCCGCTGACACCCGCGCCGGCGGTCTGTTCAAGATCGGTTGCAACCGGGAGGCCCTGCCCTGTGCCAGTCTGGAATGCCTTGGCGATTGCATGCCCGGAGCGCTGCTCGAGCGCACGGACGATCGACAGGGCATGTTCCTCTGAACCACGCAGGATGGCGATACTGTCGATCTGAAGCTCGCCCGTGGTCAGCGTACCGGTCTTGTCAAAGACGACATGGGTGGCTCGGGACAACGTTTCCAGCACATGTCCGCGACTGATGAGAAAACCCTGCTCGGCCAGTGTGCTGGTGGCGCTGGTGAGTGCAACCGGCGTTGCCAGCGAAAGGGCGCAAGGGCAGGTGGCCACCAGGACGGCCAGCGTGATCCAGAAGGCCTGGTGAAATCCGTCGTGACGCAGCCACCAGCCAAAAACCGCGACCGCAAAAATCAGAACGATGGCCACAAAGCCCTCGGCCACGGCATCGGCACGTTGTGCCAGTCGGGGCTTTTCCGACAATGCGCGATTGAGCAACCGGTTGAGGGCGCCAAGGGTGCCGTCGCTCGCCGAGCGAGTCACCCGGACGACCAAGGCATCATCGCTATTGATGCTCCCGCCGATGACCGCATCGCCAACTGTCTTGGCCACGGGAAGCGGCTCGCCGGTCAGCAGGGCTTCGCTGACGCTGCTTCGTCCTTCTCGCACTTCGCCATCGGCCGGAACAGTTTCTCCAGGGCGTACCAGCACATGATCGTCGGGCAGCAGATCGCCCGCGGCAACTACCTGCAGTGTGCCGTCCGGCTCGATCCGGGTGGCGAGAGACGGGGCCATGGACATCAGCGTCGCGGCGACATCACCGGCGCGTTGCCGCGCCCGCATCTCCAGAAAGTGACTGGTGAGCAGGAAGAAGATGAACATGGTGATCGAGTCGTAATAGGTATCACCCTCACGCGTCACCGTGGCCCACACACTCGCCAGGAAAGCCACGACGATGGCCAGCGAGACGGGCACGTCCATGTTGAGTTGCCGGTTCCGCATCGCAATGAGGGCGGAGCGGTAAAAAGGTGCGCCCGAGTAAAAGACTATGGGTGTGCTGATGAGCAGGCTCACCCAGTTCAGATAGCTGCGATATTCCTCGGCGATGCCGGACCAGTGCCCGACATACAGGGCACCGGCGTACATCATGACCTGCATCATGCCGAAGCCGGCCACCGCCAGACGTTTGAGCAGGTCACGGCCTTCCTGCCGCATCTGGGCTGCATGTGCGTCGCTGCGGTAGGGGTGGGCGCGATAACCGATGCCGGCAAGATTTGCCAGCAACTGGCCGAGACTGGTCGTGCCGTTGTCCCACTCGACGTGCAGCCGGTGCGTGCTGAGATTGACGGTCGCCTGGAGGACGCCGTCTTGGCCATGCAGCTTTTTCTCGATCAGCCATGCACAGGCGGCACAACTGAGGTTTTCCAGCGTGAGCTCCGCGGTCGCTTGTTCGCCCTTGAGCGCGACGATGTCCTTCTGTGCGGCGGGATGATTCCATGTCGAGAAGGCCGACAATGCCTCCGGCAGGGCAGCAGGGGCCAGCGATGTCCGCTCACGATCGAGGTAGTAGGTGGACAGGCCACTGGCTTCAATGGTTTCAGCCACGGCCCGGCAGCCTTCACAGCAAAAGGATCGTTGCGCCCCCAGCACGAGAGCGGACAGAGACTGCTGACGGGGAACGGGAAGTCCGCAATGAAAGCAGGCATCCCCGGAGAAACTACTCATGCGTCAGGGTGAACTCCGGAGCCGGAAATTCGCGGGTGCCGAGCAGGCGCCAATCCGTGCTGCCCAGCTCGACATGAAACCTGCCATGCAGTGCCGCCGGGAGGTGGCCGGCATAGCTGTCGCCGCGGCGGGTCAGGACCACATTTTCGTCGGCGCTGGCCTGCGTGGGATGCTGAAAGTACAGCGTCAGATGTTCCGGCGGCGGGGTCGTCATGGCAGGGCTCATCGCTACGGTGAGCTCACCGGTTTCCGCGTCGACCTG
>DASSUO010000244.1:0-9383 GCA_035706925.1 Moraxellaceae bacterium
CTTTCTGGCCCTTCACTACAGTGAATTCGACCTTCTGACCATCTTTCAGCGAGCGATGGCCGTCGCCACGAATGGCGCGGAAATGCACGAAAACGTCTTCACCGCCCGGACGCTGGATGAAACCGAAGCCTTTGGCATCGTTGAACCACTTCACGGTGCCCTGTTCACGATTGGACATGTTGCAATAACCTCAAAACTCTCAAAACTCAGACCGCCGCTGACGCTTCCATCCACAGCAACCGCCTGTTTGGCACATCGGTTCGTGATAGTAGTACAACGGATCAGCCCGATTAGACACGGATTGCCCCCTGCTTGCAATCGCCTGCTTCGCGCTGTTCTTCCGCCTGTTCCCGGGAGCTTTCCGCGCGTCGGAGATGCCGCCTCCCCAAGTCACATCAAACATCCAGCACCGGCATGGGACAGTCGAGCAGCGCCGCAACAACACGCAACAACTCATATTCCTCGATGCGAACCTGGGCATCCGCCAATACAGCGGTTGCCGCCACCTCAAGCAGGGATCTTTTTTCCAGAAGGGGAAGTCCGCCCAGTCGATAAAGATCGCGTCCCAAGCGGGCCAGGCGAGTGATGTCAGGGCTCGGCAGTGAAGGGGGCGGACTGATTACGGTACGCATGATGCGCTCGAACGTGCGCTCAAGCATTTCGCCCTCGAGGCTCCCGGCCCGAAGCAGCGTTGCCACCAGCCCCGCCACCTCGGGAGTACACTGCGCCAACCGCACCGGTTGCGGCTTAGGCAGTAACTGAAGCTGCTTTCTAAGGAGCATCAGCAATGCGAACTCGAATGTGCTGAGATGACGATCCATCTGCGCCATCGTCTGAAGCCGTGCCACGAATTCCCGCTGATCCTGCGCGTTGAGAAGCTGCAGGCGGGGCATGGCCAGCTCGGTCAAGGGAAGGAAAAAGGAAACGTCCAGTCCGTCGAGTACGCGGAACAACACCTTCACTCGCCCAAGCAATAGTGAATCGATATCGGCCAGCAATCGCTCAACCGCTGGCAGTGGCGCCAGATTGTGACGCGCGACAACCGCATAGAGCAGGGCCTGGGCGCCCTCGCTCGACTCCAGTGCCTGCAGCACCGCAGGCGGCAGTCGCTGGTACAAGGCCTGGGCCGATGCCAGCATGCGGGGGCTTACCGTTCCTGTCCGGGCGACAAGCGACGCAGATACAGGCGGGCTTGCCGTAAGTCGCTCCGTCGGGGGGGCCGCAGGATCGATCGCTGTCAGCGTCCCCCCTCCATCCGGAACAAAGGCTATGGGCGCCAGATCCCGCGGGCTGAATCGCGACTCGCCCGACTCATCGCCAGCCAGCGGCGGCGAACCCAGGCCCTTGTCGCGCGCCACTTCGGCCGCAGTCAGGACATCGCGCAACTTTTCGCGATGCCGTGCGCGATCCCTGACGAGATAATGTTCCCCCAGCGCCGCGATACGAAGCTCAAGCGGCGGATGAGTGGCAAACCAGGACGAGAACCGGAGCGACTCGGCAAAACACATGTGGCTCATGGACTCGGCATAGCTGCCGGTCATCCAGGACATGCTGTCGCGAATTTTCAGCAGGGCCTCCGCAAGGCCGTCCGGGTTGCGCGTGAACTGAACACTGGACGCATCGGCCAGCAATTCACGCTGCCGGGAAATGGCTGCCTTGATCAGGCGTCCGAAAAACAGCCCTATGGACCCGATTGCCCAGAGCATCGCGCCAAACGCAAAAATGTAGATCACACCGCCGCGGCGCTCGGAGGAGCGCCGGGAATGCGTATCCGTGTCAGAGGAAATACGCATCAGGAAGCTGCCGGCTTGCCCCAATGAAAGAATGCCGGCCAGCAATGCAAGGAGGCGGATGTTGAGCCGCATGTCGCCGTTCAGGATATGGCTGAACTCGTGCCCAACAACGGCCTGCAACTCATCGCGTTCAAATGCTTCCAGGGCGCCGGCCGTGACGACCATGACACTCTTGTCGATGGTGAGACCGGCAACGAACGCATTGATGCCCTGCTCGCGATCCAGCACATACAGTGTTGGCGCCGGCACACCGGAAGCGATCGACATCTCGGCAACCACATTGAGGAACTGCCGCTCTCGGGGTGCACTGGTCGCGAAATCGATTCGCCTTGCTCCCAGGGACTCCGCCAGCGCCTGACCGCCCCCACGCAGGATCAGGTACTCCCGAAGGCTACCGCCCCCGACAAGGATGAGTGTTCCCAGCAGGACTTGCTCACTCCATTCATGCCAGAGAGGAGTTCCCCACAACGACATGCCGGTGGCGCGTCCGGCCAGAAAAAATCCGACATTGAGCGCGAGGACAGTGAGGGCAACGGCGGCAATGAAGAATGCCAGCAGCCGCCATGTCTGCCGGCGCGCATGGGCCTGATGCTCAAAAAAATCCATGGCAGCAATCAGCTATGGCGTCAGAACGAGACCCTGAGCGGCTGGCGGGCCTGAACGTCCGGAATCTCCAGCTGGGCCGCCAGCTGGAAGCCGAACGCACCGGCAATGAAGAAATTGGGGAATTTTTCGCGCTGGATGTTGTACTCCATCACGGCATCATTGAATGCCTGACGGGCAAAGCCGACACGATTCTCTGTGGAGGTAATTTCCTCCATCAGTTGCTGCATTGTCTGGTTGGCCTTCAGATCCGGATAGGACTCGGAGACTGCCATCAGACGTGACAAGGCCCCGCCAAGAACGCCCTCGGCCTGACCCAGCTTTTCGACCAGTGCCGCATCGTCCGGCGCACTGGCCACGGCCTTGGCGGCCACCATTGCCTGGTTGCGGGCAGCGATCACGTTGGTCAGCGTGTCCTTCTCGTGCGCGAGATAGGCCTTGGCCGTCTCGACCAGATTCGGAATGAGTTCGTAACGCCGTTGAAGCTGAACGTCGATCTGGGCATAGGCGTTCTTGAAGCGATTGCGCCGTGTCACCAGCGCGTTGAATACGCCGACGAAGAACAGGACAAAGAGGACCAGAACCCCAAGGAACAGCGCCAAACCAAGCATGCGGAAACCTCCTGTTAAGCCTGCTCTCCAACAATGGCGCAGGCGCTCCCCGAAAATAACAGTGGCTGGCGGGATCCGGCCAGACCGGCCGGCATTAAAGTGACAACGGCGTCACAGCAGGGGCTGAACGGTGCCCCGCCTGCGTCAGGCGAGGTGAACCGGTACGTAGTGGT
The DNA here is from genome assembly GCA_035706925.1 of Moraxellaceae bacterium. GTDB lineage: Bacteria > Pseudomonadota > Gammaproteobacteria > Pseudomonadales > Moraxellaceae > UBA2031. Next base: position 3,181 of record DASSUO010000244.1, read on the forward strand.
CAACCAACAGGAAGAGGAAGAGCAGGAACAGATACGTAATGGAGTACCCGAACGTCTTCATCGGGATGCGCGGATCGTCACGGAACTTGAGCCGGAAGGCATGAACAAGGAACACCAGTCCAAGCACCGTGGAGCCCGACAGATAGATCAATCCGCTCATGCCGGTGAGATAGGGAAGCACCGCCGTCAGCTGGAGGATGATCGTGTAGAGCAGTACGGATGTCTTCGTGAACTCCAGTCCGTGCGTGACCGGCAGCATGGGGATGTCGGCCTTGGCATATTCATCCCGCCGGTGGATCGCCAGCGCCCAGAAATGGGGCGGAGTCCAGGCAAAGATGATGAGAACCAGCAGCAACGCATGCGGATGAACCTGTCCGGTGACCGCTGTCCATCCCAGAAGCGGGGGAATGGCGCCAGCGAGGCCGCCGATGACGATGTTCTGGGGAGTCGCCCGCTTCAGCCACAGCGTATAGATACCGGCGTAGCCAATGACGCCGAAAAAGGTCAGCACGGCTGTCAGGGGATTGATGAGGAGGGTCAGGATGAGCAGGGACAGCACACACAGCAGGCTGGCAAAGAACAGGGCTGCAGTGGTGTTCACCCGCCCTTGCACCAGCGGGCGCTGCCGCGTCCGGGCCATGATGGCATCGATGCGCTGATCCATCACCTGATTGATCACGGCGGACGACATCATGGCAAGTGCCAGGCCAAGCGACCCAAACGTCAGGACGCGCAGGGATGGAATGCCCGGCGTGGCAAGGAACATCCCGATGACGGCCGTGACCATGAGCAAGGCCACTACGCCCGGTTTGGTAAGCTCCCAATAGGCGCGCCAGAGGGGGGCGTCTGTATTTTCGACTGCAGTGGTCATGCGGACTTGCGCTCCTGCACCAGGCTGAAGATCAGGGCCACAAGGACCTGCAGCAGCATCAGTGCAACGAAATTATGGGCCACCGCCACCGGCAGGGGGAGGTGGAACAGCACGTTCGACACGCCAAGTCCCACCTGCAACGCAAGGACCAGCGCCAGTAGACCCGCAAAACGGCGATAGCGCCCTGCCCCGCCTTTCACGAAAAGCAGAACGGCCAACAGTGTCACCATGCCGGTCGCCACGAAGGCGCCAAGACGGTGTGCCACATGAATGGTGAGCTTTGCTGCCGCATCCAGATGGGGGCCGAACTCGTAGCTGGTCCCCGCATAGGTGTGAATGGTGAATGCGTCGCGAACATTCAACACATCCTGCCAGCCTCCCTGACATACTGGCAGCCCGGTACACATCGTTGCCGCGTAGTTGGAGGCCGTCCACCCACCAAGGGCGATCTGCGTCACGAGGGCCGCCAGCGCGATGACAGCGACGGGCAACAGCCGACCGGCCACCGAATTGCCACTGCTGCGCAAAAACGGAGACAGGCGCAATGCCAGCAGGAACAATGTCGTAAACGTGGCGAAGCCGAAAAGCAGGTGCCCGGTGACCACCGGCGGAAACAGCTTCAACGTCACGGTCCAGGCGCCGAAGGCTCCCTGCAGACAGACCAGCAGGAGAAGGAAAACCGCATGGCGGACAGGAAGGTCCTTTTCCCCTTGCGAATAGCCCCGAACGGCAAAAAAGGCCATCAGGATGCACAACAGGCCGACCGTCTTCGCAAAATGACGATGAATCATCTCGGGCCAGGCCTTGGCCGCAATAAATGGCTGATTCGGGTAGAGCTCGTGCGCTCTCGCAATGGCCTGGTCCGATAACGGTACCGTGATGGACCCATAGCAGGTCGGCCAGTCCGGGCATCCAAGACCTGCATCCTTGAGCCGGGTCCAGGCGCCGAGTGCCACCACGGTGCCGGCAATCAACACGCCGATCACCGCCAGACGGGTCAGCCACAAACGGGAAACTGAATAGTGCTTAGCCAATTTGGGATGCCTTCAGCAATTTTTGCAGGTCTTTGAGAACGTCCTCGGCCTTCACGACAGAGCGCTTCTCATCCTGCTCCGGGGAATAGGCGAGCATGATCCAGCCCATGGGATCCATGACGTAAAGTTCGCCGGCGGCCGCGCCAGCCGTAGTAACGGTTTTGAGCGCCACATCAAGTGCGGGAGCCTCTCCCGTTACGCGGACGAAGTCAGCAAACTCTTTCTGCAGCAACGCTTCGGTGCCCGATGTGAGCGGGGCCGTCACCACCAGGACCTGCCGGACGCGCTCACCTTCCTTGCCCAGCGCACGACGCACCTGCCGCATCTGGTAGAGCCGGTTACGGCATGCCGTATCGCAATTGGTCGGCATCACATACAGCAACCACCAATGGCGCTCCGTGAAACCGGCGGCAATCGCCTTGCCGGCCGGATCGTGCAAACCGAGCGACGTCAACGCCAGAGGAGGATTGATCAGCCGGCCGTGGTTCGTCTGCCCCCCTTGATACCACCCGAAGTGATAGGCGAGGTCGCCAACAAGGAAGGGCACGATAAAACTCGCTGCCAGGATCAGCAGCAGACGACGGTTCTTGCGGGCCACATCGGGCGAGGCTATCAGCGGGGGCGCGCTCATGTCGGGCTCAGGTCTTCCGCAGGTTCACCACGAGCAGGACTCCCAACACCGCCGCCGCCAGGGCAAACCACTGGAAGGCGTAGGCACGGTGCTGTTCCGGCCGCATCCCAAGACGCGCCGCCGGGGCCCACTCGCGCAGGAATCCGTCCGGGGCATCGGGCGCCAGACGGATGATAAAGGGCCGCAATTCTACACCAAGCGCGCGCGACAGCTTGTCTGTTTCCAATCTTCCGACGCGTAGCGGGCGTTGCCGGTAGTCGGGCTCCCCCACCGTAAAATAGGGGGAGGGAATGGCCGCACTGCCCCGGACCTCGCTCGCAAGAGCCGTCGGGACGGGCGGAACGTGCTGCATATCCGCCCCCACCGGGATCCAGCCACGATCCACCAGGAGTCCTGCCTGGCTCCCGGCAGGCAGAAAGACGGTATAGACGTGGAAGCCCGCCTGGCCGCCGCGTGCCTGCATATCCATATAGATATTGCGGGAATTATCGAAGCGCCCTGCAAGCCGGACCGGCAGGTCATCGACATCGGTGCCGTGCGCCAGCAAGGCCTGCAGATTCATGGGCGGCATATGCAGACGGGCCTCATAGCGGGCCGTCACCTGCTCTTTCCATACGGCCCGCCCGAGTTGCCAGAAGCCCAGACGAACAAAAAGAAGGGTGACGACCAACGCCAGCAACACCGCCCACACTGGAGGAGCCCAGACACGTGCACCCAGAGGAACCTTCAATTGTCTCGAGAGCAACGATGCCATCATTTACACTCTGCCGGCTCGTACAGACCGGATTTTAGCCATGTGGATCAAGATCATCGTTCTGGCGGTAATGGCCGCCGTACTCGTCAACCTGTTCATTGCGCTCAAGCACCTGACACGGGGTGGGGAAGGCGCGTCAAAAAAATCCCTGCACTCCCTGACCTGGCGTCTGGGATTATCCATCGCCCTTTTCATCCTACTCTATGTCGCCTCGTATTTCGGCCTCATCAGTCCGCACGGGGTATCACCCGTGGCGCCGGCTCCGTCTGCTACCAGCGCACCTCGCTGACTCGTTTGCCCTCAGGTGTCAGCATTCCGCGTTGACTCATGCGCTTGCCCACACCACCCCGTCGACAGAAAAAAGCCCGGAGACTTCCGGGCTTTTTTCATGTCGGCTGGCGCGTCAGAGCCAGTACACGCACACGAACAGGAAGAGCCACACCACATCCACGAAGTGCCAGTACCAGGCTGCCGCTTCGAAGGCGAAGTGGTTGTCCGGCGTCAGATGCCCCTTCAGGGTGCGGATGAACATGATGATCAACATGATGGTGCCGATCGTCACGTGCATGCCGTGGAAGCCCGTCAGCATGAAGAAGGTGGAGCCATAGATGCCGGACTTCAGCGTCAGGCCCATTTCGGTGTAAGCGTGGTGGTATTCGACAGCTTGCAGCGCCAGGAAGAAGATGCCGAGGATGAAGGTCACTGCGAGAAAGTTACGCTGTTTTGCCCGGTCACCCGCCAGCAGGGCGTGATGGGAGAACGTCAGCGTCACGGACGATGACAGCAGCAAGATGGTGTTGATGAAGGGCAGGCCCCAGGGATTCATGGCCTCCGTTGCCAGTCCACCGGGCGTCTTGACCAGGGGCCACATGGCCTGGAAGTTGGGCCACAGCAGTTCATGCGTCATGACACCGCGAGAACCGTCCCCTCCCAACCAGGGCACCGACAACCACCGCGCATAGAACATTGCGCCGAAGAAGGCACCGAAGAACATTACTTCGGAAAAGATGAACCAGGTCATGCCCTGGCGATAGGAGCGGTCCATCTGGGCGGAGTTCATGTTGCCCAGGCTTTCCTTGATGGTGTCACCGAACCACCGGAACATCAGGAAGATCACACCGGCGATGCCGATCGGCAGCAGGATACCCAAGGTGCCCTTGTTGCCCGTGCTCTTGCTAAGGTCGGTCACACCGTGGGACTGGACGAAGTTGGCAGCGCCAATCACCAGGATGAAAAGGATGAAGGATCCCAGCATGGGCCAGGGACTGGAAGCCGGTACGTAATATTTCGTCGGTTTCTGGCCGGCAACCGCGGGACTGTGGTGTTCGGACATCTCGGTTCTCCCTTTCGAAGGGTTTGTTGTTGTCAGGGCGGCGACCTAGCGGCTGGCCGTCTGTGCCTGATCCGTCAGGTTGTAGAACGTATACGAGAGCGTGACAGTGGTGATGTGCCGGGGAATGGCGGGATCGATATAGAAGATCACGGGCATTTCCCTGCTCTCCCCCGCCGCCAGTCGCTGCTCGCGGAAGCAGAAGCATTCAGTCTTTTTCAGGTACCGGGCAGCCTCGCTCGGCGAGATCGAAGGCACAGCGCGCCCCGTGATCGCACGGTCGCTCCGGTTCTTCACATGGAACATCGTTTTGGTGATCTGGCCCGGGTACACCTTCATGGCCGCTGTTTCATGGGTAAAGTCCCATGGCAGCGCCTTGTCGGTGGCCACCAGGAACTCCATGTTGAGCGTCCGGCTGGCATCAACGCTTGTCGATGCGGCATCTGCCGTATTCGAGCCCTTGCCGTTCAGCCCCGTGATCTCGCAGAACACGTCGTAAATGGGGGGCATCACGAATATGGCAAACCCGAACATCGCCACCACCACCACCCCCAGCTTGATCAGGAGGCGGCGGTTGCGGGCTGCAATCGACTCAGACTTTGATGTCATTAACTAACCTGCGATGTTCCGGGTGAGCATGGCGGCCTGACCGGTCGTCTCAATGGACGACCGGGGGCTCCTCGAAGGTGTGGTAGGGCGCCGGACTCGGCACCGTCCACTCGAGGCCTTCCGCACCTTCCCAGGGCTTGTCAGCCGCCTTGGGGCCCTTCTTTGCCGTTAACAGGATGGCAAGGAAGAGGAGCTGCGATGCGCCGAACCAGAAGCCACCGATGGAAATCCACCAGTTGAGATCGGCGAACTGCTGCGGATAGTCCGCATAACGACGAGCCATGCCGGCCAGCCCCACGAAGTGCATGGGAAAGAACAGCAGGTTGACCGACAGCAGCGAAGACCAGAAGTGCACGGTGGCCAGCTTTTCGTTGTACATGTGGCCGGTCCACTTCGGCAGCCAGTAATAGGCGCCGGCGAACATGGCGAAGAGCGCGCCGCACACCAGCACGTAGTGGAAGTGCGCCACAACGAAATAGCCGTCCTGGTACTGCTGGTCCGCCGGGGCGATGGCCAGCATGAGTCCGGAGAAGCCACCGATGGAGAACAGCACCACAAAGGCGATGGCGAAAAGCATGGGCACCTCGAAGGTCATGGCACCCTTCCACATGGTCGCTACCCAGTTGAACACCTTCACGCCGGTGGGCACGGAGATGAGCATGGTCATGTACATGTAGAACAGCGAACCCGCCAGAGGCAGGCCGGTCGTGAACATGTGATGCGCCCACACCACGAAGGACAGCAGCGCGATCGAGGCGGTGGCATAAACCATGGAGGCATAGCCGAACAGCGGCTTGCGAGAGAAGGTCGGGATCACGGCCGAGACGATACCGAAGGACGGCAGGATCATGATGTAGACCTCGGGGTGCCCGAAGAACCAGAACACGTGCTGGAACATCACCGGGTCGCCGCCGCCGGAGGCGTCAAAGAAGCTGGTGCCGAAGTGGCGGTCGGTCAGCATCATGGTCACGGCA
>DASSUO010000245.1:0-18195 GCA_035706925.1 Moraxellaceae bacterium
CGCCGTATTGTCGAGCAAGTCGGCTCCCCGGACGACATGGGTCACACCTTGGGCGGCGTCATCCACAACAACCGCCAACTGGTAGGAATAAAGCCCGTCGCGGCGGCGCAGGACAAAGTCCCCGGTAGTGAGGGAGACGTCTTCGGCCTGGTGGCCAAATACCGCATCGTCGAACTCCACGACGCCGGATGGAACTCGCAACCGGATGGCACAGTCCGTCTGGGGCGAAGTCCGCTGGCGGCAGGTGCCGGGATATACCGATGCGCCGAGACGAGCCAGTTCTGCGCGGGAACAGTGACACCAGAAAAGATCACCTTGCGACTGCAGCTGGTCCAGGGCGGCATCATAGGCGGGGCTCCTGCTGCTCTGGAACAGCACGGCGCCGTCCCACTCGAACCCATAGGACTCGAGTTGCCGCAGAATCAGCTCACTCGCTCCGGACATCGCCCGAGGGGGGTCGATATCCTCCATGCGAACCAGCCAGCGTCCGCCTGCCGAGCGTGCGGCACAATAACTCCCGACGGCGGCGATGAGCGAGCCGAAGTGGAGGGGACCGGTCGGGGAGGGAGCGAAACGCCCTGTATGGCGCATGGAAGGAGCCGGGAAACGGCACGGTGGTGGCGTTTCCCGGGAGGCGACGGGGTCAGCCGACCAGCTGCTTTTCCTTGATTTCAGCGAGGTTCTTGCAGTCGATGCACAGGGTGGCCGTGGGGCGTGCCTCAAGGCGCCGAATCCCGATTTCTACCCCGCAATCGTCGCAATAACCGTAGTCTTCCTTGTCGATACGATCAACTGTCTGGTCAATTTTCTTGATCAGTTTGCGTTCGCGGTCGCGCGTGCGCAGCTCAAGGGAAAACTCTTCCTCTTGCGTCGCCCTGTCATTCGGGTCGGGCAGGTTGGCGGACTCGTCCTGCATGTGATGGACAGTACGGTCTACCTCTTCCATCAGCTCCCGTTTCCAGGCCTGCAGGATCTCGCGGAAGTGCTTTAACTGACGAGGATTCATGTACTCCTCGCCCTTGGTTTCCTGATACGGCAGGGTGCCGTGAATCAGGGCATTCGGATTGCTGGCAACCGGCTTTGCAGACTTGCTGGCGGCTTTGGAGGGGGATTTCACGCTTTCGGTTTTCACGGGTACGGCTTTGCCTGAAAAAGTGGGAGATGTCCTGGGGGGCGTCGGTTGCGCCGCGGGTGCAGGGTCCGCAGCGGTTTTGGCCGCCTTTGCCTTGACGGGGGCTTCCGGCGCTGGTGCCACTTTGCTCGTCTTGGCAGCGGTTGCCGGTTTGCCAGGTTTGTCAGTGCCTGCCTTCGCGGGCGCCGCCATTGTCGGAGCCTTGGCAGGCGTTTTGGCCGCGGGCTTTGCCGGGGCCTTGGCCGGAGTGCTCTTGCTGGCTGTCTTGGCAACGGGCTTTTCCGCTACTTTGGCAGCCGGCTTTGCCGGCGCCTTCGCAACGGGTTTTGCGGGCGCCTTGGCCGGTTTCACGTCGGTCTTGGCTTTGGCGGGTGCTTTCGCAGGTTTGGCGGCAGGCTTGGCTTTTGCCGGAGTCTTGGCCGGCGCCTTGCTTGCCGCAGGCTTGGCAGGTGTCTTGGCTGGCTTTGCAGCCGGTTTCGCCGGGCTCTTTGACGCGGCAGGCTTGCTTGCGGGCTTGGCAGGCGCTTTTACCGGCTTTTCGCTTGTGGCCGTCTTTTTCTTGGTTTTGGTGTTGTCAGACGTGGAAGCCATTGCCTTCCCCTGGGGCTTGGAAAAACCAATCTATATCAAGAAGCGATTACCCGGACAACTCGCGCCACGGGAGGTAACGCCTTGTTACTTATGTTGCAGATTCCGTAGCCAGCCACACGCTGTCATCGATGAGCTGCACTTTGACCGTGACCAGTGACTCGCCCTGGCAAGGGCCCCATACACAAAGCCCGTCCTCGATCTGGAACAGGGCGCCGTGATTGGCGCACTGGATATACCGCTTTTCCGTGTCGAGGAAGACATCGGGCATGAAGTTGAGCTCGATGCCGAGATGCGGACACTGATTGCGATAGGCCATGACCTGTCGCCCTTCCCGGACAACGACGATCTCGCCCGACGAGGTGGCAACGCCAATCGCATCACCGTCCGGAATGTCGTTCAGGTCACAGAGCTTCTGCATGCCATGCCTCGCGAAAGGGGGGCGATTATAGGGGGGGATGGCTCAGTGTCCAGCGTGGGCTGCATTGTGCTCCCGCAGCAAGGCGGCGTGTTGCTCCAGCGGGAGCCGCGGTCCGAACTGGCTGACCACGGCAGCCGCGGCACTGCTCGCCAGGGCCCCCGCGCGGGCCGGGGACCATCCGCGGGTCAGGCCGAACAGGTGAGCGCCGGCGAACATGTCGCCTGCACCGTTGGAATCCAGCGGCGTTGCCGGGGAGGGCGCAATCCGGATCAGCTGCTGACCATCCCAGACCAGGGCGCCCTGGCTGCCCAGCGTGACCACCACCTGACGGGCCACCTTCCTGAGCACCTCGAGCGCATGTTCGACAGAGAGCGCGTTGGCCCACAGGCAGGCCTCTTCTTCATTGCAGAACAGGAGGTCGACCCCGTCGTCCAGCATTTCCGCAAGGCCCGTCCGGAAGAAGCGGACCATGGCCGGATCCGAAAAGGTCATGGCGATTTGAACGCCGTGGCTGCGCGCGATCCGGCGTGCTTCACGAACGGCCGCGCGGGCAGAGTCCGAGCTGACCAGATAGCCCTCAATATAGAGCCAGCGCGAGGACTGGAGGGCATCCGGAACCAGTTCGGCAGTCGACACGTCCGACGTGATTCCGAGAAACGTATGCATTGTGCGCTCGGTGTCGGGCGTCACCATGACGACGCAGGTGCCGGAGGTGCCGGGCTCCCTGACGGGCTTCAGGTTGCTCGAAACGCCTGCGGCGTGCAGGTCATGCACATAGAAGTCACCGGTACCGTCGCTGGCGACCTTGCAGGAGTAGAAGCTTCGCCCTCCAAAAGCCGCCACGGCAATGATGCTGTTGGCGGCCGAGCCGCCGCTCGCTCGTTTTTCGAGCCCGAATTCCGAGTCCAGTGCCGTGATGAGACGCTGCTGGGCCGCCTCGTCAATCAGGGTCATCTGGCCCTTGCTGATACCATGTCGCGTCAGGAAGTCATCGGTGACCCGGTATTCGATATCGACCAGCGCGTTGCCGATGGCATAGACGTCGTAGTGGGAGGTACTCATGGGGGGCGGCCCGTTTACAAAAGTCGGGCGATTATGCGGCGCACGCGGACTGCCCGCCAGTAGACGTGAGGGGTAGAATGGCCGGGCTGATACGTTCCGGTAACCTTCCTCTCATGACCGCCCAGCACTCTCGCGGCTTCATCCTCACCGCATTGCTCCTTTTGCTCATTCTCCTTCTGGCAGCAGTGCTGGCGCTCGGCCTGTACATGCTCAAACTTGATGGAACGGTCCGCGAGAAGTTTGAAGGCAAGCGCTGGGCCATCCCGGCCAGAGTGTATGCCAGGCCACTGGAGCTGTATGCAGGTGCGTCGCTGACTTCCCAGGATCTGGTGGGTGAGCTTCGCCAACTTGGATACCGGGAACAGAATCCGGCTGGCGCGGGTACCTGGCAGCAGCATGGTGACGAGATGCTGGTCCATACCCGAGGATTCGTGTTTGGCGACGGTCGCGAAAAATCCCAGGTGCTGCGGCTGAGGTTCAGTGGCGGAACGCTTGCCGATGTGGCCAGCACCGAAAAGAGTGGCCGTGGGGTCGTGCGGCTTGAGCCACTCGTCATCGGGGGAATCTATCCCCATATCAACGAAGACCGCATCCTCATGCAATTGAAGGAGGCGCCCCCTCATCTTGTCGATGCCCTTCTCGCCACCGAAGACCGCTCCTTCTATCAGCATCATGGCATTTCGATGCGCGGCACTGCGCGCGCACTGTGGGTCAATCTCACCTCGGGGCGCACACAGGGCGGCAGTACGCTCACGCAGCAGCTGGTAAAGAACTTTTATCTCAGCAGCGAACGCACCATGACGCGCAAAGTGAATGAAGCGCTGATGGCCCTTTTGCTTGAGATTCATTACAGCAAGAATGAAATTCTCGAAACCTATCTGAATGAGGTTGCCTTGGGGCAAAGCGGCGACCGCTCCATTAACGGCTTCGGTCTTGCCTCGCAATTCTATTTTGGCCAGCCTGTCTCCGAACTGGACCTGTCCCAGGTCGCCTTGCTGGTGGGCATGGTGCAAGGGCCGTCATATTACAATCCGCGCCGGAATCCCCAGCGCGCGCTGGCGCGTCGGAACCTGGTACTCGACAACCTCGTGGACGTCGGGAAGATCACTCCTGCCCAGGCGGATGTCGCCAGGCACAAGCCCCTCGGCGTGCTGGAAAAGCCGGGAGCGGCGACTGCGCTTTACCCCGGATTCCTGGATCTTGTCCGGCGCCAGCTTCACACGGAGTATCAGGAGGAAGATTTGTCCTCCGAAGGGCTGCGAATCTTCACGACCCTGGACCCACGTGTACAGGAAGCTGCCCAAGGGTCGTTCGAGTCGACCATCTTGCGCCTGAAGAAAAGTAATCCTCGCCGCCTTGGGCGTCTGCAAGGAGCCGTCCTTGTGTCGAACCCGGAAAACGGAGAGCTGCTGGCGCTGGTGGGCGGCTCGGGCGAATTCACCGGCTACAATCGCGCTCTCGATGCGCGCCGGCAAATCGGGTCACTGGTCAAGCCGGCCGTTTACCTGACGGCGCTGGAAGGCGGGCGGTATACGGTAGTGACTCCGCTGGATGATTCGCCAGTAACGCTCAGCAGTGGTGACGGAAAGCAATGGACGCCCGGAAATGATGACGGTCAGAGTCACGGGATTCTTCCGCTCTACCAGGCATTGGCGCACTCTTATAACCAGGCCACCATACGCATGGGAATGGATGTCGGCGTTCCTGCCGTCATCGCCACAATGAAGCGCCTCGGCGTTCAGCAGCCTTTGGCCAATTATCCGTCGCTCATGCTCGGGGCTGTCGAGATGTCGCCGCTCGATATCCTCAATCTGTATCAGGTGTATGCAAGCGGTGGCTTCCGAACGCCACCGCGCAGCATCAGAGAGGTACTGGATGCCCGGGGGCAGCCTCTCAAGCGTTTCGGGCTGTCCGTTCAGCAAGTCGCCGATCCGGCAGGCGTCTACCTGCTTAATTTTGCCTTGCAGCAAACGATGCATATCGGGACTGCGGCGGCGGCGGCGCAGCAGTTGCCGCCTGATCTCGTCATGGCCGGTAAAACCGGTACCACCAATGACCTGAGAGATGCCTGGTTTGCCGGTTATACCGGCAACTATCTCGAGGTAGTGTGGGTGGGTAACGATGACAACAAGCCGACCGGCCTGTTCGGCGCGACGGGGGCGCTGCCTGTCTGGATCGAAACCATGCGGCGGCTTCACCCAGTGTCGCTGACCCAGGCGCAGCCTGACAACGTTCAGTGGGAGTGGGCCGATGCCGCAACGGGGCAGCGGTCGGCGGAAGGTTGTCCGGACGCCATGTCGGTACCCTTCCGGAGTGACACCATTCCCCAGTCGCTCACTCCCTGTGCGCAGGGAGGGCTGCCAGGCGCCATCGAAGGCGTCAACAATGCGCTGAAGAAAGTGATTGATTGGTTCCAGTGATGTGACGCAGGGGCCGGGAAGGCGCGAGGTGACTGGATAACGGCTCGGCAGGAACAGATTGGAAGCGGGCCGGACGGGCAGTGTATGCTGGTTGCCCACTGAGGCCTGTGGCTGGAAGTCCCATGCGTTTCCGTTGTGTCATCGTTCTGTCCGTCGTCCTTGCGGGCTGTTCCACTGTCGAGCCGCGAGCCGATGTAGCTCCTTCCCGCCCGGCAACCGCTCCGGCGCAAGTTCCGGCGCCGGGTTCTCCGACGCTACCGTCCCGCCAGTCGACTGACATCCCGCACCGGATCCAGCCGCAGCGTCAGCTCGCGGATGGGTCGCAAATTCCCGCCGTAAGGGGGCTGATTGGCGCGGCGGACAGTGCGATGGCCAGCGGCGATGTTGAACTGGCGTCAGTCAATCTGGAGCGCGCGCAGCGGCTGGCGCCCCAGTCTTCCCTGGTTTATCAAAAGTTGGCGATGGTCCGCCTGCGTCAGAACCGGCCCGCCGAGGCAGAGCAGCTGGCGCGTAAGGCGCTGGGATTTGCCGGTGGGACGAGTCAGCAGGCGGCGTTGTGGCTGCTGATTGCGAGTGCCCGCGACATGCAGGGGCAGCGCGGCGGCGCGCAAGAGGCGCGTACGCGTGCCGCTGCACTTCAGGCGGGGACGCCATCCTCCCCTTAGAATTGCGAAGCGGCCATGTCGCGAAGATCCGTGTCTTCGAGCCGGATGACGCTGCGCACGAGTTGCGCCAGGGAGTTGGCACCCAGCTTTTGATAGATGCGCGATCGATGCGACTCCACCGTACGGGTGGAAAGTCCGATTTCGCGCGCAATCAGTTTGTTGGGTAAGCCGTCGAGGATCAGCTCGAGTACTTGTCGCTCCCGTTCGGACAATTGCGAAAAACGTTCGCGAATATGCAGAATTTCTGACGCGGATTGTCGCTGCCGGATATCCTGGCCAATCCCTTTGCGAATACCCTCCATGAGTGACTGCTCGTCAATCGGTTTGGTCAGGAAATCGACAGCGCCACCCCGAAAGGCGCGACGACAGGCATTAATGTCGCCGTGACCCGTGATGAAGAGTATGGGCGTTGATATCTTCCGCTCGGCCAGAAGTGCCTGCAGGCTGAGTCCGGACATGCCGGTCATGCGTATGTCCAGCACAATGCAGCCCACCGCCTCAGAGTCCCACTTGGCCAGGAACTCCTCGGCACTTGAGCAACTGGTTACCTGCAGACCATAGGTCGTCAAGAGCAGGGTCAAGGACTGCCGGACGGCATCGTCGTCATCAACCAGGAAGACAGTGGGCTCATGCAGCAGGCGTTCCATGCGATGCATCCTTACTGGTTATCGTGGGAAGAGAGAAGCGGAAGCACGCGCCTCCCGTCGCATTGTTGGCGGCAGACATTTCGCCTCCGACGGCCTCGAGGATCGTTCGGCTGATGCTGAGGCCAACCCCCATGCCATCGGCCTTTGTCGTGAAAAAACGAGTAAAGAGCTGCTCCTTGAGGGCAGGAGACAGTCCCGGGCCCGAGTCAGAGACTTGAACGTGAACTCGGCCGGCAACCATGTGGGTCGCCACCTGCAGTCGTCGCTGTTCTATTGAAACCGACTGCATGGCCTCAATGGCATTGCGGACCAGATTGACCATCACTTGTTCCAGCTGCAATGCATCCGCCTGAACGGGCAGGCAGGGCTCCGTACTGAGACTGACACGTACCCCGGCAGCACTGATCTTGCTGCTGAGTAGCGTCAGCGCATTCACCACGACCTGATTGATCGCCACGGGCTCCAGCTGCAGTCCGCGGCGACTCACAAAGGCCCGCAGCCGCTCAAGGATTCCCGCTGCCCGACGCGTCTGACTGACGGCTTCCGTCAGTGCCTCGCAGGCGCGTTCGATATCGGGCGTGTCATCGGCCAGAAGGCGCATCGCCGCCTGATTGAAGCTCATGATGGCCGCGAGTGGCTGGTTCATTTCATGGGCAATTCCCGTGGCCAGCTCGCTGACCGTATTCAGGCGGGACAGGTGCTGAAGCAGCAGCTCACTTTCCTTTACGCTGTTCAGGCTGGGCGCTTCGCGAGATTCTTCTGGTGCTTCGATGCAGAGCAGCGCGAAGCGGCGCGGCCCGTCTTCAATGGCGAGTACTTTTCCGCGGACGCGACGATGGCGGCCGGAGCAAACGAGTCGCGTGTCATGGGTCAGCTCCTGATGAGCTCCGGTGACGAGCGCCTGTAGAACCGGATTGGGCCTCCAGTTGCGCGCCAGAGGTCTTTCAAGAATGAAAACGTCTCGCCAGGGGCGACTGTCGAGCTCCTCGCGCCGTCTGCCGATGAGTACAGCCGCAGGCGTGTTGACGGCCCTCAGAATCAAGCGACTGTCGATCAGTATTAAGGCATCGCGAGACGCCTCGAATAGCGGGGCGAGGGATGGAAGCGGAAAGAAGCCAGTGCGCACCTGCTGCCTTGCCTTTCGGTGTGGTCGCCGCCTGACTTGGCGATACATGGCCATCCTTGTCCCCTGCGGTGCCTTGTTCTGGTTATTGTAATGACGCGGCATCAGCGGCTATTGAAAACGGGCCTCACGGATTGTTCAAGTTTCCCTGGGTGACCCGTTCCTGAAGCCATGCCGGAACGGATTCGCCTGCGGCGGAAATTTCCGCTCCGCTGTTGCTGCCAAATACCGGCTTTCCCTCTATTTCCAGCCATATTACGCGGTATTCGATCGGCTCTCCTCCACTGAGGTGGCCGCTGACTTTGACCGGGTAGTTCAAGTAATCGGGTGCCAGCCAGATGTCGAAGGACTGGACCATCTGGCGCAAGCCTTCGTCGAACTGTTCGCCGGAGAGATGATACGTTCTCAGAATGCCCCCCGGGAGCCGAAGCATTTCTTCCGCAACAAGGGTGAAGCGGGTCTGGTAAACGTGTCGCCCGGTGCTGACAAATACGGTCTGCGGCTGGCCGTTGAATGTGACGGCGAGATGAAACGGGACGCTGGCGAAGTCTTGCGGTGCGAATGGCAGAGGGGCTGCCTGCAGGCTCGTAGGCTTTCCGTACCGAACCGTACCGTTTCCATATTCGGTAAGGCTCTGCAGCTTCCCCCCCAGTATCGTCTGCGATCGCTCTGGCGAGAGGCCGCCTTCCGGCGTCACCCGGCCTTCACTTGTGAGCTGCGCTTTGAACCCGAATTTGCTGCCTTTGACATCGATGGCATAGCGGAAGCCTTCCATGTTCCAGCGCTGGTGAAGCGTTGCAGAAAGTCCGCTGACATGTGCCTCGAGGTCGGCCGACAATTCTACGGGAAATGCCGGTGCCGGCTCCGGACGAGACGTTACGGGAATGGCTGCAGGGGGGCTGTCGACGTCAGCTGTCGATGTGCCCGGAGAATCAGCGGCTACAGCCTCGGTCGCGACGGGCTCACCCGTCGCGACCGAGGCCATCGGGTGGGGCGATATGGCCGGTCGCCGGGGGGCGGTTCGGCCTGTGTCCGTTTCTTTTCGCTTCGTGAGGGGCATCGCCTGGCGCCGGGTGGCCAGATAAATGCGTTGCACATGCGGTGGCCGGCGCGTCGCTACCACGTCATCCCAGTCCGGATTGAAGTCCGGAAGGCCGATCGCGTCACCCGCCAATAGCAACACGTGAACAACCGCGGATAGCAGGAGCGCGATGGCCAGGGTCAATTGACGATGGCTCATGGAAGCGGAGGCCTTTCAGGCGGTGAGTACCCGGCGTGCCGCGTCGAGCGTACGGGAAATATCGTCCGGGGAATGGGCTGCAGACACGAATCCTGCTTCGAACGCCGACGGCGCAAGGTAAATGCCCTCGTTCAGCATGCCGTGGAAGAAGCGTTTGAAGGCGTCAACGTCGCAGGCGAGTGCCTCGGCATAGGTGGTGACGCGCTTGTCCGTGAAGAACAATCCGAACATGCCGCCCACCCGGGTGGTGGTCATGGCCACTCCCGTTTCGCGGGCCACCGACTCCAGTCCGTCACAGAGTTCCGCCGTACGCTGACCCAGTTTGTCATGGAAGCCGGAGACCGAAATCAGCTCCAGCGTCTTGAGCCCTGCACGCATGGCGACTGGATTCCCCGAAAGGGTCCCCGCCTGGTAAACGGGCCCGAGCGGAGCGATCTTTTCCATGATGGCACGCTTCCCGCCGAATGCGCCCACCGGCATCCCGCCACCAATGACCTTGCCCAAGGTAGTGAGATCGGGAGTCACTCCATAAAGTGCCTGTGCACCGCCCAGGGCAACGCGGAAGCCGGTCATGACTTCGTCAAAAATCAGCACCGCACCACTTTCGTCACAGAGACGACGCAATCCTTGCAGGAAGCCAGGGGCAGGAGGAATGCAGTTCATGTTGCCTGCGACCGGTTCAACGATGATGCAGGCGACCTCGTGGCCGCGGGTGCGAAAGAATGCCTCGGTCTGTTCGAGATTGTTGAACTCGAGCGTCACGGTATATTTCGCCAGATCGGCCGGAACGCCCGCAGAACTGGGGACTCCGAGCGTCAATGCGCCCGATCCTGCCTTGACCAGCAGTGAATCGGCATGTCCGTGGTAGCAGCCTTCGAATTTCACCAGCACATCGCGCCCGGTATAGCCCCGCGCCAGCCGGATCGCGCTCATGGTTGCCTCGGTGCCTGAGCTCACCATCCGGACCAGCTCCATTGACGGAACGAGCGAGCACACCGTGTCCGCCATCCGGACTTCAAGTTCCGTCGGTGCACCGAAACTCAGGCCATCGACCGCCGCCTCCTGTACTTCGCGAATGACCTCCGGATGAGCATGGCCAAGGATGGCGGGTCCCCATGAGCCGACATAGTCGACATAGCAGCGTCCATCGGCGTCATATAAATAGGCGCCGTTGGCACGCGAGAAGAACACGGGAGTCCCACCCACGCCCCGAAAGGCTCGAACGGGGGAATTCACTCCGCCAGGAATGTGTCGGCAGGCAGCGGCAAACAGGGCGTCGGAACGGCTCATGACAGGGACTCGAAACAGATCGGACAGGGAGCGGGCGCGGGCGGCAATGTCGGGTGCGGTCCATACATCGCTGATCACCGCAATGCAGTCGACACCCGTCGCGATGACGGGCGCCGCATTATCGGCAGTTATGCCGCCGATCGCCACCACGGGCAGCCCCAGGCGGCAAGCCTCCTGCAAGGTAGCGAGGGAAACCTGTGTCGCACCGGGCTTGGTGCGAGAGGGGTGTACGGCACCAAAGGCAACATAGCTGGCGCCCGCCGCCACGGCCTCTTCCGCAAAGGTCAACGATCCGTGGCAGGTGGCGCCAATCACGGCGGTGGGGCCGAGCCGCTTTCGGGCAGAACGAAGTGTCTCGTCCGTTCGTCCGAGGTGTACCCCGTCCGCAGCACAGGCCAGCGCGAGCTCGACATCGTCGTTGACAAGAAAAAGGGCTCCCGCGCGGCGGCACAGCGCCCGAAGTGCCATCGCCTCTGACAGGCGGCGCTCCTTGTCAGTGGACTTGTCGCGGTACTGCACCACGGAGGCGCCGCCGCGCAACGCTTCCGCGACTGCCGGAATCAATCGTCCGGCCAGGAGATCGCTATCGGTAATGACGTAAAGACCTTTCACGGGCGAGCCCCTGCCATCCGCCAGGGAATACGCTGACCCTCTTGCCGGGGGCAGTCTGCGCGTGACAGCGCCGCTCGGACAAACGCCTCCGCCTGCCTCACGGCCTCAACCAGATCCGCGCCCGACGCAATTCCGGCAGCAATGGCCGCCGCCAGCGTGCAGCCCGATCCATGGTACTCCCCGGGCAGGCGTGCAACCCGGCTTTCATACACAGGCGTGTCACCCTGGAAGAGCCGGTTCTGCAAAAGGTCTCCCGGCTCATGCCCACCCTTCAAAAGAATGTTCTGCGCTCCCTTGGCGGAAAGACGGGCGATGGCCACCGCCAGATCGTCGGTTGCCCCGAGACGACGGGCCTCGACCGTGTTGGGGGTCAGGAGGGTTGTCATCGGGAGGAGCCGATCGAGTGCCCCGGTCAGGTCGCTGTCGCTCAGGGATCCGCCGGAATTCGCCGACAGGACCGGGTCCATTACCACGGGGATGTCGGGGTGAGCGGCAAGGATCCGGGCGACGATGTCGATCATCGCGACCGAGCCGAGCATCCCGAGCTTGATGGCCTTTACCGGCAAGTCAGCGAGGACGGCCTCTGCCTGCCTCATGACGAGGTCAGGAGATACCGCCTCGAAGCCATAAACGCGCTGGGAGTCCTGTATCGTCAGCGCTGTGCACGCCACCGCCGCAACGCCGCCCAGTGTCGCAATTGTTTCGATGTCGGCATGGAGGCCGGCTCCGCCTGACGGATCAAGACCGGAGAAGCAGAGGACCACAGGTCGCATCAGAACGGCCTCACAATGACGAGTATCACGATACCGACCAGTCCGATAACGGGTAACTCATTGAAAATGCGGAAAAATACATGTGATCTGGTGTTGCGGTCATCGCGGAATGTCCTGACGAAGTGACCGCAAGCCAGGTGATAGGCAATGAGACTGGCGACCAGTGCCAGCTTGAGGTGCATCCATCCTTGCGTGCGATAAAAGGCCCAGTTGCCCGCCAGCATCCAGCAGCCAAGCGTGACGGTCAGAACCAGTGATGGCCACATGATCCCACGGTACAGCTTCCGCTCCATTATCTTGAAGCGGTCAGCGCCGACTTTGTCATCAGCCATTGCGTGATAGACGAAAAGGCGCGGCAAGTAGAAGAGGCCGGCAAACCAGGTGACGACGGCAATCACATGCAGGGCCTTGAGCCACAAAAACGACATTGGCGAATCCTCAGTCTGGTCATGCCGGCGCTGGGGGAGATTGTCGGCGGCGCGACGAATTTCACAAGTCTGCCAAAGTCTTGCATCACATTTCTATAACTCATCTGATTTGCCCCCCGAGGGGCCATGACAGATAATCCCTGCACTTTTGCCCTTTTCAGGACAGGTGGACTCACGTGCTCAAGGTCGGCATCGTCGGTGGAACCGGATACACAGGCGTCGAGCTGCTGCGGCTGCTCGCCCAGCATCCCGGGGTTGAACTCACCGCCATTACCTCCCGCTCCGAGGCCGGCATGCCGGTCGCGAAGATGTTTCCCAACCTGCGCGGTCATGTCGGGCTGTCTTTCAGCGAGCCGTCACTCGAGACGCTTGGCAGTTGTGATGTCGTTTTTTTCGCCACGCCCCATGGCGTGGCGATGAAGCAGGCGCCGGAACTTCTTGAGCGCGGTGTACGCATCATCGATCTGGGTGCGGATTTCCGGCTTGCCGACCCGGTAGTGTTCGAGAAGTGGTATGGCATGCCCCATAGCAGTCTCGATGTCCTTGCAGAGTCGGTTTACGGCCTGCCGGAGGTCAATCGTGATGCTATCCGCAAGGCCCGCGTAATTGCCAATCCCGGCTGCTACCCCACGGCAGTTCAGCTTGGCTTCCTGCCTCTGCTGAAGGCGGGGCTGGTTGAAACGGACAGCCTGGTTGCCGATGCCAAATCGGGCGTGTCCGGCGCTGGCCGCAAGGCAGAGGTTCATACGCTGTTCTCGGAGGCGGCAGAGTCCTTCCGGGCCTACGGCGTCGGAGGTCATCGGCATCTTCCGGAAATCAGTCAGGGTCTGGCGCGCATGACGTCCCGGTCGGTCGGGCTGACGTTCGTGCCGCACCTGCTGCCCATGATTCGCGGCATACATGCCACGCTGTACGCGCGCCTCAAAGTGTCCTCGGCAGATCTCCAGCGTTTGTACGAAGAGACGTATGCGGGAGAGCCCTTTGTCGACGTCATGCCGGCGGGCTCGCTCCCCGAAACGCGTTCGGTCAAGGGCGCCAACACATGTCGAATTGCGGTGTACCGTCCCCAGGGGGGCGATACCGTGGTGATCTTGTCTGTCATCGACAATCTGGTCAAAGGGGCCGCCGGCCAGGCTGTGCAGAACATGAACATCATGTTCGGGCTGCCAGAGACAGCCGGGCTCACCCAGATCGCCTTGCTGCCCTGAGGACGCAACGATGTTCCGGCGTGAGCGAGAAACCCTGCAGCGGCTGGTATTGGTTCCCTATCGGCCGTTTCGCAACCTGTCGTTGGGTATCGGGGGGGTATTGCTCATTGTGGCGGCGGGGCTCGGTGGCTTTTACGGCGGGACGCGCTACGGCAGCAACGCTGTCGGTGCCACACCCGAGGAAGTGGAGCGGCTTCGCCAGACCGTTCGCATGTATGCTGAACGATCGCGAGCCATGCGTGATCAGGCGGCCGTGGCGCAGCATGACCGGGAAATTGTCCTGGAGGCGACCGAGCAACTGCGTCTTGAAAACAAGAAGCTGCTTGAGAACATGACCGTCCTGGAAGATCAGGTCGCAACGTACAAGCGTCTGCTTTCACCGAAGTCGGCGGCGTCGGTGGGGCTTAGCGCCGACCGACTGGATTTGCACGCAACGACAAGTGCGGGCCGTGTGAGTTACCGTCTGCTGCTCACGCAGTCCAGTCGCAATGCCGGCAATATTTCCGGTGTTCTGCAGGCGAAGCTGGTCGGCGGGGGGCGTAGCATCGACGTTCCGGTGGGTGATAACCGCTTTGAGCTCCAGTATTTCCAGAGCCTGACGGGGGAGTGGCAGCTTCCGGCGGGCTTCCATCCCGAGCGCGTAGACATCGTGCTCAATCCGGGGCGGGGCGCTCCGGTCCAGAAAAGTTTCCGCTGGGAAGTGCTGCCCTGACTTGGGCGCGACTCCCTTGAATGAGGTTGACGAGATGTTGGGCAAGAAGAAAGCGGCAAGCGCGTATAAAGGCAACGACTATAAAGACCATAGCTTTATTGCCTCGCAAACCGAGGTAACGGGCGATATCCGTTTTGTCGGCGGGTTGCATGTCGAAGGAAAGGTGGCAGGCAACATCATCTCTGACGACGGCGCGTTGCATGTGCATGGCGAGGTGGTTGGTGAGATACGTGTGCCGCATGTGGTCATCAATGGGCTGGTCAACGGCAATATTTATGCGTCAGAGCACATCGAACTGGCCGTCAAAGCCGTGGTCAACGGCAATGTCTACTACCGCACCATGGAAATGATGATGGGCGCCCAGATCAACGGCAGCCTGCTGCATAGTGACAAACCGGCTCTCCAGGGGGCCGGGCCACAGGAGTCCTCCGAGAGGATCAGCGCCGCTGAAAATGGTTGACTGTTTTCCTTGGTCATTAGGATAATCAGGGCCTGTCTAGTGCAGTAACGTAGGTATCACCCATGACCGACATGGCCCAGGCCCTGACCCTGACCGATAGCGCAGCCGCCAAGGTGCGAAAGCTGCGCGAGGGAGAGGGCAATCCCGATCTCAAGCTCAGGGTCTACATTACCGGAGGCGGATGCTCGGGCTTCTCCTATGGCTTTACGTTTGACGACAAGGTCAATGAGGGTGACAGTATTTTCCAGAATGGTGATGTAACCATGGTCGTTGACTCCATGAGCATCCAGTATCTGATGGGTTCGGAAGTGGACTATTCCGAAGGCCTTCAAGGTTCGCAATTCCTGGTCAAGAACCCTAACGCCACCAGCACCTGCGGCTGCGGCTCATCCTTCTCTATGTAGCTTTCCAGAGGCCGCCCGGGTCGCAACTCCCGCCTTGGGGGTTTCTGCAGATATGAAAAAGCCGGCTGATGCCGGCTTTTTCATATCTGCAGTTCAGGCCCGGTAAATCGCGCCCAGTATGCGAGTACCGGCGGCCCCGGTCACGGACGGAAGATTGCCGGGGTGGCCCAGAATCGTTTGTCGGGCAAGCCATGCAAACGCGACCGCTTCGACCCACGTCGGTGCCAGACCGAATTCCGCGGTACTGCGCAGGGCCCAGGTCGGCAACAGCTCCGACAGCCGATGCCATAGCCGGGTATTGAAGGCGCCGCCGCCGCAGACAAGTACTTCCCCCCCGTTAAGGAGAGTTGCCTGGACGCCCAAGGCGACACTCCGGGCCGTCAACTCCAGAAGGGTTGCTTGTACGTCAACGTCGGTGGGCGGCCGCACAAGATGGGATAGCTCCTCATTTAGCCACTCGAGATTGAACTCCTCTCGCCCGGTACTCTTCGGTGCGGGACGGGAAAAATAGGGATGAGCCAGAAGGCGCGCAAGCAGTTCCGGGTGAACGTCACCCTCCGCTGCCCATTCGCCTCCTGCATCGTAGGTCATCCCGCGGCTCTGTTGGCACCAGGCATCCATAAGAATGTTTGCGGGGCCGGTGTCGTGGCCGCGCACATCAGTCGGCACGCCCTCCGGCAAGACTGTAATGTTGGCAATCCCTCCAAGGTTCAGGATGATCCGGTGGCACGTGGCTCCGCCGAAAATTCCGGCATGGAACGCCGGAACAAGGGGGGCTCCCTGTCCGCCAGCGGCCAGGTCGCGTCGGCGAAAGTCCGCCACCACATCAATGCCGCAACGCTCGGCAATGACGCACGGGTTGCCAATCTGCAAAGTAAACGGGGGATGGGCTCCCGGTCGGTGGCGGATGGTCTGTCCATGGCTGCCAATCGCCCGGACATCCTCAGCCTGACTCTCGCTGCTCGCCAAAACACCCAGGGCGGCCGTCGCAAACAGTTCTCCCAGCTCGACATCCAGCCGCCCCATATGCTCGATTTCGTCCGGTCCGCTCGTGCAAAGGCGCGTGATCCGCTGGCGCAGGTCATGGGGCAAGGTGACAGAATGTGTTCCCAGCAATCTGACCCCCTGACTGAAGTCCACCAGAACGGCATCGATTGCATCCATGCTGGTGCCCGACATCAGACCTACATATAGCTCGTTCATGACACTTCCTCCCGGTCGCTAGGGTAGCGTACCGGCAGGGGTCTTGGTGCTAGAATCCGCGCCTTTGTCGCCCCAATCCCGGCACGAGCCATCATGACGCCCGAACAACAACTTGCGCTGATCAAGCGCGGCTGCGAAGAACTGATCCAGGAAGACGAGCTGCTGGAGCGCCTGCGTGAGGGCAGGCCTTTGCGCGTAAAGGCTGGATTTGACCCCACGGCGCCAGATCTCCATCTGGGTCATACCGTTCTCATGAACAAGCTGCGGGTTTTCCAGGATCTCGGGCATGAGGCGATTTTCCTCATTGGTGATTTTACGGGGATGATTGGGGATCCCACCGGCAAAAACGTCACGCGCAAACCCCTGACGCGGGATCAAGTGCTTGAAAATGCCGAATCCTATCGGGAGCAGGTCTTCAAGATTCTGGATCCTGCCAAGACACGGGTGGTCTTCAATTCAGACTGGATGGGCCAGAAGACGGCGGCTGACATGATCGCCCTGGCATCCCACTACACAGTTACGCGGATGCTGGAGCGAGACGACTTCAGCAAGCGGTTCGCCAACCAGCAATCCATTGCCATCCACGAGTTCCTGTACCCTCTATTGCAGGGCTACGACTCGGTCGCACTGGAGGCGGATGTCGAGCTCGGCGGTACGGATCAGAAGTTCAACCTCCTGATGGGGCGCACCCTGCAGTCTCGCTATGGCCAGAAGCCGCAGGTGGTACTCACGATGCCAATCCTTGAAGGGCTGGACGGCGTACAGAAGATGTCGAAGTCTTTGGGCAACTACATCGGCGTTTCCGATGCGCCCGGAGAGATGTTCCAGAAAATCCTGTCGATGCCGGATCCGCTAATCTGGCGTTACTTCGAGTTGCTGAGCTTTAAAAGTGCCGAAGATGTCGAAGGATATCGCATGCAAATCGAGGAGGCAGGAAGGAATCCTCAGGAAATCAAGCGGTTGCTGGCGGAGGAGATTATTGCCCGCTTCCATGGGCAGGAGGCTGCTCATGGTGCGCATAAATCGGCAGGTAACGTGCTCGCCAAGGGAGAGATCCCTGAAAATGTGCCTGAGGTGGTCATTCCGGCGGAGGGGCAGCCCGATTTTCCGCTGACGGCAGTATTGAATCGTGCAGGCCTGGTTCGTAATTCCGCAGCCGCCAAAGACGTAATCCAGCGTGGTGCCGTGTTTGTTGATGGTCAGCCGGTTTCGGCCGACTTCCGAATGAGGGCGGGAAGCACTCACGTGGTGCAGGCGGGTAAAAAAGCCATTGCGCGAGTAACTATTGCACTGTAGAGTTCGCGCCCCTTTGCAGTGCTGCCTATCAGGCAATACGCACATGGAAAATGTTTGCGAAGGGGGTTGACGACGGAGCGGCGCGATGTAGAATGCGCCCCCTCAGCTGCAGCGCAATTGATAAAGCTTCAAGCAAAATCAATGAGTTGCAGAAAGATGTTGACGTAGGCGCGCGGCGATGTAAAATGCGCGCCCCTTTGAGAGAAAGCCGCTGACACTGTCGACTCGACAATGACTGCAGAATGATTCAAAAAGGTGTTGACAACGAAGCGCAGCGATGTAAAATGCGCGCCTCGTTGAGACGATAGCAGCGATGAGCGTTATCGAAGATCTTTAACAGTTTGACAGACAACTTGTGTGGATTCTTGCGGAAGTAGCATCGTTGATGACTATTCGAAGCAAGAAAACTATCAAGTCATTTGAGCGTTTTCTTGTAATTCGAGCCAAGATTTGTGCCCTTAAGGCACTGACAAACTTAACTGAAGAGTTTGATCATGGCTCAGATTGAACG
>DASSUO010000246.1:0-5497 GCA_035706925.1 Moraxellaceae bacterium
GCCGTCCTGTAACCGATTGTGGAGCCCGCGGGCTCACGGAGGGCCACCATGGCCTGTGATTTCATCGCCCTGGCGGTGCCGGGCGTGCAGAAGATATCTCCCTACCAGCCGGGCAAGCCCATCGAGGAGCTCGAGCGCGAACTCGGCCTGAACGACATCATCAAGCTTGCCAGCAACGAGAATCCGCTGGGGTGTTCGCCGCGCGTCCTGACAGCGGTGGAAGACGGGCTGTCCGAGTTGGCGCTGTATCCCGATGGAAACGGTTTCGTCCTGAAACAGGCGCTGGCGGATTTCTATCGGCGCTCACTGGCTGAAATCACGCTGGGCAACGGCTCCAACGACATCCTGGAGTTGGTGGCGCGTGCCTTTCTCAAGCCGGGCGACGAGGCGGTGTTCTCGCAGCACTCTTTTGCCGTGTATCCGCTTGCCGTGCAGGCCGTGGGAGCCACCGGCATTTCCGTACCGGCCCAACGTTGGGGGCATGACCTGGCGGGCATGGCCGCTGCCATTACGGATCACACCCGCGTTGTATTCATTGCGAACCCCAATAATCCCACGGGCACCTGGGTCGAAGAGCGCGAGCTCGAAGCCTTCCTGATGGCCATTCCCGACAATGTGCTGGTGGTGCTGGACGAGGCCTACGGCGAATATGTTGAGGCGGGGTACTTGCCGGACGGACTGGATTTTCTCGACCGATTCCCCAATGTGCTGGTGTGCCGCACGTTCTCGAAGGCGTATGGACTGGCGGCACTGCGCGTGGGCTACGCCTTTGCTCACCCCGATATCACTAATGTGTTGAACCGGGTCCGTCAGCCCTTCAATGTCAACAGTCTTGCATTACGTGCAGCCGTCGCTGCACTCGGCGACCAGGATTTCGTTGCGCGATCGCGGGTACAAAATGCCGCCGGCATGAAGCAGATCATCGAAGGGGTCAAGGCGATGGGGCTGTCTTATATCCCGTCGCGCGGCAACTTCGTGGCAATCGATCTGCGCCGCGAAGGGTTGCCGGTCTATGATGCTTTGCTGCGCAAAGGCGTGATCGTGCGCCCCGTGACAAACTACGGGATGCCCAATTTCCTTCGCGTCACGATCGGTTCACCAGGCGAAAATGACCGCTTCCTCGCCACGCTGAAGGCCGTTCTCAAGTGAGCGGGCCGTTGTTCCGTCGCGCGGCCGTCATCGGCCTCGGCCTGATCGGTTCCAGTTTTGCACGGGCTTTGCGCGAGCAAGGTTTGGCCGCCGACATTACCGGAAACGCGAGAAGCGCGCGCACGCGGGCGCTGGCCGAGGAGCTCGGCGTGGTGGACCGTGCCTTCGCTGATCCGGTCGAGGCTGTGCGGGATGCGGACCTCGTATTTCTCGCCATGCCGGTTCAGTCAACCGGCGATGTGCTGAAGGCGATCAGGGGTGCCTTGCACCCGGACGCCATCATCACGGATGGCGGCAGCACCAAGGGCAATGTGGTGCACGCGGCGCGCGAGGTATTCGGGACGCTGCCGTCGGGATTCGTGCCGGGGCATCCCATTGCAGGCTCCGAGCAGAGCGGGGTGCTCGCCGGTCGCGCAGACTTGTTCAGTCGTCACAAGGTGATCCTGACGCCCTTGCCCGAGACCGCTGCTGTCGCTGTGGCACGCGTGCGCGCGGCCTGGGAGGCCATGGGCGCGGATGTCCTCGAAATGAGCGTGGAGCGTCATGACGAGGTGCTGGCCCGCACCAGCCACCTGCCACATCTGCTCGCATTTTCTCTCGTGGATACGCTTGCCCGCGAATCCACCAATCTGGACATTTTCCGGTATGCCGCCGGTGGCTTCCGTGACTTCACGCGTATCGCGGCCTCTGATCCCGTGATGTGGCGCGATATCTTCCTCGCCAACAAGACAGCCATTCTCGGCGCGCTGGATCTCTACACGCGTGAACTGGGGCATCTGCGTGACGCCATTGTCAGCGATGACAGCGATACGATGCTCGGCATTTTCACCCGTGCCAAATCGGCGCGCGATCATTTCACCCATATGCTGGCCGGTACGGCCTATGCGAAGACCATGAAGCAGAAAGAAATCGAATACATTGTCCAGCCCGGCGGCAAGCTGACCGGCACCCTGCGCGTTCCCGGCGACAAATCCATCTCTCACCGCTCAATCATGCTGGGCTCGCTTGCCGAAGGCGTGACTGACGTTACCGGATTCCTCGAGGGCGAAGACGCTTTGGCGACGCTGCAGGCCTTCCGCGACATGGGCGTGGTGATCGAGGGTCCGAACAACGGGAACGTGCGCATCCACGGGGTAGGGCTTCACGGGTTGAAGCCCCCTCCCGGTGCCATTTATTGCGGCAATTCGGGCACCAGCATGCGTCTGTTGTCCGGCATCCTTTCGGCTCAGGCGTTCGATACCGTCATGACGGGCGATCCCTCCCTGTCCAAGCGTCCCATGGAGCGCGTTGCCAAGCCGCTGCGCCAGATGGGTGCCGAGATCCAGACCACGGGCGAACGGGGAACGCCGCCGGTGACCATCAAGGGTGGCAAACACCTGAAAGGTATCCGCTACGACATGCCGGTGGCTTCCGCGCAGGTGAAGTCCGGTGTCCTGCTCGCCGGGCTCTGGGCGGAAGGCGACACGGTGGTGACCGAGCCGGCGCCGACGCGCGACCACACCGAGCGGATGCTGCGCGGCTTCGGTTACGAGGTGAAGGTCGAAGGAGCCACCGTTACCCTCAAGGGCGGTGGCAAGCTGACAGCCACCCGCATCGATGTACCTGCCGATATTTCCTCGGCGGCCTTCTTCATGGTGGCCGCCAGCATCGCCGAGGGGTCGGACATCACTTTGCAGCATGTTGGCCTGAACCCGACGCGTGTGGGCGTGATCAACATCCTTCGCGCAATGGGCGGCGACCTTACGGTGTCGAACGAACGCGAAGTGGGCGGAGAACCGGTAGCCGATATCCGCATCCGTTCGGCTCGCCTCAAGGGCATCCGCATTCCGGAGGACCAGGTGCCACTGGCAATTGACGAGTTCCCGGCGCTGTTCATCGCGGCGGCCTGTGCGGAGGGCGAAACCGTCCTGACCGGTGCCGAAGAACTGCGCGTGAAGGAGTCGGACCGTATCCAGGTGATGGCCGACGGCCTCGTGACGCTGGGCATCGACGCGCGTCCGACGCCGGATGGCATTGTCATCCAGGGCGGGCGCATGGGTTCAGGTCGCGTGGTCAGCCATGGAGATCACCGTATCGCCATGTCGTTCGCCATGGCGGCGTTGCGGGCGACCGGTCCCATCGAGATCGAGGACTGCGCCAACGTGGCGACCAGCTTCCCTGATTTCACGGGCCTCGCGCGCCGTGCGGGCCTGTCGATTTCAGTCGTCGAAAAAGATTGACGGGCAGGGCGGCCGGAATTTTCCCGCCGTTAGCCGTTAGCCGTTAGCCGTTAGCCGTTAGCCGTTAGCCGTTAGCCGCAAGGTCGTCACAGGTATCCGGTGGCGGGCGGCTTGCCTGAAAGGGGAAGGGGCGCTCTGTGCTCAGAATCCCCTCGGGGGCAGGCCGATGTCGGCGGTCACCAGAGGGCCTGCGACAGGGGGCCCGACAGTCCTCGAGAGGGCCCGGCCGTCGGGCGGACCGCCTCCGGCAACGGCATGTCAAGATTGCTTTTACCCCTGACCTTCTATAAAAAGCACGCGCCCTGGCGGCCGCCTGGCCGGCATTCCAGTGCCCTTGGCCCCGGTGGGGCTTGGCCTGAATGACAGGGACGACCAGATCGTAGTCGGCCATCGTGACTGGATGGGTGTTCCGGCAGCGGCAGGAGAGTATCGATGAGCGCAGAATTTGAACGGATCGTGATGCCGCGTAGCCCGGCGCCGGTGGTGGCGATCGACGGCCCAAGTGGTTCGGGCAAGGGCACCATTGCCCACCGCCTGGCGGCGCTCCTGGGTTTCCATGTGCTGGATTCCGGCTCCCTGTACCGCCTGCTCGCCCTTGCGGCGCAGCATCACGGAGTAGGGCTGGACAACGAGGCCGCCCTGCAAGTGCTGGCCGGTCACCTCGATGTGCAGTTCCAGCAGGGCCATGGAGGCGAAGCCGTCATCATCCTCGAGGGCGAGGATGTCACCACCGAGATCCGCAGCGAGGAAATGGGCAAGGCGGCTTCGATCGTTGCCGCACTTCCGGCCGTGCGCGC
Organism: Moraxellaceae bacterium; assembly: GCA_035706925.1. Lineage (GTDB taxonomy): Bacteria > Pseudomonadota > Gammaproteobacteria > Pseudomonadales > Moraxellaceae > UBA2031. The sequence goes on from DASSUO010000246.1 coordinate 4,166, forward strand.
GGCCCTGCTGCAGCGCCAGCAGGCGTTCCGTGAGGCGCCCGGCCTGGTGGCGGACGGGCGTGACATGGGAACGGTGGTGTTCCCTGATGCCTGTCTCAAGATTTTCCTCACCGCCACTGCCGAGGCTCGCGCGGAGCGCCGCTACCGCCAGTTGCTGGAGAAGGGCTTCAGTGCTAGTCTGCCGGCCCTCGTCGAGGACATCAGGGCCCGCGACGACCGTGACATCAACCGTCCGGTTGCCCCGCTCAAGCCCGCTGACGATGCCGTTGTGCTGGACTCCACCCGGCTGGGCATCGATGACGTCATGGCGCGTGTCCTGCGCGAGGTCGAACAGGTTCCGGACCTCAAGCGCCTGCTCAAGTAAGGCGGCCCGGCTACACTGGTTCGACAACGGATTCAGGGTGAAAAGCTTCCCGGTATTGCCGGGAGGCTTTTTGTCTTTGGAACGGCCACCGCTCTCGCCAACCAGCACGGGAGGGTGACAGGCCGGAAATCAACAGCCCCGCATGAGCTGGTCATGCGTGGACGAAAATGCGATGCGCAAGCATCAGACAGGTTTTAAACATGAGTGAATCTTTTGCCGCCCTCTTTGAAGAGAGCCTGAAGGGTCTGGATGTCGAACGGGGTTCCGTGATCAGCGGCACCGTGGTGGCCATCGATGATGATTGGATCACTGTGGACACCGGCCTCAAGTCGGAGGGCGTGATTGCCCGTGAAGAATTCCTGAACGATCGCCGTGAACTCGAAGTCGCCGTTGGCGACGCCGTGGACGTGGTTGTCGACGCGCTGGATAACGGCATGGGCTACACCCTGCTGTCCCGCGAGAAGGCCAAGCGCGCCGAGACCTGGACCCGCCTCGAGAAGATTTTCGAGAACGGCGAGATCGTCAAGGGCATCATCTCCGGCAAGGTCAAGGGCGGCTTCACCGTGGACGTGGGTTCCATCCGCGCCTTCCTTCCGGGTTCGCTGGTCGACATCCGTCCGATCCGCGATACGACCCATCTCGAAGGTCGCGAGCTGGAGTTCAAGCTCATCAAGCTGGATGCCAAGCGTAACAACGTGGTTGTGTCCCGCCGCGCCGTGATGGAAGCCGAGTCTTCTGCCGAGCGCGAAGCGCTGCTGGAAAACCTGCAGGAAGGCCAGGTCGTCAAGGGCATCATCAAGAACCTGACCGATTACGGTGCATTCGTCGACCTCGGCGGCATCGACGGCCTGCTGCACATCACCGACATGGCCTGGAAGCGCATCAAGCACCCCAGCGAAATCGTCGAAGTCGGCCAGGAAGTCACCGTCAAGGTGCTCAAGTTCGACCGCGAGCGCAATCGTGTCTCC
>DASSUO010000247.1:0-5116 GCA_035706925.1 Moraxellaceae bacterium
GTATCCGCCCCGTTGGCGGGTGCGTATTTCGCCTTTCCGCTAGCGCAGTAACTGCAGGGGCCTCCTGTGTCGGATCACCTTCCTCCCGGCATGCACGATACCGTCACGCCGCAATCCCGTGCCGTGTCCATCGCGCCCGCCTATCCTCATCACCATCGCCGCTACATTGCCGTCCGCTGGAAGCTGGCCATCTCGCTGTTTGTCTCGCTGGTGTGGTTTGGTCTTAGTGTCTTCTTTGGTCTGCCATGGTTCCGCGAGCTCATCGAGGCCTATGGCTGGGTGGTGGCCTCCGGCATCATTTTCAGCATCGCCCTGATCCCGGGCATGGCCAACGCCTTCGTCATTTCCGGACTGGTGATGGATCACCGGCCCGACAATCGGCGTCCGGCGGTCATGCCGCCGCTCAGCATCCTGATCGCCGCCTTCGATGAAGAGGCGACCATCAAGGAGACGCTCGAGTCGCTGTCCCGGCAAAAATACGAGGGAGACGTGCAGATCATCGTGATCGATGACGGCTCTACCGACCGGACCCCGGCGATAGTCCTCGATTGCGTCAAGGGACTGCCCTGGCCCGCCAACTTTGAACTGGAGCTGCTGCAGATGCCGCAGAACGGCGGCAAGGCCAAGGCCCTGACTTCCGGCCTCGACAAGACACGGCATGATCTCCTCATTACGCTGGATGCAGACACCATGGTGTTCCGCGACGCGCTGGATCGTCTGGTCTGCAATCACCTCTCGAGTCCGCCCAACACCGCCGCCACGGCCGGGACGGTGCTGGTGCGCAATTCACGCGTAAACCTCCTGACGAAGCTGCAGGAGTGGGACTACTTCCTCGGCATTGCCGTCGTGAAGCGGGTGCAGTCCCTGCTCCAGGGCACGCTCGTGGCACAGGGCGCCTTTTCGCTTTTCCGTCGTGACGTGGTCCGTGCGGTGGGCGGTTGGCCGGAAACGGTCGGCGAAGACATCGTGCTGACCTGGGCCATTCTTGAGCACGGCTACCGGGTCGGCTATGCAGAAGATGCCTTCGTCTTCACCAATGTTCCCCACACCCTCGGGGCCTATTACCGCCAGCGCAAGCGCTGGTCGCGCGGCCTGATCGAGGCGTTCAAGCGGCATCCCGCCATGCTCAAGCCCAAGCGGCTGAATACGCCCTTCGTCTACTACAACCTGCTGTTCCCGGTCATCGACATGGGCTATCTGTTCGTGTTCCTGCCCGGACTGATTGCGGCATTGTTCTTCCACAACTTCACCATCGTGGGCTACATGACATTGCTGGTGCTGCCGCTGGCCCTGGTGATCAACATCATGATGTATCTGAAGCAGCTCGCCATTTTCAAACGCAACGGCCTCGTGGTGCGGCGCAATATTCTGGGCGCGATTCTGTTTACGCTGGGCTATCAGGCCATGCTGGCGCCGCCCAGCCTGGCGGGTTACGTGGCCGAAGTGCTGGGGACTGCAAAAAAATGGTGAAGGGAATCCGTATCACCGCGTCTGCTCTTTGGTTCGTCACGGCGCTGGCACACGCGGCGCCGGCGGGAGACCGTCTCGTACTCGACACCATGGCGACGGACGACAGCGACGGTCTTCGTCAGCAATCCGTTTATGCGGGCGCCGTGAAGGCGCTGCCGTCGCTCGGTACCAATGCGGCTATCGGCGTGCGTGCCGGCTTCTGGGAGCTCGAAGGGCCGGGGCAGCACGTGGATTTCACCGCCCTTCGCGTGGATCACCAGCAGGCGCTGGGGCCCACGACGATCGACGTGGGCGTGCATCAACTGTTTGGCAATGACTGGTCCCCGACATTGGGACATGCGGCAGTCTCCGTGCCGCTGGCGCCAGTGACACTGGAGGCGGGCGTCGAGCGTGCGCTGGTCGACACCGTGATTGCGGCGCGTCGCGAAACGACGTTCGATACCTGGAATGCCACGGCCGACTATACGGTGTCGCCGCAGTGGACCGTGGTGGGCGGCGGACTGTTGCAGGATTTCAGCGACGGCAACCAGCGCCAGGGCGGAGTGTTCAAGGTGGTCTATTCGCCCTCGACCCTCGAAGGCTTCAATGCCCAACTGCGTCTGCGTCGACTGGACGCCGATCGTCAGGGCATTGGTTACTTCAGCCCTGATCGTTTCGAAGAGGGATTGCTGCTGCTGCAGTACGGGCATCCGTTGCCGGGCGACCGCTTCGTGCTGACCGGTCAGGTCGGTGGCGGGGTGCAACGCATCGACAGCCGTGACAACTTCGCGGTGTTTGTCGCGGAGTTGCGCGCGCGCGGCTGGTTCACCGACACTCTCGGGATGGAAGGCAAGCTCGGCTGCACCAACACCGGCGATATCGCTGTGGGCGCGGCGACTGGCGGCTACCGCTATTGTTATGCCAACCTCACGCTGATGCGACCCTGGTAAGGGCCGTATCAGTGCCGGGATGGCTCGCTGAGGCATCCCGGGAAGGGGCGATCGTAGAAGCTTTCACTCTCGAGGGAGCGCGTCATGAGTCTGCCCGATGTCCAGCTGTCCTGCCCGCATTGCGGTCATTCGCTGTCCGTGGCGTTCGCCGAGATGACGCCGGGGCACAGCAAGCTCTGCCCGCAATGTGGAAAAAGCATTACTTTTTCGGGAACCGACGCGGCGCGTGTTGAACAGGCGCTGTCGCAGTTGCAGGCGCAACTGGGGTCGGCCAACGTGAAGGTCACCGTCAAAACCCGGGTAAAGGGAGCAGCCAGGCCCTGGTGGAAATTCTGGGCCTGAGTCCCTGGTAACGCGGCCGTCAGTACATACCTGACGTTTTTCACCAGGGCAGGGTCGATACCTGCCCGTTCCGGGCGCTGTCGCAGCGCCTCGCGTCGCGTGGCCTTATTGAAGTGACTGCAGCAAGTCGCGCAGGCGCTGCAGGCGAACCTGCGGATCCTGCATCTCCATGATGAAGCGGAGCTTGTCCGCCCCCTCCAGCCTGAACTTGCGCGGTTGCGTCTGAATCATCTTTACCAGCCGCATCGGGTCTACTTTGGTCTCGGTTCCGAATTCCAGACGGCCCCCGCCGGCCGAGGCATCGATTTTGGTGATGCCGAGCTTTTCCGCCTCGATCTTCAGTGAGGTCACGGCGAAGAGATTCTTGGTCTGCTCCGGCAGCAGGCCGAAGCGGTCGATCATTTCCACCTGCAGTTCGTCCAGCTCCGCCTGATCCTTGGCATTGCTGATGCGCTTGTAGAGCATCAGGCGGTTATGCACGTCGGGCAGGTAGGCGTCGGGAATCAGCGCGCTGATGCGCAAGTTGACGTCGGTGCCCTGGGCGAGGGGCTGGTCAAGGTTCGGGGTCTTGCCTGAGCGGATGGCCTTTACGGCCTGCTCCAGCATCTCCATGTAAAGGGTGAAGCCGACGGTATTGATGTTGCCGCTCTGCTCTTCACCCAGCAGCTCACCTGCGCCGCGGATTTCCAGATCGTGCGAGGCAAGGGCAAAGCCGGCACCGAGTTCCCCCGCGGCGGCAATCGCCTCCAGGCGCTTTTCCGCGTCGCCCGTCATCGCCTTCTGGTGTGGCGTCAGCAGGTAGGCATAGGCCTGGTGGTGCGAGCGACCGACGCGTCCGCGCAACTGATGCAGTTGGGCGAGGCCGAGCTTGTCAGCGCGATCCATGATGATGGTGTTGGCCGAGGGCACGTCGATGCCGGTTTCGACAATCGTGGTGCAGACCAGCACATTGAACTGCTTGTGGTAGAACTGCTGCATCACCTGCTCCAGCTCGCGCTCGCGCATCTGGCCATGGGCAATGCCGATGCGGGCCTCGGGTACCAGGGCCTGCAGTTCCTGGGAGCACTTCTCGATGCTCTCGACCTCGTTGTGCAGGTAGTAGACCTGGCCGCCACGCAGCAGCTCACGCAGAATGGCTTCCTTGATGACGGCCGGATGTGACTCGCGCACGAAGGTCTTGACCGCCAGGCGGCGGGCCGGCGGCGTCGCGATGATGGAGAGGTCACGCATGCCGGCAAAGGCCATGTTGAGCGTACGCGGGATCGGCGTTGCCGTGAGGGTCAGCATGTCCACTTCGGCGCGCATGTTCTTCAGCGCTTCCTTGTGGCGCACGCCGAAGCGGTGCTCTTCGTCCACGATGATGAGGCCGAGGTGCTTGAAGCGGACGTCCTCGGCCAGCAGCTTGTGGGTGCCGATGATGATGTCGATCTTGCCTTCTTCGAGCTGCTTCAGCGCGGCCGCCTGCTCCTTCGCGCTCTTGAAGCGGGACAGCACGTCGATCTTTATCGGCCAGTCGGCGAAGCGGTCGCGGAAATTTTCATAGTGCTGCTGGGCGAGCAGGGTGGTCGGGACCAGCACCACGACCTGGCCACCATCCTGCACGGCAACGAAGGCCGCGCGCATGGCGACCTCGGTCTTGCCGAAGCCCACGTCGCCGCATACAAGGCGGTCCATGGGCCGTTTGGCACGCAAGTCGGCAATGGTGGCGATGATGGCCGCCGCCTGGTCGGCCGTTTCCTCGAAGGGAAAGCCGGACGCGAAGAGCGCGTAATCGCTCTCGTTGAAGCTGAAGGCATGACCGGGGCGCGCAGCACGGCGTGCATAGATGTTGAGGAGTTCGGCGGCCGTATCGCGTACCTGCTCGGCCGCCTTGCGCCGGGCCTTGGTCCATTGCTCGGTACCGAGGCGGTGCAGCGGGGCGTGATCGTCATCGGCGCCGGAATAGCGGGCGATAAGCTGCAGGCTGGAGACCGGCACATAGAGTTTCGCGCTGTCGGCGTACTCCAGCAGCAGGAATTCCTGCGCCTGGTTGTCCACCTCCAGCGTAACCAGTCCCTGATAGCGGCCGACGCCATGGTCGATGTGCACGACGGGCGCCCCGGGCTGAAGCTCCGAGAGATTGCGGATGACGAGTTCGGAGGAGACATCCTGACTCGTGGCCTTGCGCCGGCGGCTCTGCATCACGCGCTGGCCAAGCAACTGCGACTCGGTGATGACGGCAATGGGCGGGTCCTGCAGCCACAAGCCCTGTTCCAGCGGACCCACGGCAATGGCAGGTGTGGTGTCCTTGCGTGCGAGGAAGTCGTCCCAGCCCGACACGGCACCGGGCTTCAGTGAGGCGCGCGCAAGCAGTTCCAGCAGGCTCTCGCGGCGGC
>DASSUO010000248.1:0-7756 GCA_035706925.1 Moraxellaceae bacterium
GCTCACCGGCGGCGTCGGCCTGGGCTTCTGGGTCTGGGACGAATGGAACAACCTCAATGTAGCGCACATCATCATTGCGATCTTTGTCGTGGGCTTTGTTGGTCTCCTGCTGGAGCAGGCGCTGATTCAGGTCGCCCGGCGTTTCACCTACGAGCAGGACTGAGGGAATCCGTCATGAAGAAAATCGTTTCCATCGAGAACGCCGGCATGACGTTCCGGACGCGCAAGGGTGCTTTCACTGCGCTGCGCGATATCAACCTGGGCATCAATGAAGGGGAGTTCATCTCGCTCATCGGACATTCGGGTTGCGGAAAGTCGACTCTGCTCAATCTGATTGCCGGACTGACTCTTCCGACAGAGGGAGGGTTGATCTGCAATGGTCGCGAAATCGCGGGGCCCGGTCCCGAACGTGCGGTGGTATTCCAGCACCATTCGCTGCTGCCATGGCTGTCCTGCTTTGACAATGTATACCTCGCTGTCGAGCGTGTGTTCGGTGCCGCCGAGGGGAAGGCGCAACTACGCGAGCGCGCGGTGGCCGCTTTGCAGTTGGTGGGATTGTCCCACGCGTTGAAGAAGATGCCGCACGAGATATCGGGGGGCATGAAGCAGCGTGTCGGTATTGCGCGTGCGCTGGCAATGGAGCCACGGATCCTTCTCATGGATGAACCATTTGGTGCACTGGATGCCCTCACGCGAGCCCACCTGCAGGACGAGCTGATGAAAATTGTGGCGGCGACCGGATCCACCGTCGTGATGGTGACTCACGACGTTGACGAGGCGGTGCTGTTGTCCGATCGCATCGTGATGATGACCAACGGTCCCGCTGCCACGATCGGCGACATCCTTGAGGTCGGCCTGCCGCGCCCGCGCGACCGCATGGCCTTGTCCACCAATCCTGACTATCACCACTGCCGTACCGGAGTGCTGCGATTCCTCTACGAGGGGCAGCAGCGACCGGCGGCTGCATGAATCCGCAAGGATGACGGACAGGGATTGTCCGTTCCAGAAAGGCCGCCCGGGCGGCCGAGGGCGCCACGGCAGGGGAGGCTGACCGGGGATCGCCCGACTTCTCCGGCGAGGGGAAGTGCATCAAACCGGATCGAGGGTTCGGACATGCGTGAGCATGGCCATGGCGGAGGCTTGCCTTCGATCCGGAACGGAAGGCGCTTGCTGATCACCGCACGTCGTGCGGCCGGCATTTCACACAGGTCAAATGGGGAATTCATTCATGAAGAAGTGGATATATGCAACGGCGGCCATCGCTGCCCAGTCGTTTGTCACGACGTCGGCACACGCGGACCCCATGGAGGTCGCTCTCCTGCAAGAGGCCATCTTCAGCGGGAAGACCTCGCTGGAGCTGCGCATGCGAAATGAGTACGTGGATTACGAGACCACGCCGGAAACCGATGTCACCACGCTTCGGTCTGTGCTGGGATACAAGACCGGGGATTACCATGGGCTCAAGGCGTACCTGGAGTTCGAGAACGTCAGCGCGTTGGACAATGCGGACTACAACAGCGGAACCACCGGCGCCGGTAACAAGAAGACCCAATATGGCCTGATCGCTGATCCGACGCTGACCCAGGTCAACCAGTCCTACCTTGAGGGATATGGATTCAAGGCAGGTCGGCAGAAAATCATTTACGACAATGCGCGCTTCATCGGCGATTCTGGCTGGCGCCAGAATGACCAGACCTTTGATGCCGTCAGCTTCAGTAACAGCACCTGGGTCAAGGACCTGACGCTCAATGCTGCCTATGTCTCGCGCGTCAACAATATCTATGGCGTGACGCGAGTGGTCGATGCCCCCCTGGCGAATGTCCGCTATGCGGCGTTCCCGCAGGCCCGGGTCAGCGCGTTCTACTACGGTGTGCAGGAAGATACGGCGCCGACCACCTCCTGGCAGCACACCGGCTTTCGCGCCGATGGTGCCATCGCGGACTTCCTCTATGAACTTTCCTACGCGGATCAGTCTGCCTATGCGGATGCGACGGAGAAGACCGTCCCGGATTCGCACTACACCGACGTGCAACTCGGCTACAAGTTCGGCCCGGTCACCGTAAAGGCGGAACGGGAAGTCCTGGCCAAGGGATTCAAGACACCGTTGGCGACATTGCATGCGTTCAATGGCTGGGCGGACCGGTTCCTGACTACGCCGGCTAACGGACTGCAGGATACCAATCTCCAGGTATTTGCTACCGTGGCTGACTACAACTTCGTGGCGGCCTATCATGACTTCCGCGAGGAAATGAACAGCAGCAAATACGGGGATGAAGTGGACTTCTCTGTCAGCAAGCCGCTTACAAGCAAGCTGACCGGTCTCATTAAATACGCGGAATTCAATGGGGCCGACGTGCCAGGGTTCACCAATGACACCCGCAAGGCCTGGCTGCAGTTCTCGTACAAGATGTAAATCGGCCGATCCGGTTGTGAGGACCCGCTCTTTCCGGCGCCCATCGAGGCGCCGTTTTTTTTCAGGGCCGGCAAAGGCAAGGCGTACTGACTCGGCAGGTGTGGCACTGTCCTCCTGTCAGCTTGATGCCTTTGGCAAGGCATAGTGCCGGCAGATCCTGACGAGCAATCGGCAGTTTCGTGTAACAGAAAGGAAACGGTCCCGTTGCGGCGGGATGTCGAGGCAATGGCGGGGCTATGGCAGAATCCGGAAAGCGGTGCCTGGTCGCATTGCCGCATTGCCGCCGGTCTGCAAGGGTCAAAACCTTCAGGGCTGGCCACATGTACTTCATTTCCTTGCCAGCGATGTATCCATGCAGATTGTGACGTTTTCCGAGAGGCGCCCTGCGCTCGCCCTGAGTGATTACCTGCGTACCCTTGGCATTCCCAACCGGGTGGAGCAGGTCAGCGATGGCTTCGCCGTCATTCTGGAAAATGCGGCCGACGCACCGAAGGCAGTGGAGGAGACGCACCAGTTTATCGCGCATCCCGAGGATCCGAGATACCTGCAGGCATCCTGGGAAAGCGGACAATCGCCAAAGGAGTCTGTCTACGCCGAGCCGTCAGACAACGGCACGGCGTGGTGGCGTCGTGCGGGGCCCGGAACCCGGGGCATCGCTCTTGTGTGCGTACTCGTATATATCGGCCTGGCGGTGGACTTCGACAAGGTAGTGGGGCTGTTGGCCTTTCCAAATGCCATCAGCGTCGCGGCCGTCAATGGTCAGTGGTGGCGACTGCTGACGCCGGCGTTCATGCATTTCGGGTTGTTGCATATCGTTTTCAATCTCCTGTGGTGGTGGGAACTGGGCGGCATCGTTGAGCGGGTCCACTCCACGATCCGACTGCTGGCAGTAAGTCTTGTCGTCGCGTTGGTCAGCAATGCAGCGCAGTCGCTGACATACGGGGCCGACTTTGGCGGCCTGTCTGCCGTGATTTATGGCCTCATGGGGTATTTGTGGTTGTACCCTGTCACTGATCCTGGCGCACCGTACCGGTTGCGCGGCGGCATCGTCGCTTTTCTGTTGGGCTGGCTGGTCATTGGCTACACCGGTTTGCTCGATGTCCTTTTCGGTGTCCATGTTTCCAATAATGGGCATCTTGCCGGTCTTGTTACTGGCGCGGTACTGGGATTATTGCTGGGCTGGGTGAATTACCGACAGCCACCACGTCCGGAGTGAGCCTGGCTGCGGGAGGAAGCCGGGAGGGACTCCCGCCACGTGAGCAGAAGCTGGCACTGTCCGCCAGGCAGTCTTTTCTGGTGAGGAGCAATTGGCCGGGACTTGCCAGCGTGTCGCATCGGCCCGGCCTTGTTTCGCTTCGCCTTCTCCGCCTGTGAGGGGAGTCCCGCAGACATACTCCCTCTTTCTCGAACATTTCCATCCGGTTTGACAGAGTTGGCCTAAGCTGAGGCGTACGAGCAGAAGCCGCGCAGTCCGGCGATGCTCGTTCCCCTGCGCGAAAATGGAGAAGCCCCCATGGCCAGCTATACAGTCGGATATTTTGTCGGCAGCTTGTCGTCCACCTCCATCAACCGCTTGCTCGCCAAAGCGCTCGTGCGGCTGGCACCACCTGAACTGACCTTTGTCGAGATCCCTATCAAGGACCTGCCGCTCTACAGCGCCGATTACGACGCGAGTTATCCGCCGGTAGCCCAAGCCTTCAAACAGGCGATTCTCTCTTGTGACGCACTGCTGTTCGTCACTCCGGAATACAATCGTTCGATTCCAGGATGCCTGAAGAATGCCATCGACTGGGCCAGCCGGCCGTGGGGACAGAATGCATTCGCGCGCAAGCCGACGGCCATCATCGGCACCTCGCCGGGTGCGATCGGGACGGCGGTGGCGCAGAGTCACCTGCGTGGCGTCATGTGCTTCTGCAACTCCCCCCTGATGAACACGGTCGAGGCATATATCCAGTTCAAGCCGGGTCTCATCACGGCGGAGGGCGAGGTCACCAACGTCGATACAGAAAAATTCCTGCGCAACTACCTGACCGAGCTGCAGTCCTTCATTGCCCGCGTGCTGACAGTGCTGCCGCGAAATTCCTGATTTTTGCGGTGACTGAAAGCTTGATACGCCAAGGTGATGTCCGGAGAGCAGGCGATGCGATTCCCCACTTTTTTCATCTCGCACGGTGGAGGCCCCTGGCCCTGGATGATGGACGATTGGCGGGGCGCGTACGATATGCTCGCGGCCGCGTTGCGGCGACTGCCCGCGGACGCGGGGGCTACGCCGACGGCGGTGCTGATGATCTCGGCCCATTGGGAGGAGCCGCAATTTACTGTCCAGTCAAATCCTGCGCCGGGGATGATCTACGACTACGGGGGTTTCCCCGATTACACCTATCGCATCAGCTACCCGGCACCTGGGGCGCCCTCACTGTCGCAACGTGTGCAGGAGTTGCTCAAAGGGGCCGGTATTGCCATCGTTGACGACCCACAGCGCGGTTTCGATCACGGCATGTATGCGCCCATGGCCGTCATCTATCCGCAGGCAGCGATGCCGACCGTGCAGTTGTCACTCAAGCGTGGACTGGATCCGGAGACGCATCTGGCACTTGGGCGGGCACTCGCACCCCTTCGCGACGAAGGCGTGCTGATTATTGGAAGCGGACTCAGCTACCACAATCTGCGCATTTTCGGGCCTGCGGCCAAACAACCGTCTGCCGACTTCGATGGCTGGCTGGGCGAAACCCTGGGTCGTACAGGTGTGGCCCGCTCGGCAGCATTGACTGGTTGGGAGACCGCGCCCTCGGCGCGGCAAGCGCACCCGCGTGAAGAGCATCTGCTTCCGCTGATGGTGGCCGTTGGCGCGGCCGAAGAAGAGCCGTCCTTGCGCGTTTACCATGAAAGCAACTTTTTCGGCGGGATCTCCGTGTCGAACTGGCGATTTGGCACACCGGCGCAGTAGTCAGTCGCCTGACCATTCCTGACCACCGTACAGCCCACTGGAGAAAATGCCGAAGGTGCGCATTGCGCCTGCCGGCACATCCGATTGCGGGGTAAGCGGCTGCCACAAAATGGCGGAGTACGTGGGCATGGCGCCTGCAGGAAAACGCCTGTAAATAAAAAAGCCCGGCGATGGCCGGGCTCTCAATACGGTTGCCAGCGCCGCGGACGCGTACATGTCGAAGCTTGCCGGCGGCGGAGTGCTTCGTTGGTCCAACTCAGGAGAATGGAGTCATTCTGATCGCTGATGCCTGAGTGATCTATGGCCTGGCAGGAGAGTTACCCATTTTCGAAAGTGGACATTGCTAGCTGATGCTGAGCGTCGTCACTTGGCCCGAATTCATCTCGAGATGTAGCAGTCGGCCGTACAGGTCGAACACCAGCCAGGAGTCGCTGTCGCGCCGCAGGCTGAGGCTGGCATTGAGCGGCCAGGAAACGCTGGCGCGCGGCTGGCCGTCGGTACTGCTCAGCCAGGACAGCAGCGACTCTCCAGTGGGGATCGCCTGCTCCAGCACTATCCACTCCGCGCTATTCTGCGCTCGCTGCAACCTAGCCTCGAATTCCGCCGGCGACTGTAGCTTCACGACACGGCCGTGGTGGTGGTAGATCAATACGGGCGCACCGGCTTCGTCTTGCTCGGCCACGGTGGCGACACCTCCGCCTGGATGCAGCAGGTCGATACCGACCACTGGATTACGGGCATACTCTCGGGAAACGAGCCGACGCTGCGGCAGCACATAGCGCCACAACTCGACGTCGGCACTGGGCGATGTCGTCAGCAGTAGCTGCTCGAGCTGGAAGTTGGCCTGCAGCGCCGTCACCGGGCCGGGCAGTTCGACCTGCCAGAGCACCGGAAGGCCCGGTTGGCTGGTATCGACTACGCGCAGGCGGTTGCCGTCCGCCAGGGTCCAGGCGATACCGCTGAAGTTGTCCGCGCAGTGGTCGAAGCGGGTGACACCCATATCAGTCACCTGCCGGCGGACGAGGTCGAGGCGGCTGACTCGCCATACCTCGTCACGTCGGGCGAGGGCGAGCGCCACCTGCCGACTTTCAGCGATGACCAGGCGCTCGGCCGGGGCTGTCAAGCGCAGCAGGATGCGGCCGCTGCAGTCCACCACTACAGCACCAGCTTCGCCGAGAGCCAGCAGGTAGCGTCCCGGCTCCAGCAGTACAGCGTCGCGGATCTGCAGCAGGCCCGGCGCCGGGGGCGTCAGGGCGAGCAGTGATCGGGCCTTGGCCAGCGGGATGGGGGAATAGGCAGGCAAGGCTTGGTTGGGCAGGTCGGCATTCAGTAGTGCGTCACCGGCGATGCCGATAAAGCGCTGCAGCGAACTCTTGTCGAGACGGCCCGTGCCGCGCGCTTGGTCGGCAAGCACAGGCCCCGCCAGCAGGCGGGCGAGCGGTTGCGCGCTGCCGGCCGCCTTCAATGCGAGTAGCTCACGCGCGAGTGCAGTGCGCTCGACGCTGCGTTCGTTATCGTGCCTCAACTGCGTCAGGTATTCGGCGTAACGGTCCAGCGTGTCAGGGAGCAGCACGGCACGGCGGACCAGTGCACGTGCCGCCAGTACGCCGCCGGTGGCCTCAGCCTGGAGCAGCCAGGCTATGGCTTGGTCGCGGGCTTCCGGTAAGGGCCAAATCGCCTCCATTGCGAGTAGCCAATCCCCCTGGTCGGCTAACGTCCCGGCCCATTCTTGGCGCAGACGCCGGGCCGCGTCAGGCCATTTCTGCTCGAGCATCTGCACTGCTCCAGCAAATGCTGAATCGCGACGCGCGACCGCAATGGCGCGACGCCAGTCGCCGGCGAGGCAGAGCAGGCGCACAGTGGCATCGGATGGCTGGTCCCAGAGTAGTGCCAGCTCTGCCGCTTGCTGGTATTTGCCGAGCGTCTCCAGATACGCGAGTGCCTCTTTACGATTGTGGAGGAGCTCGGCCAGCACGAAGACCGCAGCCTCGGACTGGCCCTCGCGGTCCAGACGCTCGAAGCTCTGGCGGTAAAGCCGGCGTAGATATTCGTTGAGCTCGTCTCCCAGATTGATGTTCGTGCGAGCACCGGGCATTTGACCGAGGGTCAGGCTGCTGCGCGGTGACGGAGCGCCGAAGGTCTGTCCCAGCGAATTGCCCTCGCCGCCCAGCGGAATGGCGTGGCGAAGCGCACTTTGCAGGTCTCCGCTCTCGAACATCTGCAACATGCGTCGCACATAGGCAGCTTGCCGTCGACCCAAAAGGCGTGACACCTGGCTAAGCATGGCCGCTCGAGAAAGCCAGTCACGCCAGCGTTGTGGCAGTACAGGCTGCCGGCGCGATGGCACGACTGGCGGTCGGGTAACGACTCCGGGCTCTGTGCCTCCTTTGGCGTTC
>DASSUO010000249.1:0-26027 GCA_035706925.1 Moraxellaceae bacterium
ATCGCATTACGTTCGAGGAAATGCTGGAGATGGCGTCGCTGGGCTCCAAGGTCCTGCAGATCCGCTCCGTTGAATTTGCCGGCAAGTACAACGTGCCGCTGCGAGTGCTGTCGAGCTTCACCGATGAAGGCGAAGGCACCCTGATTACTGTTGATGAGGAAACCATGGAACAGCCCGTTATTTCCGGTATTGCGTTCAATCGCGATGAAGCCAAGATCACTGTGCGCGGGGTGCCCGATACCCCTGGTATCGCTTACCGCATCCTCGGACCGGTGGGCGACGCCAATATCGAGATCGACATGATCGTTCAGAATGTCGCCGCCGATAACACGACGGACTTCACCTTCACGGTGGCACGTGGCGAGCTGAAGAAGGCGCTTGCCGTGCTGGAGGGCGTGGCCCGCGACATCGGTGCCCGCGAAGTGGTGGGTGACGACCGGATCTGCAAGGTGTCTCTGGTAGGGGTGGGTATGCGCTCCCACGCCGGCGTGGCAAGCCAGATGTTCGGTACCCTGGCCAGGGAGAACATCAATATCCAGATGATCTCTACATCCGAAATCAAGATTTCGGTGGTGATTGAGGAGAAGTACCTCGAACTGGCCGTTCGCGCCCTTCACACGGCCTTTGGTCTGGACCAGGCCAAGGCCTGATCCCGGGGTGTTGTAAAAGGCCCGGCCTGCCCCATCTCTCGGAAACGGGTCGGTGCTACCCGGGAGGTGGGCTGACGGGCTTTGCTTTATAAAGGGGCCTGGTCAATACTGACCGAGCGGGATTCAGAGGCTGCTGCCTGAGTGCAGGGTCCAGGGTAATTCAAGGAGACAGCGATGCTGATTTTGACTCGCCGTGTGGGTGAGACGCTGATGGTAGGTGACGAAGTGACCGTGACCGTCCTCGGCGTGAAAGGTAACCAGGTGCGTATTGGTGTGAACGCACCGAAGGAAGTCGCGGTTCACCGCGAGGAAATCTACCAGCGCATCCAGCGCGAAAAGCAGGGCGACCAGGAACTGGCCGACTGATTTTCAGGCCGGGCCTCAGGTCCGCCCGGTTGTATCTCTGCGGAACCTCATTTGCGGTACCTCGAAGGAGTGGCTTTAACGCCCACCTCCTATTTCCCTGCGAAAAAGAAAACCGAGACGATTTCCCTGAAATCGTCTCGGTTTTTCGTCGTCACTCCAGTGACTTTCCCTCTAGGCGATGACCAATCCTTGGTCGCATCCTTGCGCCATGTGAGTAGTTTCCGTTTTTGATGGGGCGGCGTCTGCGGGCATTCGCGGATGGGCGTGTAGGAAATTGACCATTGATGGTGCGTGTACTTGTCTGAGCCCTTTGATCGTGTCGTTGGCGTCGGGTTCGGCGCAGTCCTCAGCGGGCCGCCGCCGGTGATTGCATGGACGATCGGGTGATTCATGCTGCCCGTTCGGGGGAGACTGGTGAATTTCCGTACGGCTGATCAGCTTTTTTGCGATGGGAGCCTTGCGCTGCCTTTTCAAGGTCGGTCGGCCTGAGTATTATTGCGCCCTCTTGCGGAGAGGTGACCGAGAGGCCGAAGGTGCTCCCCTGCTAAGGGAGTAGGGGCCAAAAGCCCCTCGGGGGTTCGAATCCCCCCTTCTCCGCCATTATTTTCAGAGTCCGTTCTTGCGGAATCTGTACTGCCGAAAATGCCGGGTGCCATCATGGGCCTTGCGGCTGGCAGGTCGGGTCAAGATGCCACGTGCAAAGGTGTTTTACCCGATCAGACCCTGGACGGGTCATTGGCGAAAACAATCGTGAAAATGCGTTGACAGCCTGTAACGTCATCACGATAATTCGCCGCCTCAACGCGCTGGTAGCTCAGTTGGATAGAGTATCTGGCTACGAACCAGAGGGTCGGGGGTTCGAATCCCTCCCAGCGCGCCATATAAACGAAAAGCCGATCAATCAGTTGCTGGTTGATCGGCTTTTTGCTTTTTGCCTGACAAGATTTATCGGGCAAGGTCCCGTGCCCTGTTACATAGGGGGCAGGCCATGCCGGACCGAGTATCTCCGTGCAGGGTCTACCGTTGGTTCTAGAGAAAAATGTGGCGCAAACGGGTATCCTTTGCGCCCTTTGTTATGCCCGGAACCGGGTTTTCCTGAATGTCCGGACTTTTTCGGGCCTTGCTCCGGGTAACCGGGGGCTCGCTACTGCAGCGCTGAACCAATCACGCGTCCTTATATGATCCGACTCTTCAGGCTCCTGATCTTGTCTGTGGTTTTCTGGGTGTTGCCTTCGGCATTTGCCATGGCCGCTGCCACAGCGAGCGCTGCTCCTGCGCCGGTGCTGACGATCATCAGCTATCACGAGATTGCCAACCGCGATCAGGCGCTTGATCCGGATTATGCCGTCACTTCCGAGGCCTTTCTGCAACAGATGACCTGGTATCGCGATAGCGGATACCACTTTGTCAGCCTTGATGACGTGATTGCCGCCAACCAGCGGCACAAGCACTTGCCGGAGAAGGCGCTGTTGCTCACCTTCGACGATGGCTTCGTGTCGACCTACACCAATGCATTCCCCATTCTCAAGCAGTTCAATGCGCCGGCGGTTGTCGCGGTGGTGGGTAAGTGGGTGGGTGCGCCGGCAGGGCAGCCTGTCAATGTTGACGGCCGCATGGTGGCGCGTGACCGCTTCCTGAGTTGGTCACAGTTGCGCACCATGGCAGCCAGCGGCCTGGTCGAAGTTGCCAGTCACACCTACGACATGCATCACGGTGAAGTGGCCAACCCGCAGGGTAGCCGTGAGCCGGTCGCCACCGCACGCCTGTGCCGGGAAGGCGAGCGCTATGAGTCGGAAGATGACTATCGCAAGCGCATTGCCCTGGACTTGCGTCGGAGTCGCGACGAGATCGAGGCTCACGGCCTGCCTGCGCCGCGCACCATTGCCTGGCCCTATGGACGGTACAACGTCGAGCTGAGAAACGCAGCTCGCGCGGCAGGACTGACGGTGGGTTTGACGCTTGATGACGGGCCGAATACGGCGAAGACGCCGTTGTGGGGACTGCGTCGTGTGTTGGTGGAGTCCTCCATGAGCATGAAGGATCTCGAGCACGAGATTGCCTTGCGCAATGGAATGGCAGATGACGATACGCCCGCGAGAGTCGTGCGGGTCAGTCTCGATGCCATGTATGACCCCGATCCTGACGTGCGTTGGGCGCGGGTGGATCGCCTGCTGCAATGGCTGACCCAGCGGCATATCGATACGGTGTACCTGCAGGCCTTTTCTGATCCGAACGGCGACGGCGTTGCGGATGCGACCTACTTCCCCTCCCGGCGCATGCCGATGCGTCTCGACTGGTTCAATTTTGTGGCGTGGCAGATCCGCACCCAGACCCCGGTATCCAATCTGTATGCCTGGATGCCTCTGCTCGGTTGGCGCTTGCCCGCCAATGACCCGGCAGCGCATGAGGTGGTGCTGGCAGGGAACGCCCCGGCGGTGCCCCTGCGTCTTTCTCCTTTCTCACGGGTGGCCCGGCAGGCGATTCGCGACATCTATCGGGATCTTGCGATTTCGACCCCGCTCGAGGGTGTGCTCTTTGGTGCGGATGCCTTCCTGACGCCGAGCGAGGACAGCAGCCGCCAGGCTCGTGCGCGCTACGCGCGCTGGGGGCTGCCGCCGGAAGTGTCCTCCATCAACGACAATCCTGCGGCGCTGGCGCGTTGGAGTGTGCTCAAGGCCAATCTCCTGAACGGTCTGGCAAAGGATCTGGCAGGGGTTATTGATGAGGAGCAACCAGGACTTCAGAAGGCCAGACTCGTCAGCTCGCGGGTGGCACTGAGTGACCAGGCGACCGAGGAGCTCTCCCAGCGGCTCGACAGTTCAATGCATTCTTTTGATTACGTCGTCATTTCGTTGGGTGATGCGGATGAGCCTTCTGTCGCGACCAATGACTACGATGCCGTAATCAATGCCGTCCGGCGCGTTCCGGGTGGTCCGGCGCGGACCGTTTTTGAGCTTGATGCGCAGTACGAGCAAGATGCGGTGGGAGTCGACGAGGCCCGGATGAAGGACATGATGGGGGCCGTACTGTCTCGTGGCGGCCGGAATGTCTCGTTGTATCTGGAAACCAGCGTCGAGTGGCAGGCCAGCGAGGCGACGCTGGCCGGATCGCATGCCAATAACTGAGTCGTCGCCGGCAGGTCCGAGAGACGGCGCCAAGTGCTGCGCTAGCGGCAGGCGACCAGTCGACTGGGGCGGCCGCGCTCGATGATCAGTACCGTGTTCTGACCAAAGGCCTGCCCCAGGGCGATGGCATCGGCCTCGGCAATGCCGGGCACAAAAAAGCAGGGTTCGGCGTCATCACCCGGACTCATTCCCATGCCTGCCCCAGCGTAAAAGCGGTATCCGTCGGCACGCAGGTGATCACGCAGTGAGCCGCTGTCGCCTTCCTGGCCAGCCAGCGGGCCGTGTTGCGGCCAGGCGGCGCTGACCACGGCGCCGGAGGTTTCCACCTCCCGCGTCAGGACGTCTTCAGTCGTTTGATCTGGCAGCGCGCCTGTGCGAAGCACGCCGACGCTGTCTTCGTCACGGAACACATAAAGGGTTTCGGCGTAGGCATCCCAGAGGGCGTCAGGGATGAGGTCCGGGCAGGGGGAGGTCATGGCGGGACTCCTTGTCGTTGGGGGCCTGAGTCAGGCGGATGGGTGAAAGTGTGCCGTGACAGGCCTGGCAATAGTTTGACCTGCCTCAGTTTCCGGTTGCAGCCTGTCCGGAAGGCTCGCGGAGATGCGGTGCCGCAATTGGCTTTACGGGGGGGTGGGCCGTATGCTTGCCCCCTTTCACGGACCGATCCCTCCTTATTCATGCAAGTTGAGACTACTCCGGCCTTCCAGGGCCGAAAAACGGCCCGCCAGAGCAGCGAGCAGCGCCGTATTGCGATCCTGCAGGCGGCGCTTCGCGTCCTTGTGCGCGACGGCGTCCGTGGCGTTCGTCACCGGGCGGTGGCCACCGAGGCAGGCGTTCCCCTTTCTGCGACGACGTACTATTTCAAGGATATCCATGACCTGCTGGCGGATGCGCTGACGCTCTTCGCCAGCGACATGGTGCAGAATTTCGTCGAGCCGTTCTGGTCGCAAGCCTACGAGTGGATTAGGGCCTATCCACCCGAAACGCGTGACAATGCCGAGGAGATGTCCCGGATCATTGATCACATGACGACGGTGGGGAGTGAATACCTTCTTGCCCGCGTCAGGGATCATCGGCAGCAGTTGATACTTGAGCAGGCGTTCTGGTACGCGGCGCTCACCGACGAACGCATGCACGGAATCGCCCTTCAGCACAGCCGGCGTCTGCTTCAGAGCTTCATTGGCATTCTGGAGTACTTTGGTGTGGCCGAAGTCGAGCAAGCGGCCAAGTCGTTCTTCACTACCGTACGCGGCCTTGAATACGAGGGCCTGGTGGGGTCGCCGGATTTCACGCCGGAAAAGGTCAGGGCGGCTATCCGTTACAAGATCCGGGTAGTGATGTCGGTATGAGCGACGCACTCTCGCGAGTGAAGCTCGATCCGGAATGGAAAAAGGCGCTGGAGAACGAGTTTTCCGCTCCTTACATGTCCGAACTGCGTGCCTTTCTCGACGCGGAGAAGCGCAATGGCAAAGTCATCTACCCTCCGGGGGGCGAGATTTTCAATGCGCTGAATACCACGCCGCTGTCGCGCGTGAAGGTCGTGGTCCTGGGGCAGGATCCCTACCATGGTCCGGGTCAGGCGCACGGTCTGTGTTTTTCAGTCAGACGCGGCGTAACGCCGCCTCCGTCGCTGCTCAATATCTTCCGTGAACTTCACAATGACGTCGGTATTGCACGTCCTCGTCACGGAGAGCTCACGCACTGGGCCGAGCAAGGCGTCCTGCTGCTCAACAGTGTCCTGACGGTCGAGGCCGGGCAGCCAGGGTCGCACCAGGGCCGGGGGTGGGAAACGTTTACCGACGCGGCAATTCGCGTGCTGAACGAACGGCGCGAGCATCTGGTATTTTTGCTCTGGGGCAGCTATGCGCAGCGCAAGGGCCGCATCATCGATCCCGGCCGGCATCTGGTACTCAAAGCGGTCCATCCCTCGCCGTTGTCGGCCAATCGCGGTGGCTGGTTCGGCCACCATCATTTCTCCAAAGCCAATCAATACCTGCAGGATCACGGGCAGTCGCCCATCGACTGGTCCCTGCCGGATTGATGCCATTCCGGAAATTCATCATGTCCGAAGCTCCCGTCGTTGTCCTGGAAGAATGCCCGCTCGGCAATGACCGAGTGCTGGCCATCGCCACGCTGAACAGCGAGCGCACCTTGAATTCATTGAGTCTCGACATGATCGAGTTGCTGCTGCCGGCCATGCGTCGGTGGGCAAGCGATGACCGTGTCGTGGCGGTATTCCTGCAGGGAGCAGGAGAAAAGGCCTTTTGCGCCGGCGGTGATGTGCGTCGCATCTGTCTCGCCGTGCGCGAGAACGGTATTGATGATCCATACGCACAGGCATTCTTTACAGAAGAGTACAAACTCGATTACCTGATCCATGTCTTCCCCAAACCCGTTATCGTGTGGGGACAGGGCATTGTCATGGGCGGTGGCATCGGACTGTTGTGCGGTGCGTCGCATCGCATCGTCACGGAGTCGTCGCGTCTCGCCATGCCCGAAATCACGATCGGCCTCTATCCGGATGTTGGCGGAAGCTGGTTTCTTTCCCGTGTGCCCGGGCGGCTCGGTCTCTTCATCGGCATGACGGGCGTTCATCTCAATGCGGCAGACGCGCTGCATATCGGGTTGGCTGACGCGGCATTGCCGGCGGAGTCGCGGCAGCGGGTCATCGAGGCGCTCTGTGCGCTGGACTGGGCCGCTGAGGCGGACGCGCGACGTGAACAGGTGTCAGCGCTGTTGCGGTGTTTTTCTGCGCCGGAATTGGCGCCGTCCGAGCTGGCTTCGCGGGAGGCCGTGCTTGATGCGCGGGCGGCCAGCGACGATCTTCCGACACTGTATGCGGCCCTTACGGCGCCAGCTCCTGATGACGCGTGGCTGGATCGCGCAGCCCGTACGCTTGCCAAGGGGTCACCAACGTCGGCTGCACTCATTTTCCGGCAGTGGCAACGGGGCGGTGGCATGAGTCTGGCAGAAGTATTTCGCGAAGAGCTCATTATCTCCACGCAGTGCGCGCGCCATCCGGATTTCATCGAAGGCGTGCGAGCCTTGCTGGTGGACAAGGACAACGCTCCGGCGTGGCAGCCGGCTACGCTGGCTGCTGTGACGGAAGAGTGGGTTGCCGGTCACTACGTGGCGCCATGGGGCGACGCGCACCCGCTGGCCGATCTGGGTTGAGGGGAGAGGCATCGGGCAGTGGGTGATTACGGTCCCGGCTGCCCTGGATCCATTACTCTTCCTTGTCGGAAGGAAGGTCGTAAGGCAGGTCTTTGACCGCGAGGTCTGGTCCGCTCGCTCCCCACCGCAATCCCCCGGCTTTCACGGCCGCATTCTTCACCACGGCGAGCATCGCGATTCTTTCGCCATCGGGGGCTGTCATCACGACGTCTCCAACCGCCGCATCGCCGGTCATGACCGGACCCTCTCCCGCCATTGCCGCGTCCAGGCGGTACAGGCGCTGCTTGAGCTTGCCGCGAAAATACAATCGGGCAACGACTTCCTGGCCGGTGTAACACCCTTTGTTGTAGCTGACGGCGCCGAGTGAGGGGTAGTTGAGCTCCTGCGGCTGGAACTGGTCGCGGGAGGACGCGAAGACAGTGGCAAATCCTGCCGCGATGTCGGCTGCCCACCATTGGCTTTCAATTCCGCCGGTAAA
The DNA here is from genome assembly GCA_035706925.1 of Moraxellaceae bacterium. Taxonomy (GTDB): domain Bacteria; phylum Pseudomonadota; class Gammaproteobacteria; order Pseudomonadales; family Moraxellaceae; genus UBA2031. The sequence continues at coordinate 7,794 of DASSUO010000249.1, forward strand.
TTCGGAAGTCAGCGTACTCCAGGCTGCGGTCAGGGAGTCGGCGGGCAGTGCGACCAGATAGCGCTCCTTACCGACGATAGGGGTGGCCCACGCTCCATCATCGCGCACACTGACGGAGCCCGCTGTCGGTGCCGCCAGGCCAAGCCGGTCGAGTGCTTCCATTGACCGGACGCCGGTCAAGCCCAAAAGGGCAAGACGTTGCGATGCGTCTTCGAGCCGCGTCTTGCTGAATACCGCGTACTTGCCGAGGTGGGCGAGGGCGGCCTCCACCTGGTCAGCGGGCAGGACGAGATCCACATCTTCGCCTCGGGGAACGGCAATAAAGCTGAACAACACGCGCCCCTTGAGCGAGCAAATGGCACCCGGCAGTACGTGTCCCTGCGCCACGTCCCGGAAATCCGTTGTGGTCTGGCCCTGAAGGAATTTCACGGAGTCCGGGCCGGCAAGGGACAGGACCGTGAGTCCCGGCAGAGGCAGAAGGGTCGCTTCAGGAGTGGCAGATCGGGGCAGTGTCAGGGCGGTCCAGGGAGTCGTCATGATGGCAATCGCACAAGGTGGAGAATTCAGGCCTTGGGTGGAGGCGGGTCCGGCAAAAACAAGCCTATAATCGCCGCCCGACCCCATTCATGCCTAGTGACCGGAGCCGTCATGACCGAACTGACCGCCGACGAACGCCGTTTGCAGTGGCATTGCCGCCGCGGCCTGAAGGAGCTGGATGTGATCCTCGGGCCGTTTTTCGACCAGCACTACCTGGCGTTGTCGCCGGCCGACAAGGCGGTTTTCGTGCGCCTGATCGATTGCGAGGATATGGACCTGTTCAACTGGTTCATGCGTCAGGATTCGCCTTCCGATCCGGAGCTGGAGCGCATGGTTGGCCTCATTCTCGCCCGCCTGGGCCGTTGAGATCGACGCGCAACCGTCATCCTTTTACCGGCGGCTGCTTGTGATCGTGCATCTGCTGGCGTGCCTCGCAGTGTGGCTGGCGGGCGGGATGCCGGTCGAATGGCGTCTGATCCTGATTGCCGGTGTGGTGATGGCGGGCGTGTTTGCCTGCCGGGCCGCGCGGCAGTGCCGAATCAGGCTGCGCGATGTCGGAGAGGAGTGGTGGATCGATACGGGGCACCGAAAGGCCATGGTTCGTCTTTGTCGCGGTCGATGCTGGCGCTGGCTCGCGGTAATGGAATTCCGTGGCGAATGGAAAGGGCGGCCCTGGCGTCAGCATGTCGTCGTGTGGCCTGATTCGGTCGATCCGGATGCATTTCGGCGCCTTCGTGTGCGGATGCGGTGCGCGAAGGGCCCATCGATGCAATCGTAAACACCAACATCAAATCCAAATCCAAATCCAAATCCAAATCCAAATCCGGGCCCGGCCGGGCACGGACCTGTGTGGATTCACGGGAGTAGCGTCGGGTGTCCCGCTGCTGGATCGGTACCCTTCCCGGACGTGCCTCAGCGGGTCGAGGGCGGGCTGCCGCTGTGATCAGGTTTGCGACGGGTCGAGAATGCTGTCGATAGCGACGGAAGAGGTTTCCGGATAGTCCAGCGTGTAATGCAATCCGCGAGACTCCTTGCGTTGTTGTGCGCAGCGGATGATCAACTCTGCTACCAGGACCAGGTTGCGCAATTCGATGAGGTTGGTCGAGATCGTGTAGTTGCTGTAGTACTCGTGAATCTCGCTTTTCAGCAGCTCGACGCGGTGCAGCGCCCGCTTGAGGCGCTTGTCGGTGCGCACAATGCCCACGTAATCCCACATGAATCGGCGCAGTTCCTCCCAGTTGTGGAGGATCACCACGTCTTCATCGGGATTGCGCACCTTTGAGGCATCCCAGGCGGGAAGGGCGGGGGGCGGTGGCAGTTCCGCAAGGCGCGACTGGATGTCGCGAGCGGCAGCCATGGCGAAAACGAAGCACTCCAGCAACGAGTTAGAGGCCATGCGATTGGCGCCGTGCAGGCCAGTGAACGACGTTTCACCAATGGCATAGAGATTGGCGATGTCGGTGCGGCTGTGCAGGTCGACCATGACCCCGCCACAGGTGAAATGCGCGGCCGGCACGACCGGAATCGGATCTTTGGTAATGTCGATTCCGTATTCCAGGCACTTCTGGTGGATATTGGGGAAGTGGCTGGTGATGAACTCGGCAGGTTTGTGCGTTATGTCGAGGTAGACGCACCGGATACCCAGACGCTTCATCTCATAGTCGATGGCCCGCGCGACAATGTCGCGGGGAGCCAATTCGGCGCGTGAATCGAACCGCGGCATGAATCGCTCGCCATTCGGCAGTCGCAGGTACGCGCCTTCGCCACGCATCGCCTCGGTGATCAGGAACGATTTGGCTTGCGGATGATAGAGGCAAGTGGGATGGAACTGGTTGAACTCCAGGTTTGCGACACGGCAACCCGCGCGCCATGCCATGGCAATGCCGTCTCCCGTCGCAATGTCAGGATTGCTTGTATAGAGGTAGGCCTTGCTGGCGCCGCCAGTCGCCACGGCAACAAAACGTGCCCGGAACACCTCGACTTCGCCGGTCCGGGTATTCAGCACATAGGCCCCCAACACCCGGTTCTCGCCAGTCTGTCCGAGTTTGTGGCTCGTGATGAGGTCCACCGCCACGCGGTTTTCCAGCAGTTCGACGTTGGGGCATTCCTGCACGCGGGCCAGCAGCGTCGTGGAAATGGCGCGCCCGGTGGCATCTGCGGCATGCAGGATGCGGCGGTGCGAGTGGCCCCCTTCCCGGGTCAGGTGGGGTTGCTCATCCGCATCGAGCGTGAAGCGTACTCCTTGCTCGATCAGCCAGCGCATGGCCTCGGGACCTTGCTCAACCGTGAAATTGACGGCGTCTTCGTGACAAAGCCCCGCGCCGGCCACCAGCGTGTCGGCGACGTGCGCTTCAGTTGAATCGGTTTCGTCCATGACGGCTGCCACGCCGCCCTGGGCGTAATAGGTGCTGGCGGCGGTCAGTTCAGCCTTGGACAGCACGGCAACCCTCACGGAGGGCCCCAGCTTGAGCGCCAGGGTCAGGCCGGCGGCGCCGCTGCCGATGATGAGGACATCGTGCACGTGGTCGGTCATGGGAGATTTCCGGAAGGCAGAGTGCCGGCAAAAGGGCGGGCGCCTAGTATAGGCGGGTGGATGGACGGGCGGAAATGCCGGCGTAGCGTCGCCAATGGCCCGATCCCGCGGGCCCGGTTGACGTCATGGCGCGCTTGCTTACAAATTCCTAATGTTCAGCTCGGGGGAGCGTTCGCTAAGTTGCGGGTCACCGCGGCGATCCTTTTCTTCGGGCGCCGTCAGCCTGTTGCCAGGAGAGATCAGCATGTCGTCACCCCTTCGATCCGTGTTCGTACGGATGGTAGCCATCGTGGTGCTTGTCGGCGGAGGAGCCGCCCGCGCAGAGGTACCCGATTTCCGGCCCCTGGTGGCCGAAGCCAGCAAGGCTGTCGTAAACATCAGCGCGTCGGCAAAGGCCAAGGGACGTGTCGGCCAGCAGCAGGAAGTACCGGAAATTTTCCGCCGCTTCTTTGGTGACGATTTCAATTTTGCGCCGGCGCCACAGGATCGCCAGTCGTTCGGCTCAGGATTCATCATCAGCAAGGACGGATATGTCCTGACCAATAATCATGTGGTGCAGGGGGCCGACAAGGTTACCGTGCGCCTGAACGACCGCCGCGAGCTCGATGCCGAGGTGGTCGGAACCGACGAGCGTTCGGACGTGGCGCTGCTCAAGATTGATGCAAAGGATCTGCCAGTACTGCGAATTGGCAATCCGGAGCAGCTGCAGGTGGGAGAGTGGGTGCTGGCAATCGGCTCTCCCTTCGGCTTCGACTACTCGGTAACCTCCGGCATTGTCAGTGCCAAGGCCCGTGCCCTTCCCAATGAGGCCTATGTGCCGTTCATCCAGACTGACGTCGCCATCAATCCGGGGAATTCCGGGGGGCCGCTGCTCAACATGCAGGGCGATGTCGTCGGCATCAATTCCCAGATTTACAGCCGCTCTGGCGGCTTCATGGGGCTGTCATTCGCCATTCCCATCGATGTGGCGATGGAGTCTGTCGAGCAGATCAAGGCGTCGGGCCATGTGGCCCGCGGCTACCTCGGCGTGGTGACCCAGGAAATCACGCGGGATCTCGCCGATGCCTTTGGACTGGCCAAACCGGCCGGGGCGCTGGTGTCCAAGGTATTGCCCGGTACGCCGGCCGAAAAGGCCGGATTGAAGGATGGCGACGTGATCACCCAGTTCAATGGTCGGGACATCAATCTGGCCACGGACCTGCCACAGATGGTCGGCCGGGCGAAGGTGGGTGGGGTGTATCCGCTGACGGTGGTGCGCGACGGCAAGCCGCGGACGGTGAATTTCACGGTGGCGGCACTGCCTGAAGACGAAACCGCGGCGACGTCCATCAAGTCCGGAAAGCCGGCCAAGCCTGACCTGAGCCGCCTCGGGATCTCTTCGGTGCGGGATCTGTCGGCAGAAGAAAAGACGGCGCTGAAGATTGACGGGGGCGTGGTCATCCTGCAGTTGACCGAGGGCGCCGCCGCCGATGCCGGACTGCGCCCGGGCGACGTCATTACGGCGCTTCGGGGCAAGCCGGTGGCTGACAGCCACGCCTTCGTGGAGATGGCGAAGGATCTCCCTGCCGGCAAGGCGTTGCCGATGGCGGTCAACCGCCGGGGACAGCCCCTGATCCTGGCATTGCGTCTGGCGCCGGCCGAGGCGGACAAGCCAGCCGACAAGCCCGGCTCACGCAAAAATTGACCACGGCGGGGCGGAGCCCCCACTCCGCCCCGTGTTCCTGGTCCGCCTGGGTGGACCCATTTGCCGGGCGGCCGGCGGGCAGGGCCTTTTACTTTTGCACCGCCAGCGGCCTGCCGGCGGCTGGTCGATTCGGGTAGAATCCGCGCCTTTGCACCCATCCCCCCTCGTGGTAAGCCCGTGACCGACATCAAGCACATCCGTAACTTTTCCATCATTGCCCATATCGACCACGGCAAGTCGACCCTGGCTGACCGGTTCATCCAGCTGTGCGGGGGGCTGGACGAGCGCGAAATGCAGGCCCAGGTCCTGGATTCCATGGATCTGGAGCGTGAGCGCGGCATCACCATCAAGGCGCATTCGGTCACGCTTTACCACACGAGCAAGAAGGATGGTCAGCGCTATCAGCTGAACTTCATCGACACGCCGGGCCATGTCGACTTTTCCTACGAGGTTTCCCGTTCACTGGCGGCCTGCGAAGGTGCGCTGCTGGTGGTGGATGCGGCCCAGGGTGTTGAAGCGCAGTCCGTGGCGAACTGCTACACGGCGCTGGACCAGGGTCTGGAAGTGATGCCGGTGCTCAACAAGATCGATCTGCCCCAGGCCGATCCGGAAGCGGTATGCACTGAAATCGAAGAAGTCATCGGTGTGGAGGCGGAGGATGCATGCCGCGTCTCGGCCAAGACCGGCCTTGGCGTGCCCGAATTGCTGGATGCCCTGGTTGACCGCATTCCGGCACCGCAGGGTGATCGCGAGGCGCCGCTTCAAGCCCTCATCATCGACTCCTGGTTCGACAATTACCTGGGCGTGGTGTCGCTGGTCCGCATCAAGAACGGCCGTGTGAAGAAGGGCGACAAGATCCTGGTCAAGAGCACCGGTCAGACGCATCTGGTGACCAGCGTCGGAGTGTTCAATCCCAAGCACCAGGAGACCGGTCAGCTGGAAGCCGGCGAAGTGGGCTTTGTCATCGCCGGCATCAAGGACATTTTTGGCGCGCCGGTGGGCGATACGCTGACCCTTTCCGCGACGCCGGATGTGGCCATGCTGCCCGGCTTCAAGAAGGTGAAACCGCAGGTATATGCTGGCCTGTTTCCGATCTCGTCGGACGATTACGAGCCATTCCGAGATGCGCTCGCCAAGCTCACCCTGAATGACTCCGCACTGTTTTATGAGCCGGAATCGTCCGACGCGCTGGGCTTCGGCTTTCGCTGTGGCTTCCTCGGCATGTTGCATATGGAGATCGTGCAGGAGCGTCTGGAGCGCGAATACAACCTGGACTTGCTGACCACGGCGCCGACCGTGATCTACGAGATCGTCAAGCGCACGGGCGACATCGTCTACGTCGACAATCCGTCCAAGCTTCCTGATGTCGGCTCGGTGGAGGAGTTCCGTGAGCCCATCGCGGAATGTCATATCCTCGTGCCGCCGGAGTTTGTGGGGGACGTCATCAAGCTGGCGCAGGAGCGCCGAGGCGTGCAGAAGAACCTGCTGTTCCATGGCAAGCAGGTGGCGGTCACTTATGACATTCCCATGGGCGAGGTCGTCCTGGATTTCTTTGACCGCCTGAAGTCGGTGTCCCGCGGATATGCCTCCCTGGACTATGCCTTCAACCGTTTTGAAGCGTCGCGGCTGGTGCGTGTCGACATTCTCATCAATGGCGAGCGCGTCGATGCGCTCGCCATGATCTGCCATGCCGACAATGCCCGTTATCGCGGCAACGCCATTGTCGAGAAGATGAAGGAGCTGATTCCCCGACAGATGTTCGATGTGGCCATCCAGGCAGCCATCGGCAATCAGGTAATTGCGCGCCAGACGGTGAAGGCGATGCGCAAGGACGTGCTGGCCAAGTGCTATGGCGGCGACGTATCGCGAAAGAAGAAGCTGCTCGAAAAGCAGAAAGAAGGCAAAAAGCGCATGAAGCAGGTCGGCCGCGTGGAAATTCCGCAGGAAGCCTTCCTGGCCGTACTGAAAGTCGACAAATAAACCGGACCTGACGGACGCATTTCCATGGATTTTGATATTGCACTGTTCCTGACCCTGCTGGTGCTGGGGTCCGGCGCCATCTGGGGCTTCGACCTCGTCATGCTCAAGCCGCGCCGCGTGGTACGCACGGCGGCCGCTGTCGGTCGCCTGCGTGCAGGCACGGAAGGTGATGTTCCCGAGGAGGCGATTGCCCACCTGACTGACAAGGAGATGCGTGAGTCCGTGCTGGTCGAGTACGCGCACTCGTTCTTTCCGGTCTTGCTGGTGGTGTGGCTGCTGCGCTCCTTCCTGTTCGAGCCGTTCACCATTCCTTCCGGATCCATGCTGCCGACCCTTCAGGTGGGCGACTACATCCTGGTCAACAAATATGCCTACGGCTTGCGACTCCCGGTGCTGGGAACGCATCTCGTGCCGGTGGGCAAGCCGCAACGGGGCGACATCATGGTGTTCAAATACCCTGAGAATCCGTCTCAGAACTTCATCAAGCGGGTGATCGGCCTGCCGGGTGATCACATTCGTGTCGTTGACGGCCACGTCTGGGTGAACGGAACCGAGCTTGTCAGGACGCCGGCGGCGTTTCCGGGCGCCGAGTCCTGGGAGCTCTATTTCAATGAGCAGACGGGTCACGCGAACCACCTCATCCGGCATGAGGATGGTCGGGAAATGGGAAGTCCGCAGGGAGAGTGGGCGGTACCGGCGGACAGTTACTTCATGATGGGCGACAATCGTGACAATAGTCGCGACAGCCGGTTCTGGGGCTTCGTGCCTGACCGCTATATCGTAGGGCGCGCATCCATCATCTGGATGCACAAGGATCCCGGGCTCCATTTGCCGGTATTCGGGCGCGATGGTAAGGTCGATTGACCTCGCCGCCGCGGGGATAACATTACAATGCCAGTTTCGGGAGGCAGGACTTCTATGCGTCGTTGGCAATCGGGTATGTCTTATGTCGGTCTGCTGGTCCTCCTCGGCATGTTCGGCACTGCCATCAAGGTCGCCGCTGTGGTCGGCCCGGCCTACTATGACAATTACACGATCGACAAGATCATCATCTCGCTGTTCCGCGACGGTCGCGCCAACAGCATTGAAGATTTCAAGCGCGGCCTGTCCGACCGCTTCCAGATCAACAACATCCGCGACAAGAGCCCGGACGACTTCAAGTACACCTTTGATGATCACAAGCTCACCGTCGATGTCGACTACGAGGTACGGCAGCATTTCCTCGGCAATGTCGACGTGGTGATGCACTTCCAGAAGACCTATGGCAGTGAGCTCAAGGCCGAACTTGAATGAACCCGCCCAGCGCCTCATCGAGGCGCTGGGACATGAATTCCGCGATCTGACCTGGCTGGATCTTGCGCTTACCCATCGCAGTGTCAGCGGTGCGCGCAACAATGAGCGCCTGGAGTTTCTGGGCGACTCCATTCTCAACTTCCTGATTGCCGACTATCTGTACGACCGGTTCCCGCAGGAGAACGAAGGGCGTCTGTCACGCCTTCGTGCCTTGCTGGTCAAGCAGGACACGCTGGCCTCGGTCGGTCGAGACCTGCGCCTCGGTGACCATTTGCGTCTCGGCGCGGGTGAGCTCAAGAGCGGCGGATTTCGTCGTGAGTCGATCCTGGCCGACACGGTAGAGGCCGTTCTGGGCGCGATTTATCGCGATACGGGCGATATCGAAGTCTGCCGGCAACGGCTGCATGCCTGGTTTGGCACCCGGCTGGAAACAGTCGGCCAGGAAACCGCGATCAAGGATTCCAAGAGCCGGTTGCAGGAGTTCCTGCAGGGGCGGCGACAGCCGCTGCCGGTGTATACCGTAGTGGGCATCGAGGGTGAGGCCCACAACCAGTTTTTCCAGGTGACCTGCGAGGTGCCCGGCTTGTCGGCGCCCACGTGCGGCAATGGCGCCAGTCGGCGCCAGGCTGAGCAGGAAGCCGCCGCAGAGGCCCTGCAACAACTCGGGGTCAAGGACCGCAATGAGTAACGACGACGTCATCAACCAGTTTTTCGGCAAATCCACTGACGCGCCGACAGAGTTTCGCTGCGGCTATGTGGCCATCGTGGGGCGCCCCAATGTGGGCAAGTCGACCCTGATGAACCACATTCTCGGCCAGAAGCTCAGTATCACGTCCCGCAAGCCGCAAACGACACGTCATCGCATCCTCGGCATCGTCACCGGCGACAAGTCGCAAACGGTATATGTCGATACACCGGGCATCCATGCCGAAGAGCGCAAGGCAATCAATCGCTACATGAATCGTGCGGCCACGTCGTCGCTGCGCGACGTCGATCTGGTGCTGTTTGTGGTGGATGGCCTGAAATGGGTGCCGGACGATGACCTGGTGCTGGAAAAGGTCAAGGCCTCCGGCTTGCCCGTCATGCTCATCATCAACAAGGTTGACACGATCGACGACAAGGACGCGCTGCTTCCGCGCATCGATGAGCTTGTAAAGCTCCATGGTTTCGTCGAGGTGGTGCCGGTATCTGCGCTGAAAGGACACAATCTGCCCCGTTTGCAGGAGCTGGTTGCGGCGCGCCTGCCTTTTTCGGCGCCATTTTTCCCCGAAGATCAGATTACCGACCGCTCGCCGCGCTTCCTTGCTGCCGAGATCGTGCGCGAGAAGATCATGCGGCAACTGGGCGAAGAGGTTCCGTATGAACTCACCGTCGAAATCGAGGAGTTCAAAGAAGAGGGCCGCCTGAAGCGCATCAGTGCGCTGATCCTCGTGGAGCGGGACGGTCAGAAGGCCATCGTCATCGGCGAAGGCGGGCAGCGACTCAAGCAGATCGGCTCCGAGGCCCGGGTGGACATGGAACGCCTTTTCGGCGGCAAGGTCATGTTGTCCCTGTGGGTGAAAGTAAAAAGCGGTTGGTCCGATGACGAGCGCGCCCTGAAGAGCCTGGGCTACAGCGACTGACCACGCGATGGGCGCTTTGCTTCATGCGTACTTCCTGCATACCCGTGCGTACCGTGAGACCAGTCTGCTGGTCGAGGTATTCAGTGCCGAAGCGGGGCGTGTGTCCGGAAGCTGGCGTGGGGGGCGGCGTAACCGGGGCGGCATCCCACAGCTGTTCCAGCCACTGATGCTGGAGGCCTCCGGCGCGGGGGAACTGAAGTCGATACAGCGCGTGGAGGCCGCAGGGCCGGCGTTGCCGCTGGCGGGCACCGCACTATTCAGTGGCTTTTATCTCAATGAACTTCTGATCAGGCTCCTTCCGCGCGAAGAGCCGCAGCCCGCGCTGTTCGTGACGTATGCGGGCACATTGGGGCATCTGGCCCAGCGCGAGCCGCCAGAGCCATTGTTGCGCCGGTTCGAGGCGGAGCTGCTGGATGTCCTGGGTTATGGCATCGACTACGGCCATGATCCTGTCCGTGGTGAAGCGGTACGATCCGGACTCGACTACGATTATCATCCTGAGCGCGGATTCACGGTGGCTGCCGCACATGCCGGCACGTATTCCGGCGATGCACTGTTGAGTCTGGCCCGCGGAGATTTTGCCGAGCCAGCTGCCGCCGCCGCGGCCAAGCGGCTTCACCGTCTTGCCCTTGCGCGTCTGCTGGGGCCGCGGCCCCTCAAGAGCCGGGAGCTTTTCCTTTCTGCACAGGACCTGAAATGAAACCGATCTTCCTTGGTGTGAACATTGACCATGTCGCCACGCTGCGTCAGGCACGTGGCACGCGTTATCCTGATCCGGTGCAGGCGGCCATCGTCGCCGAAGAGGCAGGTGCCGACGGCATCACCTTGCACCTGCGTGAAGACCGTCGCCACATCCAGGAGAGGGATGTCCGGCTGATTGCGCAGGTGCTGCAGACCCGCATGAATTTTGAAATGGCCGTGACCGAGGAAATGCTGCGTTTCTGCGAAGAGGTCCGGCCGGTGCACGCCTGCCTCGTGCCGGAAAAGCGCGAGGAACTGACGACCGAGGGCGGGCTCGATGTGGCCGGCCAATTCGACAAGATCAAGGCAGCCTGTCAGCGCCTTGGCAAACTCGGCATCGATGTGTCGCTCTTCATTGATGCGGACGAGCGACAAATTGATGCGGCTCTCCGCGCTGGCGCCCCGACGATCGAGATCCACACCGGGGCGTATGCCGAAGCGGAGTCAAGGGAAGCAGAGGAAGCGGAATTTGCCCGTATTCGCGACGCGGTGAACTATGCCGCGGGCAGGCTGGTGGTTAATGCCGGCCACGGACTGCATTATCACAACACACAGCGGATTGCGGCTCTGCCGGCGATTCATGAACTGAACATCGGACATGCCATTGTCGCGCGCGCCGTGTTTTCCGGACTTGCCGGGGCCGTGCGCGAAATGAAGTGTCTGATGCAGCAGGCGAGGGCAACTGGTGGTACCGGCTGGTAGCCAGTTCCCGGGGGAATGAAAAAGCCGGCAATTGCCGGCTTTTTTCATCGTATCGATGAAATCGTACTGAACCGCTTTTCGATACTCAGGGGCGCAGCTTGCGCAGGACCGGGCTCTTGGCCATCCAGTCCATGAGGCCGGGGGTCAGGCGCTTGGCTTCGTACATGACCCAGGCTTCAGGACTGACCGGCACGACTGCCTTGTTCTGGCGGATGGCATCGGCCACCGCGCGTGCGACATGTTCCGGACCGTAGTTGCGTCGTTTGTAGAAGGCGACGAGCTTTTGCTGGCTTTGACCCGTCGATCCGTGCATGCGGCTGCTGGCGACGATGTTGGTATTGATGACGCCCGGGCAGATGGCCGACACGCCGATGTCATAGGGAGCGAACTCCGCCCGCAGCGACTCTGTCAGACCCATCACCGCATGCTTGCTGGCCGAATAGGCGGTCATGTCAGGGGGCGCATAGTAGCCGGCGGCTGAGGCAATATTGACGATATGACCGCTCTTTCGCGTGACCATGGGGGGCGCGAACACCTTGCAGCCATGCACCACACCCATGAGGTTGATCCCGATCACCCAGTGCCAGTCTTCCACGGGTGTGGAAAGGAAGTCGCCGCCAATTCCGACGCCGGCGTTATTGATGAGGACGTCGAGGGCGCCATGCTCCCGATGAACCTTGTCTGCCAGCGCCCGCATGTCGTCGAAGTCTGAAACGTCGACCACGTGAGTCTCGACTTCCGCGCCCAGTGCACGTGCCTTGACGGCGGTCTGCTCAATGCTGTCTCGATTGATGTCAGTGAGGAGAAGGTGTGCGCCGGCCTGCGCCAGCTCGAGGGCGGTGGCACGGCCAATGCCGCTGCCGGCGCCGGTGATCAGGGTCTTCTTGCCAAAGAAATAGCGATTCTTGCTCATTGTTCTTTTCTCGCAGGGGCCGTCAGGGCAACAGTTCGATGCTGCCGGATACATTTACCACAAGGCGGGTGTCTCCGCCTGCCAGGTCCTGTGCCGGCACGGCCTCGGGACCATCCATGGCCTTCATCGCGCGGACCATGGGCATGTAGGGCGGAGGACCGCCGGCCGAGCCCAGGTTCATGTCGACGAGGCGGTAGCCGGAGGCACTCCATGACGTGCGCACCGTTTCGGCGCGGGCACGAAAGGCGGCAATGGCTTCGCTTGTCATGGCGTCCTCCAGCTTCCGGCGGGTATCAGCGGCAACGCTGAAGGAGAGGCTGTTGAGCTGGAGTTTTTCCTGCAGCTTGGCAATCAGCTCGCTCGCCGCCTTGAAGTCGCGGGACTCGAGGCGGATTTCGGCGCGGCCGCGCCAGCTGTCCAGCCGGCTCGGGTTGGCGGCGCTCCGCGTATAGACGGGCCAGGTGTTCTGGCTGCCGGAGGTCGTCTTCACGACGGGATAGGCAGTGGCCTTGCGATGCGCCTCGTTCATCAAGGTGGCGATCTGCTGCGCGACCACGGCCGGATCCTTGTCGGAAAGCTCAACGCTGAGAACGGCGTTCATCTGGTCGTTGGGAATTTCCCGCGCCACTTCGGTGGAGAACGAGACTCGCTGGTAGGGCAGGGGGGTATCCGCCTGTGCGAACTGCGCCAGAGGCAGCGTGCACAGGATGGTGGCAAGGGCGATACGGCGATGCTGCGAGAGCAGGGATGACAGTACGGTGCTGCGTGACATGGGGCATTCTCCTTGTTGTCCGTGTCAGGCGGACCCTTGCGGGCCGATTGCCGGCACTGGCGTTCGTGGCCCGTGCCGGCGCGGGGTCGGACCCCGCATTCCGTCAGTCGACCAGAGCCTTGTGCCAGGCGTCAGCATCGAAGCCACACAGTAGCGTCTTGCCACCTTCCACAACAGGGCGCTTGATCAGGGAGGGTTGCTCCTGCATCAGGCGCAGTGCGCTGGCGCGATCGACCGAGGCCTGCGTGGCCTCGTCGAGTTTGCGCCAGGTCGTACCGCGACGGTTGAGCAGGGTTTCCCACCCGAGGACCTTTTCCCAGCGTTCGAGCGTACCGGCATCGATGCCTGACTTCTTGTAGTCATGGAAGTCGTAGCGGATGCCGGCCGTCTCCAGCCAGGCAAAGGCCTTTTTCATCGTGTCACAGTTCTTGATGCCATAGATCGTGGGCATGGCTCAGTCGGCAAGGCGCAGCAGGTCATTGACGGACGTCTTGCTGCGGGTCTGTGCATCGACCTGCTTGACGATCACGGCGCAGGTCAGGCTGTAGCGACCATTGTCGCGCGGCAGGGAGCCGGCCACGACCACCGAACCGGCTGGCACGCGGCCATAGCTGATTTCGCCGGTTTCGCGGTTATAGATGGGAGTGGACTGTCCGATGAAGACTCCCATGGACAGCACGGAGCCTTCTCCGATGATGACGCCTTCGACGACTTCGGACCGGGCACCGATGAAGCAGTTGTCTTCGATGATGGTCGGATTGGCCTGCAGCGGCTCCAGTACGCCGCCGATGCCTACGCCGCCCGAGAGGTGCACGTTCTTGCCGATTTGCGCGCAGGAGCCGACGGTGGCCCAGGTGTCGACCATCGTGCCTTCGTCGACGTAGGCGCCAATGTTTACATACGACGGCATGAGCACCGTGTTGCGCGCAATGAAGGAGCCGCGACGTGCGACAGCCGGCGGCACCACGCGAATGCCGGCCTTCTGGAACTGTTCGGCCGTCCAGTCGGCGAACTTCGTCTGGACCTTGTCGAAGAACTGCATGCCACCGCCGCCCGCAATGGGCGCGTTGTCATTGAGGCGGAAGGACAGCAACACCGCCTTCTTCAGCCACTGGTTCACCTGCCATTCGCCGTTGACCTTCTCGGCTACGCGCAAGGTACCGGCATCCAGGGCGGACAGCGCCTCATTCACGGCATTGCGGACATCAGCAGGTGCGCTGGACGGGGAAAATTCGGCGCGACGCTCGAAGGCGTCTTCGATCAGGTGTTGCAGGCTCATGGATGTCTCCGTTCAGTTCAATAAATTCTTGCCGCAGGAGTGGCTTCAGCCGCTATGCGCAATGTGAGCGCCGAAGCGCTTTGTGGCTGGTGGCTTCGCCGCTGCAGCCGCTCCTGCGGGTCGGTCGTGTGTGGGGTTGATTGTGTATTGCCGTAGCGCCGGTCTGTGCTGAGCCGGGGTTACAGCGCTTTAACGAAGTCGCGGATGCGGCGTGCGGCTTCGTTGCATTCGTCCAGCGGGGCGACCAGGGCCATGCGCACATAGCCGGCACCAGGATTTGTGCCATTGACGTCGCGACCAAGAAAGCGTCCGGGCAATACGGTTACATGCGTTGACTCATACAGCCGGCGCGAAAATTCGTCATCGGCGATCGGCGTCTTCGCCCAGAAATAGAAGCCGGCATCCGGCTGGGTAAGCGCCATCGCGTCCCCGACGATTTCGCGGAACGCGGCGAATTTCGCGGTGTACTCACGGCGGTTGTCGCGGACATGGGCCTCGTCCTTCCAGGCTGCGATAGAGGCCTGCTGGTGCTGCACGGGCATCGCTGAGCCGTGATAGGTACGGTACTGCAGGTAAGGGCCGAGCAGGGCGGCATCGCCGGCAACGAAACCTGACCGCATGCCCGGCAGGTTGGACCGCTTGGAGAGTGAGTGGAACACGACGCAGCGGCGGTAATCATGACGACCCATGCCGGCGCAGGCCTGCAATAAGCCCACCGGAGGGGCGGCCTCGTCGAAATAGATCTCCGAGTAGCACTCGTCCGAGGCAATGACGAAATCGAAGCGATCGGCCAGTGCCACCAGCTTGCGCAGGGTTTCGCGTCCGGTGACGGCGCCGGTGGGATTGCCGGGCGAGCACAGGAACAGCAACTGGCATCGCTCCCACACTTCGTCGGGGACCGCATCGTAGTCCGGCACGAATCCGTTGGCGGCTGTGGTGGGAAGGAAATAAGGCTCCGCGCCGGCCAGCAGGGCCGCTCCTTCGTAGATCTGGTAGAAGGGGTCGGGCATGACTACCAGCGGCCGCTTCGTACGGTCGATGACGGCCTGGGTGAAGGAGAACAGCGCTTCGCGGGTCCCGTTGACGGGCAGCACCTGCGTGTCCTCGTTCACGTCCATCAGGTTGAAGCGATGGACAAGCCAGGACGCAATTGCCTGACGCAGCTCGGGGATGCCTTTGGTCGTCGGGTAGGCCGACAGGCCGCCCATGTGCTGCACCAGGATGTCTTTCACGAACGCCGGCGCCGGATGCTTCGGCTCGCCGATGGAGAGCGCGATCGGCTTGAGGCCGGCGGGCGGCGTGGCGCCCCTGAACAGGGCGGCCAGTTTTTCGAAAGGATAGGCCTGCAGGTGGCCAAGATCGGGATTCATGCGTGGTTCGTCTCAGGCGGCCTGGTCGAGCTGGTCCCGGAGAGCCTGTGCCAGCTGTTCGCACAGTGCCGGGTCGGTAATGGGCTGGTGCTGCTTGTCGGTGATGAAGAAAACGTCTTCGGCACGCTCGCCCAGGGTGGCAATTCGTGCGTTCTGCAGGGACACGCCGCACTCCATGAACAGGCGCCCGATGCGGGCAAGGAGTCCCGGACGGTCCAGGGTAATGACTTCCACGATGGTGCGCGGATTGGCCGGGTCCTGGCTGATGTTGATCTGCGTTTTCACGTCGAAGTGCCGAAGTTGCCGCGGCATCCGCCGTTTGACGATGTCGGGGAACTGCTCGGGATTCGACAGCGTGCGCACCAGCGTGTCGCGAATGTAGTCGAGGCGTGTCGGATCCGTGATGGAGGCGCCGTTCTCATCGAGCACGATGTAGCTGTCGAGCGAAAAATTCGACTGCGCCGTGATGATGCGCGCATCCATGACCGTGAGGTGGAGCTGGTCCAGCGCCGCCACGGAGGCGGCGAACAGGTTGGGCATGTCGCGTGTATAAACGAAGATCTGCGTGGCGCCCTCGAACTGCTCGCTGTGGCTCTGGCGAACCAGCACGAGGGGGCCGCCACCCTGAGGGTGCTGCAGGATGGCGCGGGTATGCCAGGCAATGTCCTGGGCGCTCTCGCGCAGGAAGTAATCGTCACCCAGCTGGTCCCAGATGCGGTTGACCTCGGCCTCGACAACATTCTCGTTGTCGAGGATTTCGAGGGCGGCGGCGCGTGTTTCGGCAATCCATTCCTGTTTGTCGATGGGGTTGCCCAGGCCGCGGCGGATGGCGCGCTTGGTCTGCGTGTAGAGCTGGCGCAGCAGCGAGGCGCGCCAGGAGTTCCACAACGTGGGATTGGTGGCACAGATGTCGGCGACCGTCAGGGCGTACAGGTAATCCAGGTGGACGATGTCGCCCACCTTTTGCGCAAATTCGTTGATGACGTCCGGATCGGACACGTCCTTCTTCTGTGCCGTCATGGACATCATCAGGTGACTCTGTGCCAGCCAGGCCACCAGATTGGCGTCCCACTTGCCGAGGCCGTGGTGCAGGCAGAATTCGTGCGCGTCGACGGCGCCCAGTTCGGAGTGGTCCCCCCCTCGGCCTTTGGCGATGTCGTGGAACAGGCCGGCCAGGTAGAGCAGTTCGATCTTGGGCAGGCGTTGCGCGACCTTGGCGACGACCGGGTACTTTTCTTCGACTTCCGGATAGCGGAAGCGGCGCATGTTCTTCAGAACGAGCAGCGTGTGCGCATCCACGGTATAGATGTGGAAGAGGTCGTACTGCATCTGGCCGATGATGGCGCCGAATGCCGGAATGTAGCGGCCGAGAATGCCGTAGCGCTTCATGCGACGCAATGAAGAAAACAGCGCATGCTTGCAGCGCAGCAGCTCCATGAACAGCGAGGTGTTGCGGATGTCGTTGCGGAACTTTTCGTCGATCAGTTCCGCGCTTTCCATGATGAGGCGGATGGTGCTGGCCCGGACGCCGACGATTTCGGCATCGTTGCCCAGGATCACGAAGATCTCGATCAGCGCGGAGGGCGTACGCCGGAACACGTCGTCGTTGATGGCGTCAATGTAGCCGTCGCGAAGCTGAAACCGGGAATTGATCGGCGTGATCACGGCGGATTCGTTTGCGCGCAGGATGGCTTCGTCGAAATACTGCAGCAGCATTTCGTTGAGCATCGAGATGTTCATGGCTGCACGGTAGTAGGCCTTCATGAGCTGCTCGACAGCGCGGTTGGCGTTGCTGTCGGCAAATCCGAACATCAGCGCCACCTGACGCTGGAAGTCGAACAGCAGCCGGTTTTCGCTGCGCCCGGCAATCATGTGCAGAGCGAAGCGGATGCGCCACAGGAGCGTCAGGCCCTCGTTCAGCTGGCGGTATTCGGCCTCGGTCAGGAAGCCGTGGCCGACGAGGTCTTCCAGCGTGCTGGCACCGAAGTGGCGCTTGGCGACCCAGGCAATGGTCTGGATGTCGCGCAGGCCGCCCGGTGCGTTCTTGATGTCCGGTTCCAGGTTGTATTCGGTGTTGTTGTGTTTGGCGTGGCGCTCGATCTGCTCGTCCCACTTGGCCTTGAAGAACTCCTTGCCGGGCCAGAGGTGCTCGGGGCCGGTCAGGGCCTGCATGTGTACGCGCAACTGTTCGTCACCGGTGATGGTGCGCGATTCCATCAGGTTGGTGGCAATGGTGATGTCTTCGCGGGCGGCTTCCACGCATTCGGCAAGGGAGCGTACGCTGGCGCCGATCTCAAGGCCCAGGTCCCACAGCAGGGTGATGAAGTCGGAGACCGACGTACTTTCTGCTTCGCCCAGCGACTCCTGGCTGTGCAGGATCATCACGTCGATGTCGGAGCCCGGATGCAATTCCCCGCGGCCATAGCCCCCGACGGCCAGAAGCGCGACGTCGCCGAAGCGGTCCAGGCCGAGACAGCGCCAGGCGTGCGCCAGCAGCTGGTCGCACACCCAGGCGCGCGCATTCACCAGCTTGCGGATGTCTTCGCCGGCCTTGAAGCGCTCGAAGAGAACCTCGCGGGCCCTGCGGATGGCCTCGCGATAGGCAGTGCGCGGGAGCGCCTCCCCCGTCTCGAGGGAGCGTGCGTCGAAGAGCTCGGTATCGAAGGCGAGGTCGAGGTCAGCGCCCATGGCAGGACTCCGGATCAGGCGGTGAGGAAGCTCAGGTCTTCTTCGGCGCGGGCGGTCAGGACCTCCACGCCGGTCTCGGTCACGAGGATGGTGTGTTCCCACTGGGCCGAGAGCTTGTGG
>DASSUO010000250.1:0-3526 GCA_035706925.1 Moraxellaceae bacterium
GCCCCGCATTGCGCAAGGCGGACACAACATCGAGCCCGTCCAGCCCGGGCAGCATGCGATCCAGGGTAATGGCGTCGAACTCGCCCTGCAGGGCACAACGCAGCCCCTCCTGACCATTGCGCGCCAACGTCACCGAAAAGCCGTGACCTTCCAGCTCGGCCACGATCTCGTTGGCAGTGGTTTCGTCATCTTCAATGGCAAGTATGCGAGGCATGGGCAGGAAGGGGTGAACCCGGTCAAAGGCATGATTGGAGACGAGCATGGCGCCGTCCTGCCTCGCCCCGCCAGTGAAAATTTGGTCATCTTGGCGCCCGCCGCTGCGGACGCCGGTAATCAGGCGCCCCGACAAGCGCCGAGGAATCGTCATAAATTTGTAAGATGACCGCCATAGGATGCGCGGCAAGGAAACGGGGCTGACCCATCAGGTAGTCCGCCCCGGGTCCACCGGACTGATGCCGGAACCAGGTTGTGGCAGGTGATTCACGCCGCTGCATCCCGATGCCTGTATCGCCGCTATGCCACTGTCACCAAAGGGGAAACCATGAAAATCTCTGCTCTTACCAGCGCCATTGCCCTCGGACTGGGCCTTGCCGGCGCCTCCGCCGTTGCATTCGCCGACGACCAGGCCCTTACCGGCTCCGGCCCCAGCTTCAATCTGGGGAACGTGAAGCTGACGGTGGGTGGCTTCATCGCGGCCGAATCGGTGTACCGCAATCACGACCAGGTGGCCGACATCGCCTCCAAGTACCAGGCCATCCCGCTGCGTGGCAGCGATGCCTACTACCTGAGCGACTTCCGCATGACCGCCCGCCAGAGCCGCCTGTCGCTGCTGGTGCAGGGCCCGGAAATCAACGGTGGCAAGGCTGAAGCCTACTACGAAGGCGACTTCCTCGGCGCCGCTGTGACCGCCAACTCCACGGAAAGCAACAGCTACACGCCGCGTATCCGTCAGATCTTCACGGACTACACCACCGACAGCGGCTTCCAGATCCTGGCCGGCCAGGCCTGGTCCCTGGTGACCCAGAACAAGTCCGGCATCGTGGCCCGCAAGGAAAACGCCCCGATGACCATCGAAGCCCAGTACGTTCCGGGCTTCTCCTGGACCCGCAATCCCCAGCTGCGTCTGACCCAGAAGTTCAGCAACGCCCTGACGGCCGCCGTGTCCATCGAAAGCCCGCAGGCGATCCCGGCCAATGCCAAGTCCAACGGCATCACCGTGGTGACCACCCAGGCTGGCGGCGCCAACATGAACTCGTCCCAGTACACCGTGGACGGACTGCCCGATGCCATTGCCAAGGTCGCCCTGGATCCCGGCTTCGGTCACTACGAAGTGATCGGCATGGTGCGCAACTTCCGTGACCGCGTTGATCCGGGCACGGGCGCAGCCGTCAAGCCGGCCAACGGCGGCAACAGCCGCGAATCCGCCAGCAGCTTCGGCGCCAACTTCATCCTGCCCGTAGTGCCCAAGCTGGTGGACTTCCAGGCCAGCATCCTGACGGGTGACGGCGTCGGTCGCTACGGCTCGTCGCAGCTGCCGGACTACACCACCAACCATCTGGGTGAAATCTCCACCATCAAGTCGACGCAGATCCTGTTCGGCCTGGTGGCACACCCGACCCCGGTGATCGACCTCTACGCCTATGCCGGCGAAGAAAAGGCCGACCGCAACGACCTGGGTGGTGGCTACGGCTACGGCTCGCAGGTCGGCACGAACAACGCCACCTGCACGGCGTTCTCCAGCTCTGGCGCCTCCTGCAACCTCGAGAAGGTCGCGCAGGCAACGGTGGGTGGCTGGTACAAGTTCTACCAGGGCGACATGGGCTACATGCAGACCGGTCTGCAGGTTTCCCACACCACCGCGGATTCCTTCACGGACGCCAATGGCGTTGCGGCGAAGACCAGCATGAACACCGTGATGGCGTCCTTCCGCTACTACCCGTTCCAGAAGTAAGGACCATTGCCGGGGGCACTCCTCCGGTCGACAAGGATGTCGAAAGGCCCGCTCCGGCGGGCCTTCTTCTTTCTGAGCGGGCGATCGCAATTTGCGGATGCCGGAAACAAAAAACCCGCCGATTGGCGGGTTTTTTGTTTACAGCGCGCTGATCAGAACAGGGTCTGGATACCCAGGCTGACGGAGGTGCGCTTATCGTCGGTGGCACCGTTAGCCTTCGCAGTATCGTTAGGCTTCAGGTTGCGATAGGCCACAAGACCGTAGATCTTGGTGGCCTGCGTGAAGTTGTGATCCAGGCCTGCACCCACAAAGTCCGTTTCGTACTCGCCTGCAGCAGAGTCGAACTTGGTCTTGTTGTAGCCCAGCTCACCCTTCAGGGTGTTGGCCTTGTCCAGATGCAGGGCGGCGCTCACGAGGACAGAGTCCTTGTCAGCCTTGCTGCCCATCAGCGGGAAAACATTGCTGCCGCCATCCTGGAGGGGGTCGAACCAGCCGTTGGCCTTGTCCGTCTGCTTGGACTGCTGCAGCAGGGCGCCCAGGGTTGCCTGGCCAACGTCCACCGAGCCAACGAGGCGGATGGTGTCACGACGCATGTCCATGGTGGAGGTATAGCCGGAACCGACATTGCTCGGGTCATACAGACCGTCCTGCACGCCGAAATCACCGGCCAGGGCCAGATGGACGTTCGACATGTCGTAGTTCAGGGCCACGGAGGTGCCGCCCTTGCCATGGGGTTGTTCGCGCGGCTGCACGGCGAGATCGACCGTCAGCGCATCGCCGAACTTCGGCGAGGTATAGCCAACGGCGCCGCTCAGCCAGTTCTGGCCGTCAACGATCAGGGCGCCATCGGGGTTGCCCATGTCGGCATAACGCTGGCCAGCGAAGACATCAACGCTGCCGGCAGCCATCTTGAGGGGCGAACCAAAGCGGCCGAGACGCACCGTACCGAGGGAATCGCTCTTGAGGCCGGCGAAGCGGTCACGGGCAAACAGGTCGCCGTACTGCGAGCCATTGTCGTTGCTGTGCATGCCGGAGCCATCGATGCTGTACTCGATGTCATAAATGGCGGCGAGACCGGAACCCAGGTTCTCGGCACCCTTCACACCCAGGGTGGAACTGTTGGAGTTGACCTGCCAGTTGTTTTCCTTGGGCGATCCCTGCACGTCAACATTCGCGTAATCCAGGGACAGGTCGAGCTTGCCATACAGCGTGGGAGCCGCCTGGGCCGCCAGCGGAAGGGTCATCGCCGCACCAACAGCCAGAACGAGCAGTTTGCGATTCATGCTTGGTATCTCCTTGATACACCTTTTTGGATTAGAGCCGGCCGGCCGGGTTGTGCCCGAAAAGGTGGCGCATGACCGTATTCATGCACCGCCCTGGCGCGGAGGCTTGCCGGAGTTTATATACGACTTTAAGGTTTGGTTACAACCTTATGAAGAATCAGAGATTTTTCTGATGGATGCGAGAGGGGCAGCAGACCGGCCCGGTTGCAAGAATGCTCTTCCGGGGGCAGGGAGGTGGATCGCGGGACACAGGATGGCGCGCGCCCCGCACAATATGTCGCAGAGCGCGACC
>DASSUO010000251.1:0-7394 GCA_035706925.1 Moraxellaceae bacterium
CAGTACGTCAAGCTCATCGACAGTCTCAACGACCTTATCGTCGTTGGCGACCCCTCGCCTCCCGCCGTCCGGTATGTACCGCAGACACTTACCTCGGCCGAGCAGACGCAGGCCCGGGCCAACATTTCCGCCACGTCGGTCGCCGACGTCCTGATATTCGGGTGATCTCATGAAATACATGCTGACCGGAAGCTACCCCTTCGACCCGGCTGCCAAGACGATCGACTTTACGTCCGTCAGCGGGTTCGACTTGAAGTCGCTGATTGCGATCGTCAATCAGACGGCGGGCGTCGTCATCTACAACCCGGTATCGCCATCGGCTGGCGGGACGCTTGCGGGTAGCGTGCTGACGCTGGCTTACGACACCACGGCGATGCACTCTGGCGACACGCTGCTCGTCTTTTACGATGAGCAGGTCGGAGGCGGCAAGACGATCAAGGACCTGTGGGACGAATTGGCGAGCACGTTATCGGTGTCCGACGGCGCGGTGCAAACCACTTTGGGAGCGAAAACAGACGCCGCAGCGACCGATAGCACGTCGAGCTGGTCGCTGACGGCGCTGGCGAAAGGCATCCTTGCGGTCGCGCAGGCAATGCAAGTGTGGTGGGCAAATCGGCTAGGGCCGAAAACCGCAGCGAACAGCCTGTCTGTGACCGGGGCCAGTGACGGGATTTTTTACGTCGGTGGCGTTTCTGCCGACGGCGTAGCACCGACGAATCAGGCTGTGCGCGTTGCAGGGATGGATGCTGGAGGACTCAAGCGCACGCTGCTGACAGACACCTTGGGCCGTCAAGTGATGGTCACGCCGGACAGCGTTCAGCAGGACGTTACGTTCAGCAGCGCCAGCGACACGGTTGTCGTCGATATGACGAACTACCAGTCGTTCGCGCTCCAGATCACGAGCGCAGGGTCTGGCAACACGTTTGTCTTTGAGACGCAAGAGGACCCGACGTCATCATGGGTGCAGATGTATGTGCAGGCCACCCAGACGGTCGGCATTACCGGATGGTGGGGTGCCGTCAGCATTTCGACCTACCCCTACATCGCAGGTACGCGCCGTGGGCGCTATCTGCGCATCCGCCCGGCGGTGTTTGGCACCGGGCCCGTGACAGGGAAGCTGACCCTGCAAGATGTGCAAATGGCTGGCTCGCCAGGCGTCATCGCCATGGGCACCACGGCGGAGAATCTGTCCGTCACCGGCAACCCGGTAGGCATTGCGCTTGAGGGCCGCACGAGCAGCAAAAACAGCGTCGGCAATGCGTCCGCTGTACGCCCGATCGGGACGGTGGACGGTCGTCAAATCGTCCGCATGAACAGCATCCCGGAAAACGAGTGGACGTATGCGGCAGCCGGTGGTGGTATTTCCAACACCACTTCAGCTGTGACGATTAAGGCAGCAGCTGGCGCGAGCATCCGGAACTACATCACCAGCATCCAGATCATGGCGGACGCCCTTGGCGCGGCAACCGAGCTGGCTATCCGCGATGGTGCTGGCGGAACTGTGCTGTGGCGGACAAAGATCGGGACTGGCGGATTGCCGCTGGCGAACATCAAGTTCGACGATCCGCTTAAAAGCACCGCCAACCAGTTGCTTGAGGTGGTGACGCTTACCGCGTCCGTCACCGGGGCCGTTTACTTCAACGCACAAGGATACATCGGACCATGATCTACAAAATCCTGATAGAGCAAATCACGCTTGGGAATAGCGAGTTCGTCGATACCGGCGACGCGTTTGAAGCCGCTACGACTGACGACATCCTGGCGGAAATCGACCGACGGCAGCAGCTCACCGGGCGATGCCATTCGGCGCAGTTGACGCCAGGGTAGGATAGGTGAGGGCGCTACGGCGGGCCGGTAGGGCGCTCCTCATCCCTCTCTGCATCCTGCTCGCCGCTCTTACCCTTCTCGTCTGGTGGCTCATCCCTGATCAGCCGGAACATATTTGCAAATCGCCTCGTCAAGATGTATAGTCGCCTTGTACACAACAAGACGGGTATCACCATGACCATCAAAGACTACTTCCAACAACTCGGCGGCTATTCCGTCGTGGCGAAGGAGCTCGGAGCGCGGGAACTGACCGCGCACTCCTGGCAGCGCCGCAACGTCATCGCCCGGGAATACGTCCCGGCGTTCATCCGGCTGGCCAAGCGGCACGGCGTCGCCGTGGACATCGACTTCCTGATCACGGGGGTAAGCCATGAAGGCGCCTGACATCCTGGCCAAGGCCGCAGGCCACATGCGCGACCGTGCCGCCACCTACGACAAGCCGGAAGGCGAGCGGTCCATGGCACGTGCCGTGGCGGCGTTCAACACTATCCACGGCACGTCGCTGACCGTGGAGCAGGGCTGGCACTTCATGGCCGTGCTCAAACAGGTGCGGCTGTTCACCGGCAGCGGGTACCACGCAGACAGTCTGGAGGATCTCGTGGCCTACTGCGCGTTGCTGGGGGAGGAGATGAGCAGCGAGCCTGTGATCCCGACGGTGGACTCGCTGCCGGAGGAAAAGGTCGTGTACGTCGCGAAGTCAGACCTGCAGGTCGGCGATGTCGTGCGTGCTCTTCGCGGAGGGCCGCCGATGAAGCTATTCGCAGGTGAGGATATTGATCCCCCGACGGTGGCTGAGCGCCCTTTGCAAGTCGGCGATACCGTGGATTTTCGGCTGTTGAATGGGACGCGCGTACATCGGGGGGAAATATGCAGTGTTTCCCTTTCGGGGAAGCTCATCGTGCAGAAGGGGTTGGGACGCTACGGCCTTGACCGAAAGCGGTGGGAAATAACACTTGTGGAGTCTGCCCCTATGTGGACCCGTATGACCAACGCGCATGAGGACGAGTACCGTGACCTCCTCGACTTCGAGCCCGACGCGATTGAGCTGTGACGTGGTGGAGGACTGCCTGTCGGCCTTCGCCGCCGGGTACGGCGGCTCGCCCGGCGGAGCCGATGCCACCGGCTGTTACGCGATGGGCGCGGAGCGACGGCAAATCGACGACGCCACGCACTACATTCGCACCTTCGGCCGGGGGCGCATCGTCGCGGATCAGAAGCTGGGGCCGTGGTTTCAGATCGACCACGATCGGGCGCACACGGCTAAGCTCGACGAGGCCGCGCGCTATCTGGAGAGCATCGGGCTGGCCGAGCGTCACCCGACCAAGGGCAACCCGCGCAACGTGCGGTTTATTGACAAATATCTACTGTGAGCGTCGTTATGGAAAATCAGCACCGCAAGATCTCCGGCTATCGTGAGTTGAGCCAGGAGGAAATAGACCTGATAAACAGGATCAAAGCCTTTGGCCCGCAGTTAAGGCAATTGGTTAAAGATATTGAGGAGCACGTCGTGCTCCAAAATGAGATGGCGGCAAAAGAGGCGTGCGTCCGGATATGCGCGGACGACAACGGTGACGATCCCGAGTTGAGCCGCCTGTACGACGCTAACCCGCACGGCTGGATATGGACCGGCAGCAATCACTTGCAACAGGGACTTATGGCGCTGACTCGCGCCGTGGCGCAACCCACGGAGTTCTAGCCGATTGACAAGTACGCCACGGACAGGTAGCTTAGGGAACGCCGTACCCTCCCACCCCGCAGGTTCGCTTGTCGGGGTGGGCTTAGGGGCCAGGGAGGGTCGGCGCTACTGCAACGATCATCGCCTTGGAGACGGGGTAACGGCAGGTCCGAGTCGGCTGCCGCTGGCGCAGGGTGATGATCGTTGCGGTGAAAATCAGGGCGGACCGGGTAATGCCGCCTAGAGCCCTTTAGTAGCTGCGACTGCGACACGGATAAGCAGGGAGGGTTGGCGACAGTTGCCTAGCTGGCGCTCCCGCAAAACGGTACTTTGTTCCGGTATGCCCGTGTCGGGCATCGTACACAATACGGCCCCCGCCTCTTGGCTGTTTGCAGCTTACGCGGGGGTTTTTATTTGCTCCGCTTCATGTAGTTCATCAGCGCGTCCTGCACGCGGGCCTTGGTCTGCCGGCGCTCCATGACGACCTCATCCAGCGTGCCCTTGGCGACCAGGTGGCGCACGTACACCGGGCGGGGGTGCCCGGCCTGGAACTGGCGCGTCGGGCCGATGCGCTCGATGATCTGCTGGTACTCTTCCAGCGACCACCAATGCGAGAAGAAGACGAGGATGTTGCCGCCGTCCTGCAAACTTAACCCATGTGCGGCGGATTGCGGATGGGCAAGCAGCATCGGGATCTCGCCGCGGTTCCACTCGTTGATGGTTTCGGGCTTCTTGTCCAGCAGCCTCGCCTTCGGGAAGCGCTTGAGGATACGCTCGGCGTCGTGCTTGAAGTGGTAGGCAACCAGGATGGGCATGCCTGCGGCTTCCTCCACGGCCTCTTCCAGCGCGTCCAGCTTCGCGTCATGGAGGTTGGCCCATGCCGTGCGCTGCTCGTCCGTGTAGAGCGCCCCGGAGGCCGCCTGGAGGCATTTGATCGTCTTGCTCGCGGCGTTCTTCGCCTCGATCGCGTCGCCGTTCTCCAGCTCGATGAACATCTCGCGCTCCAGCTGCTTGTACTGCTTGCGCACCGGCGGCGGCAACTCGACCTCGACCACGGATGACACCAGCTCCGGCAGGTCCATGTAGTCCTTCGCCTCGATGCTCAGACACACCGCGCTGATGCGGTCCATGATCTCCTTCTCGGCGTGCGGCAACGGCTTCAGCTGCGTGCCGCGCGGATCCCGCGACGTGTTGATGAACCAGGCGCGTTCGAAAGCCGAGTACGACCGGCCGAGACGAGTCCCCCGGTCGATGAACCACATTTGCCCCCACAGGTCCTGCAGGCCGTTCGGGGCCGGTGTACCGGTGAGATTGATCCACCGGCGCGTATACGGCGTGATCTCGGCCAGCGCGTAGGCGCGCTTGCCCTTCGCCTTACGGCTGACCTTCTGGCCGAACTCGACGTTCTGCTTGCCGCCGGTGCGCAGCGACTTCAGCTTGGTGGACTCGTCGCACACCACGGTGCGGTACGGCCACTTGTCGCCCCAATGCTCAGTGAGCCAGCCGATATTTTCGTAGTTGATGGTGTAGATTTCAGCCGGTGATGCGAGCGCCGCAAGGCGCTGCTTGGCGTCGCCCAGGATCGGGCTGACGCGCAGGTGCTGCAGGTGGTCCCACTTCTGCACTTCACCCGGCCACACGCTCTGCGCGACGCGCAGCGGTGCCAGGATCAGTACAGGGTAGACCGGCTCGACGAGGGAGAGGATGTCCAGCGCGGTGAGCGCGGACACCGTCTTGCCGGTGCCCATGCCCGCCATGATCATCACGCGCGGCATGTCGGTGATGGCGCTGATGATGTCGGCCTGGTAGTCGCGGGGGATGAATTTCACTTGGCATCCCCGAAT
This sequence comes from Moraxellaceae bacterium, assembly GCA_035706925.1. Classification (GTDB taxonomy): domain Bacteria; phylum Pseudomonadota; class Gammaproteobacteria; order Pseudomonadales; family Moraxellaceae; genus UBA2031. The sequence continues at coordinate 5,347 of DASSUO010000251.1, forward strand.
AACGCATCCCATATGCGATCGTTTTGCAATAGCTCATACTCGCGATTCAACTCGCATCCAAGATACTGTCTACCGCGCTGCAACGCTACTTGCGCCGTTGTCCCACTCCCCATGAACGGGTCCAGCACCAGATCTCCGGGGCGGCTACCAGCTAGAATGCACGGCTCGATCAACGCAGGCGGAAAGGTCGCAAAGTGCGCGCCTCTGTAAGGGCGGGTTGCAACGGTCCAGACGGAGCGGCGGTTGCGCTTCTCCCACTCGACTCCGGTCAGCGCCAGCAATCCAGCCTTGGTGCGGTGCTCCTCGCTCTCTCCGGTCGCGTAGGCGTCTGCGTACTTGTGGCGCCTGTTGCCAGCCGGTTTCTCGCTGACAGCCGGCTCCTTCATCGCCCCGCTGTCGAAGTAATAGCGCGGCGATTTTGACAGCAGGAACAGGTACTCGTGCGCCTTCGTGCAGCGATCGCGCACCGACTCGGGCATTGGGTTCGGCTTGTGCCAGATGATGTCTTGACGGAGATACCAGCCATCGGCGCGCAGGGCAAAGGCGAGCATCCAAGGGATGCCAATCAGTTCCTTGGGCTTGAGGCCGGTCGTCACCTTGGCGCGCCCGATGCTGGTATTGCCGTGCAGAGCCTTCGCGTGCTTACCCCCGCTGCTGCCGCCCCATTTGCCGTCGTTAGCGTAGCTGTCCCCAATGTTCAGCCACAACGTACCATCATCACGCAGCACGCGCCGGACCTCGCGGAACACCTCGACCAGCTTGACGACATATTCGTCCGGCGTCTGCTCCAGCCCAAGCTGTCCTTCCACGCCGTAATCGCGCAGGCCGAAATAGGGTGGGCTTGTGACGCATGTCTGTACGCGGACGCCTTCGTCCGCCCACCGCCGCATGATGTCGCGGCAGTCACCAAACTCGATTCGATTCACGACATTACCCTCGTCAACATTTCATCCACCTCATCGTAATCCGCCACCGTGAAGACGCGCCCGCCGGCGGCGACCCACTCGCGGTGGCGGCGCTTCTGGTGGAAGCCGGGCTCCTCGCCCGGGCGCTTGACCTCCACCAGGAACAGGCCGACACGCGGCAGCGCGCATAGCCGGTCGGGGTCTCCCCGCTCCACCGGGCAGATGTGCTTCTGGCACTTCCCGCCCAGCGCCTTGATACGGCTGACGAGGTACGCCTCGATGTCGGACTCGTGGGTCATTCCGTCTTGGCCCCCAAAGCCACCCTGGGGAGCGGAAGCCAACCGGTTACTTTCTGCCCGTCATCAGGCACTTCCGTCCCGTGATCAAGCCACGCGAATCCCTTGTCAATGACTCCGATGTCGATACCGGGCCCGCAGGAGTGGTTTGACAGGTTATCCCCGACCAGCAGCACAAACTCGCGCTGCGGGGCCAGATCCACGGGCAATGGGGCCATGGATCTGGCCAACTGCCAGCCGATCCACATGTTCTGGTCCGCCGGGCGCGCGTAACCATCGTGGTGCTGGCTGCGGGGGAAATGCTCCCGCCCGGAGTGCGCGGCGATCGCGCGCTCAAATAGTTCGTGTTCGTTCATCTTCCACCCCAATCTTCTTGAACGGCCCGCCGTCCTCTTCGTCCTGGTAAGCCATCTGCAGTTCGATCAGCCGCTTAAGATGCGCATTCAGCACGCAAAGGCCAAGCCACATCAATGCTGCGCCCAGATACACCGCGCCGGCGGTAAACTCGCTGTGGTAATCGGCCGTGAGGGCGAGAGCCCCGAGGCAGTAAAAGCAAAAAAGCTCTGCGTTCATACCTTCCCCCGTCCTCTGCAAGCACACACGGCTCTGTGGTAGCCGCATATCCGGCATCCGCTAGGCTCGGCGAACGATCCGCCGGTGGCGAGCACTTCATTGATCCGCAAGATGACCTCGCGGTATTTTCCGGCTTGAGATCAGCGATCTTCTCCGTGCCGTAAAACAGCCCGAACCGCGGGAACATCCAGCGCAACTCCTTGACGCCGCGCTCGCGGAACAGCCGTTGTGCGGCAGCCTCGACGTCGTCCAGCGTCGGCGAGTAGTGCTCCCG
>DASSUO010000252.1:0-3282 GCA_035706925.1 Moraxellaceae bacterium
CCGGGAGGCGTGGCAGGTCATGCCCGGCATCAACATCACCAACTATGACCGCTTGCACAAGTTCGACGCCAGCCAGTTCGGCGGCGTGGTGCTGGACGAAAGCAGCGTCATCAAGCACCACGATACCCGCACCCTGGCGCAACTGCTGGAAGCCTTCGCCGGCACTCCGTACAAGCTTTGCGCCACCGCCACCCCGGCCCCGAATGACTGGACCGAGCTGGGCACCCATGCCGAGTTCCTTGGCGTCTGCACCCGCACGGAAATGCTGGCTGAATTCTTCTGTCATGACGGCGGCGAGACTCAGACATGGCGGCTCAAGGGCCACGCCCGCGAAGTCTTCTGGCGGTGGGTGGCCGCTTGGGGCGCAATGCTGCGCCGCCCCTCTGACCTTGGCTACGAGGACGCCCGATACAACCTGCCGGCGCTGCACGTTGCCGAGCATCTGGTGGCATCCGATGAGTCTGTGCTGGTCAATGAAGGGATGCTGTTTGCCCTTGAAGCCTCCACGCTGTCTGAGCGTCGCGATGCCCGCCGGGCAAGCCTTGATGCCCGCGTGAAAGCCTGCGCCGATATGGTCAATGCCGACAACGAACCATGGATTATTTGGTGCGACCTGAATGCCGAGTCCGACGCACTCAAGGCCGCTATTCCCAGCTCCGTGGAGATTCGCGGCGCTGACTCTGCGGAGGACAAGGAAGCCCGCCTGATGGCTTTCGCGCATGGCGAGATCCGCGTCCTGATTACCAAGCCGAGCATTGCCGGATGGGGTCTCAACTGGCAGCACTGTGCCCGCATGGCCTTTGTCGGCGTGACGGACTCTTTTGAGGCGTACTACCAGGCCGTGCGCCGTTGCTGGCGATTCGGGCAGCAGCGTGAGGTCATGGTTCACCTGTTCGCCTCCCAGCTCGAAGGCTCCGTGCTGGCCAACCTGCGCCGCAAGGAGGCCGATGCTCTGGCGATGGCCGAGAGCCTGTCTCAAGAAACCCGAGCCGCCGTGATGGCGGAAGTGCGCGGCACCAGCCGCCAAACTAACCCCTACAACGCCAACAAGGCCATCAAGACCCCGGCCTGGCTCAAGACGGAGATTGCCCCGTGAATGTACTCGATCAGGTTGTGACCGACCGCTATGCCCTCTACCACGGCGACTGTGTGGAGGTGCTTGCTGGCCTCCCGGAGAAGTCGGTGGACTACAGCATCTTTTCCCCGCCTTTCGCCTCGCTGTACACCTACAGCAACAGCCCTCGCGATATGGGCAACTGCAAGTCTGACACTGAGTTTTTCGCGCAGTTCGACTTCCTGGTTCAGCAGCTGGCCCGAGTGATGAAGCCCGGCCGCAATGTGTCCTTTCACTGCATGCTGCTGCCGACCAGCAAGGAGCGGGATGGCTATATCGGCCTCAAGGACTTCCGTGGCGACCTGATCCGGGCTTTCCAGAAGCACGGTTTCATCCATCACTCCGAGGTCGTTATCTGGAAGGACCCCGTAACGGCCATGCAGCGCACCAAGGCTCTCGGCCTACTCCACAAGACCATCCGCACGAATGCCAGCATGAGTCGTCAAGGAATCCCTGACTACTTGATCACGATGCGCGCGCCTGGCGAGGTCGAGGACAAGGTGACGCACGACGCCGCCAACGGCAGCGAGTTGCCGGTGAGCCTGTGGCAGGAGTACGCCAGCCCGGTATGGATGGACATTAACCCCAACGACACGCTGCAGTTCAAAAGCGCCCGCGAGCATGACGACGAGCGCCATATCTGCCCGCTGCAGCTTGAGGTGATCCGTCGCGGAATTGCCCTGTGGACCAACCCGGATGATGTGGTGCTGACGCCGTTCCTAGGGATTGGCAGCGAGGCTTATACGGCCGTCGATATGGGCCGTCGGGCTATCGGTGCGGAGTTGAAGGCCAGCTACTTTCAGCAGGCGGTGCGCAACCTGGCTGCTGCCAGCAAGCAGGGCGGGCTGTTTGATGGCGACGCCGCCTAGGCAGATGACGGAGAAGAAGAATGGACAATGAACTGAGTTGGAAAGAAAGGCACCCCGAATTTTCCGCACTGGTCGGAAAGACTGTAATCAGTATCGCTCGTGGCGATGACTCTATCGGGTTTGTTTGCTCCGATGGGACTGAGTATGTCCTTGAGCATCGGCAGGATTGTTGCGAGTCCGTGACCATTGAGGACATTTGCGGCGACCTTTCTGACCTGATTGGAAGCCCCATCCTGGTTGCCGAGGAAGTCTGTGGCGAAACCGCGCAGCCTGCTGGCTGGCATCCCGGAGAGTACACCGAAAGCTACACATGGACTTTCTACAAGCTGGACACGGCCAAGGGCGGTGTGACCATCCGATGGTATGGCGAGTCCAACGGCTACTACAGCGAATCCGTCAGCTTGGAGCGACTGAAATGAGCAATACCAATGAAGAATCCGCCCGCCCCCACCCTGCTACCGAGGCCGGGGAGGCGGAGCGGTGGCAATACAGAAAACGTGGGAGTGACGTTTGGGCGGACGGGGCCAAGAACTTGGTGGATGCGCTGCGTAGCGACCCTGAGTTTGAGGTGCGGGGACTCTACGCCCACCCGCCCGCCGCAGCAGCGCGGATTGCGGAGCTGGAGGCGGCATTTGAGTCTCTGAAAGACCCGCAAACTTTGGCGACCAACATCATGCGCGGCGTCGTCGCTAAGTTGGATGAGAGGACGCTGCTCTGGCTGCTTGGTGACAAGTGGCAGCAGATGCCCGAGCGCATCGCCGCCCTTGAATCGCAGCTTGCCGAGCGTGAGGAAGGGGCGCGGGAGATTGTGGCAGCCTATGACGCCGGATTCCGCCGGGCCTGCGATTGGGCTCGACGCGACGACATGCTGCACGACCTAGAATCATTCGCCTACACGCAAGACCGCGCCTTTGACCTTGAGCGGCTTGACATGGCATGGGCCGACAACAAGCCCGTTGCGCAGGGTGGCGGGGTGGATGCCGAGAAGGTCATGGCGCTGGTGGAGGAGTATGGGGATCTGCGTTACCGGCTGGCTTGTGTAGGCGAGCGCAGTCACGTCATGTTGGCGATAGGCGCAGAGGGCAAGAAGGACGAAATCCGCGCCCTCCTCTCCGCCCCTCCCGCCGCGTCGGGGTGGCAGCCGATTGAGACTGCGCCGAAGGATGGACGGATGGCACTTGTATATCGGCCACTGGCTCATTTGAGCAACGACGAAACGGTAGCGATAAAACGGTTGGTGGGCGGCAATAACACTTGCTGGAACTGTACCGTCCCTGATGGTCAGTACCCATGCAATCC
>DASSUO010000253.1:0-5738 GCA_035706925.1 Moraxellaceae bacterium
TTCGCCGATAATTCGGCCCATGAACAGCTCCCCTCGCGACATCCTTCATCACTACTTTGGCTACGACACTTTCCGCGGGCAGCAGGAAGCGATAGTCGAGACCGTCATCGCGGGCGGGGATGCCCTGGTCCTCATGCCGACCGGCGGAGGAAAGTCGCTGTGCTACCAGGTGCCGGCGTTGGCGCGCGAGGGGACGGCCGTTGTCGTTTCCCCGCTGATCGCCCTCATGCAGGACCAGGTGGCGGCATTGCTGCAGGCAGGTGTGCGGGCCGCCTACCTGAGTTCCACGCTGGGCTGGGAAGAAACACAGGCAATCGAGTCCCAGTTGCTGGCCGGACGACTGGATCTTCTCTATGTGGCGCCAGAGCGACTGGTGACGCCGCGCATGCTCGACCGTCTTTCGCGTATCCGGATTTCGCTGTTCGCGATCGACGAGGCGCACTGCGTCTCGCATTGGGGGCACGATTTCCGTTCTGACTATCTCGGTCTCTCCCTGCTCAAGGAGCAATTCCCGAATGTGCCGCGAATTGCCCTGACCGCTACGGCCGATCCGCGGACCCGCGCGGACATCATCGATCGTCTGGGGCTCGAGAACGCTCGCGTATTCCTCAGCAGCTTCGATCGTCCCAACATTTTTTACCGCATCGCGCAAAAGCAGAAATCGCTGGATCAGCTCGAGGCATTCATTCGTCGCGAGCACCCGGGCGATGCGGGCATTGTGTATTGCCTGTCGCGCAACAAGGTGGAGAAGACGGCAGAAGCACTCTGTCAGCGGGGATTCAATGCGCTCCCCTATCACGCAGGGTTGCCGGGCTCGGTGCGAGAGAGCAACCAGACGCGCTTCCTGCGGGAGGAAGGCATCATCATGGTGGCCACCATCGCGTTCGGCATGGGTATCGACAAGCCCAATGTCCGCTTTGTGGCACACCTCGACCTGCCCAAAAGCATGGAGTCCTATTACCAGGAAACCGGCCGTGCCGGTCGTGACGGCCTGGCGGCCAATGCGTGGATGGTTTACGGCATCGCGGACGTCATCAAGCTCAAGTCCATGCTTGACCAGTCCCAGGCCGATGAAGAGTACCGGCGGGAAGAGAAGCGCAAGGTCGACACCATGCTCGGGCTGTGTGAAACCGTGGATTGCCGCCGGCAGCTCCTGCTCGCACATTTCGGTGAGACCCTTGCGAGCGCCTGCGGGCATTGTGACAACTGTATCGAACCGGTTCCCACCTGGGACGCTACCGAGCCGGCGCGGCTCGCGCTGTCTGCGGTCTATCGCACCGGGAGTCGCTTCGGCGTCGAATACCTTGTCGAAGTGCTTCGCGGCGAGCGTACGGAACGCATCGTGGGCAAGGGCCACGAATCCCTGGCGGTGTTCGGTCGCGGCGCGGAGACGCCGGAAAAGGAGTGGCGCTCCATCTTCCGGCAGCTGCTTGCACGGGGGCTCCTGCAAACGGACCCGGACGGTTTTGGCGCGTTGCGACTGGACGACACCTGCCGCCCCCTGTTGCGCGGCGAAGCGACGCTGATGTTGCGGCGCGAGCAGGCCAGGACCGTGACGCCACGCCGCACAGGCGGCAAGCCGGCGCTCGACATCCCGGCAGAAGACCGGGTGTTGTGGGAGGCATTGCGGTCAAAGCGGCGTCAGCTGGCGCAGGAACAGGGCGTCGCACCCTACGTCATCTTCCATGACAGTACGTTGATGGCGATCCTGGAAGCGCGGCCACAAAGCCTTCGCGAGATGGGTCGCCTTGCCGGTGTGGGTGACACGAAGCTGGAGCGCTATGGCGATGCGTTCCTGGGGGTCGTGCATGAATTTGCCTGAGTCACGGGCAAGGCCCGGCGAGTGGCAGGAGTTTCGGCACGATTCCGGGGCAGTGCTGGGATTCCGCCTGCTACGAAGTGCCCGGCGGACGGTTGCCATTTATGTCAATCGCGACGGATCGGTCCTCGTGCGCTCGCCGCAGCGAATGCCCTTTGCAGAAATCTGTCACTTTTTGCGCGAGCGTTGGGACTGGCTTCACCATCACCGGTCACGCTTCCTGGCGGATCCACAACCGCCGACGCGGATGCTGGGAGACGGCGAGTCGCTACTGCATCTGGGCGAGCAACTGGTGCTTCGCATCACGTCAGCAACGCGTCTCCGTGCGGAGCGCTGTGGCCAGGAACTCCTTCTCGGCATTCCGGAAAAGCTCACGGGTGACGACTCGCCCGTGGTGGCGGTAGTGGAGGCGTGGCAACGGAGGGAGGCGCGGCGCATCTTTCCGGAGCGGCTTGCCCACTGTCACTCGTCCATGCAGGCGTTGTCGTTGCCAGTGCCGGAGCTGCGCATCCGCAAGATGCGCTCGCGTTGGGGTAGCTGCAGCCGCAGCGCCGTGATCACGCTGAATCTTGAGCTCGTCCGCATGCCGCTCGACTGCATCGACTATGTTGTCACGCACGAGCTCTGCCATCTCGTCGAGTTCAATCACAGCCCGCGTTTTTACGATTTGCAGGCGAAATTTCTTCCCGACTGGAAGGAAAGAAAGCGGCGACTGGAAGGATTGGCGCGGCAGTGATCAGGCCGGCGCCGTGGCCGGCTGCGAGGGCTGCTGTAACGGAAGGCTGATGATGAAGGTCGTGCCGACATCGGGCGTACTGGTCACCTCGATCCGTCCGTGATGGCGCTGGCTGATGATGAAGTGGGAAATCGACAGGCCGAGACCGGTTCCCTGGCCGACGGCTTTGGTGGTGAAGAACGGATCAAAGATTTGCCGGCTCGTCGACAGGTTCATGCCGACGCCATTGTCTTCCACCCGAATCTCGGCAAAGGGCGGAACCAGGCGGGTGCTGATCCGGATGCGGGGTTCGTCGCGGCGGGCCTCCTGAATGGCCTGGGCCGCATTCTTCAGAAGGTTTACCAGCACCTGCTGCAATTCAACGCCAGACGCCGGTACGGCCGGCAGGCCGGAATCAAAATCCTCTTCAATCACCAGTCGTGCATGCAGCGCAGGCATGGAGAGTTCGATGGCATTGCGCATGAATTCGACACTCGCATGCGCGATGGCATTCAGGCTGGTGGGTTCCAGTTGACGGCTGGAGCTGCGCGAGAACTCCAGCATGTGACGGACAATCTCGGCCGCACGATGTCCGGCGCTTTCCATGCCGGCAAGGAAACGGTTGATGTCGCGGGCCTCAAGATAGTCATGCATCAGGCGGAGATCGAGGCCCAGGGCTTTGGCGGCGGTCAGGTTGCCGGGCTGGTCCGGGTTCAGCCGGCGCTGCACGTTCTGGAGGCTCTGCAGGATGGCAGCCAGCGGATTGTTGATCTCGTGTGCCATCCCGGCCGCCAGCTCTCCCAATGATTTCAGCTTCTCGTTCTGCAGCATCATGCTGTCGAGCTTCTGGCGCAGCGTCACGTCGTCAACCCGGATGACAGCTCCGGTGAGTTCGAGCGAGTGCAGTGGATATACCGTGATGTCGACGTAGCGCACCTGGTTCAGGTGTTCGATCTTCACGTTCTCACGAGTGGAGGGCTCGCTGTTGGCGATGGCTTCATCAATCATCGCGCCAGTGACGGGAAGATCCGGATAGATCTCGTGAAGGCGGAAACCAAGCGCCTGTTTTTCGCGAATTCCCGTGGCCAGTTCGGCGGCCGAGTTCCAGTGGGTGATGTGCCCGCTGGGGGTGACGCCGATCATCACCGACGGCATCGAGTTGATGATGCTGTTGAGGTATTCCTTGGTTTCGTTGAGCAGGGCGGTGGTGACACGGTGACGCTGTTCGGTTTGCTCCAGCGTGTCGGTCGCCTGGCGCCACGACTCGGTACGACTGGACAGGCGTTGTTCAAGGAGAGCCAGGGTTTCCCGGAGGGAGGCCATGGTCTGCTTGCGCCGTTTGCGATTACGGAGGAGAGAGAAGACCACGACGGCTTCAATCAGGGCGAGGGCAGCGAGCAGTAAGAGCAAAGGAGCCCTCGTCAATGATCGGTCGACGCTGAAAAAACAAAGCAGGGCGTTGCCCTGCTTTTTTTGATGTCCGCGGTGTCAGCTGCGGCCTTCATGAGCGGGAATCGACGTGGAGCTCAGGTCGAGGGCCGTTTCCAGCCATTGTTTGACGCGATTGGCATCGCCAATTCGCGTATAGCGGCCGGCCGAGTCCATGAGCACGATAACGACGGGGCGCGACTGGATGCGGGCCTGCATCACCAGGCATTTTCCTGCCTCGTTGATGAAGCCGGTCTTGGAGACCTCGATATTCCAGCGATCGCTTTTCACCAGTGCATTGGTATTCCGGTACTGCAAGGTACGTCCGTTGCCGGACTGCACCATGTGTTCTGCAGTAGTGGTGTACTCGTGGATCTCCGGATAGTTGCGCGCTGCCTTCACCATGCGCACCAGGTCGGCCGGCGACGCGCTGTTCTCGCTATGAAGGCCGGTGCTGTCGAGGAAGTGGGCATGGGTCATGCCGAGTTCCTGGGCTTTCCGGTTCATGGCGGCCACGGCAGCCGGCGTGCCGCCGGGATAGGTACGGGCGAGGGCTGCGGCTGCACGGTTTTCGGAGGACATCAGCGCGAGCAGCATCATTTCGTGCCGGGGCAGGGTGGTGCCGACGGTCAGGCGCGAGCTGGTATTGCGCAGGTGATCCACGTCATCTTCGGTAATGGTGACGGGTGCGTCCATGGGGAGGTGCGCATCCAGCACCACCATGGCCGTCATCAGCTTGGTGATGGAGGCGATGGGCATGGTGCGGTCAGAGTTCTTGCTGTACAGCACTTCACCGGTTTCGGCATTCATCACCACGGCCGCACGGGACTGGAGGTACAGCGAGGACTGCGCGGCAGGCGCCTGGAATACTTCGGTGGGGCCGACGCGATGGGGCAGGTTGGCCTGTGCGGCCAGACGCTGCCGCTCTGCGGCGCTCATTCGCGCCACGGATGTCCGCTGTTTGCCATAGCGCGAGACGCGGGACGCCTTGTGCGAACGGGTGTGGGCGTGGCCCACTTTCTTGCCGGTGGCACGGGGCGCTGCATGGGCGGACTTCTTGTGTACGGAGGCCTTGGCGGGGGCGTCGTTGCTTCGCGCGGCAGCCACAGCGGGCAGGCTGAGGCCGAGGCTGATGGCTCCGATCAGCAGGGCACGCAGGCCAGGAATGTGGGTCTTTCGCATGATCGTCTCGGTGTTCACGGCCGCTGATTGGGCGGCGCTTGAAGAAGCTGTTTCAATCCATTGAAAAGCCAAAAGAAGAGGGTATCAGTTTGATCACACTTTGCTACCCCTTCCCTCTTGTTTTTAGCAAAAGGATGCCGCGGACTCAAGTCCTTGAGTTGTATCCAAGTGTTTGAATGCTAAGGGAATACCTGATTTTGATGGAATTAAATCATAAGGATGTGACTTTCTTGACACATTACTTCTCAGTAAATGTACCTACTTCTCGCCGCGCGCCCCCCGCGCTAACCTGTGCCGATGAGACTCCGGGAGGGCCGGAGTGCAGTCCGATTGAACGGGGGGTACGGCGTGATCAAGGTCCTGGTGGTCGATGACCACGATCTGGTGCGCATGGGTATCACCCGCATGCTGACTGACATCAGCGGCATCAAGGTGGTCGGCGAGGCTGCCAGTGGAGAGGACGCCCTTCGCCTTGCGCGCGAGCTCCATCCGCAAGTCGTCCTCATGGACGTCAAGATGCCGGGCATCGGCGGGCTGGAGGCAACCCGCAAGCTGCTGCGCCAGGATCCGGACATCCGCGTCGTTGCCGTGACC
>DASSUO010000254.1:0-2304 GCA_035706925.1 Moraxellaceae bacterium
AGACCGACAAGGTCGTGCTGGAAGTGGTGGCGCCGGCCGACGGCGTCATCAGCAAGATCCTCAAGAACGAAGGCGACACCGTGCTGTCGCAGGAAGTGCTGGCCCTGTTCGAGGCCGGTGCTGCGGCCGCTGCTGCTCCTGCTGCCGCGTCGGCGCCCGTGGCCGCTCCTGCTGCTGCCGCGGCAGCGGATGATGCGTTGAGCCCCGCCGTGCGAAAGCTCATCGCCGAGAACAACCTGGATCCGGCCCGGATCACGGGCACCGGCAAGGGCGGTCGCCTGACCAAGGAAGATGTGGAAGCGTATCTGAAGAAGCCTGCGGCTCCCGCACCGGCACCCGCGGCCGCGCCGGCACCCGCAGCACAGGCGATCGCGCTCGCCGTGGGCGAGCGGACCGAGAAGCGCGTGCCCATGACGCGACTGCGCGCCAAGGTCGCTGAGCGTCTCCTCGAAGCCAAGCAGTCGACCGCCATGCTGACCACGTTCAACGAAGTCAACATGAAACCCGTCATGGAGCTGCGCAAGCAGTACGCCGAGAAGTTCGAGAAGGTGCACGGTGTGCGCCTCGGCTTCATGTCTTTCTTCGTGAAGGCTGCCGTCGAAGCACTGAAGCGCTTCCCGGCGGTGAATGCTTCCATCGACGGCAACGACATCGTTTACCACGGCTTCTATGACGTCGGTGTGGCCGTGTCGTCGGATCGTGGCCTCGTGGTCCCCATCCTGCGCAATGGCGAGCGCATGGGCCTGGCCGAGCTCGAGAAGACCATCGGCGACTTCGGCAAGAAGGCAAAGGACGGAAAGCTGACTATTGAAGACATGACGGGTGGCACCTTCACCATTTCCAATGGCGGAGTGTTCGGCTCCTTGCTGTCCACGCCCATCCTGAATCCGCCACAGACCGCCATCCTCGGCATGCACAAGATCCAGGAGCGCCCGATGGCCGTGAATGGCCAGGTCGTGATCCTGCCGATGATGTATCTGGCGCTTTCCTACGATCACCGCCTCATCGACGGCAAGGAAGCGGTCAGCTTTCTGGTTGCCATCAAGGAACTGGTCGAAGATCCGGCGCGCCTGCTGCTGGAAATCTGATGTGATCCGGGCAGTGGCACGGCGCCGTCGTGAACTGCCCCCGAACCAATCAAGTGGGAATGACTCATGTCACAGAGTTTTGACCTCGTCGTCATCGGTGGCGGCCCCGGCGGATACGAAGCGGCCATTCGCGCCGCACAACTGGGCCTCAAGGTGGCGTGTATCGAGAAGCGCATCCACAAGGGCAAGCCGTCGCTCGGCGGGACTTGCCTGAACGTCGGATGCATCCCGTCCAAGGCACTGCTGGACTCCACCCACCGTTTCCACGATGCGGCCCACGAACTGGCGGTTCACGGAATCAGCACCGGCGACGTCAAGATCGACGTCAAGGTGATGCAGCAGCGCAAGGACACCGTGGTGACCAATCTCACCGGTGGCATTGCGCAGCTGTTCAAGGGAAATGGCGTCACGTGGCTGCAGGGCACCGGCAAGCTGCTCGCCGGCCGCAAGGTCGAGTTCACTCCGCTGGAAGGCGCGGTGGAAACCATCGATGCCACGCATGTGATCCTGGCCTCCGGATCCGTTCCAGTGAACATTCCGGTGGCGGCCCTGGTGGATGACGTTATCGTCGATTCCACCGGTGCGCTGGAGTTTCAGGATGTGCCCAAACGCCTCGGCGTGATCGGAGCCGGTGTGATCGGCCTCGAGCTGGGCTCGGTGTGGAATCGCCTCGGCGCCGAGGTGGTGGTGCTGGAGGCCGTGGATGCTTTCCTTCCGGCCTGCGACAAGGCCGTTGCCAAGGAAGCGCAGAAGATCCTCACCAAGCAGGGGCTCGACATCCGTCTTGGCGCACGTGTCACCGGCACGGAAGCCAAGGGCCAGCAGGTTACCGTCAAGTACACCGACGCCAATGGCGAGCACAGCGACGTTTTTGACAAGCTGATCGTTGCCGTCGGTCGCCGTCCCTACACGGAAGGCCTGTTCTCGGCCGACAGCGGCATCAGCCTTGACGAGCGTCGTTTCGTGCACGTCGACAACCAGTGCCGTACCTCCGTGCCGGGCGTCTTTGCCATCGGCGACCTTGTTCGCGGGCCGATGCTTGCTCACAAGGCAATGGAAGAGGGCATGATGGTGGCAGAGCTGATCGGTGGGCACCACGCCCAGGTCAACTACGACACCATCATCGGCGTGATCTACACGCATCCCGAGATCGCCTGGGTCGGCAAGACCGAAGAGCAGGCGAAGGGTGAGGGCATCGACGTCAAGACCGGCCAGT
>DASSUO010000255.1:0-9410 GCA_035706925.1 Moraxellaceae bacterium
CCGCAGCGCCGCATCAATGACCGGCGCCACCACATGCACCTGCCCGCCGGCGCGCAACAGCATGGTGGCCTTGCGCAGGGCCACGTCGCCGCCCCCCACCACCAGGCAACGCTGCTCGCGCAGGTTCAGGAAAATCGGCAAATAGTCCATGTGGAACCTCGTGACTTGAATTGTCGCACGGTCGCGCCCCACCGAAGGGCAGTGGCCTGCGCCCCGGGGCCGCACCGCGCCCGTCGCTCACAAAAAAGCCCGAAGCGCGGCATTTGCCACGGCCCGGGCTCCTTGCACCAGAACAAGGCAAATCAGGAAATATGACGCACCATTGTGGCCCCCTCGCCGTCCTTACAGGCCGATCGTGTCCACCCCGCCCATATAGCCCCGCAGTACCTCCGGAACCGTGACGCTGCCATCCTCGTTCTGGTAATTCTCGAGAATGGCCACCAGGGTACGGCCCACGGCAAGGCCGGAACCGTTCAGGGTGTGCACGAGCTCGGGCTTGCCCGCCTCGTTACGGTAACGGGCTTGCAAACGACGTGCCTGGAAGGCCTCGAAATTGGAGCAGGAGGAAATCTCGCGGTACTTGCCCTGCCCCGGCAGCCACACCTCGATGTCATAGGTCTTGGCGGCCGAGAAGCCCATGTCGCCCCCGCAGAGCACGATCACACGGTACGGCAGGCCCAGCTTCTGCAGGATGGCTTCGGCATGGCCGGTGAGCTCCTCCAGCACGCGATAGGAATCTTCCGGCTTCACGACCTGCACGAGCTCGACCTTCTCGAACTGGTGCTGGCGGATCAGGCCGCGGGTGTCCTTGCCATAGGAGCCTGCTTCAGAACGGAAACAGGGCGTATGGCAAACGAACTTCACCGGCAACTCGGTGCCGTCGGCGATGGTATCGCGCACGATGTTCGTCACCGGCACTTCAGCGGTCGGGATCAGGTACAGGGGCTTTTCGCCGCCCGTCTTGAACAGGTCTTCCTCGAATTTGGGCAGCTGGCCGGTACCCCGCAGGCTGTCGGCGTTCACCAGATAAGGCGCATAGACCTCCTGGTAACCGTGCAACTGCGTGTGGGTATCGAGCATGAACTGGGTGAGCGCACGCTGCAGCCGGGCCAGCGGACCCTTGAGCAGCGAAAAGCGGCTGCCGGCAATCTTCACGGCCGTCTCGAAATCCAGCAGGCCAAGTGCTTCGCCGATGTCGGCATGGTCCTTGGGGGTAAAGCTGAACTCGCGCGGTGTGCCGACGCGACGCAGCTCGACGTTGTCCTCCTCGCCCTTGCCCGCCGGCACTGACTCATGCGGCATGTTGGGCAGGGTGAGCTGCAGGGCCTCGAATCGCGCCTGCACGTCATCGAGCGCTGCCTGGTTCGCCTTGAGGCGGTCACCGATGGCGTTCATTTCCGCCATGACGGCGGAAACGTCCTCGCCTTTTGCCTTGGCCTGGCCAATCCGCTTGGAGCCCGCATTGCGCTCCGCCTGCAGCTTTTCCGTTTCGGTTTGCAGGGACTTGCGCTGCTCTTCCAGCGCGGCAATGGCAGCGGTATCAAGCACCATGTTGCGCACGGCCAGGCGGGTGGCGACGGTGTCGAGGTCGTTACGCAGCAGTTTCGGGTCCAGCATGATGGTTCCAGTGTCCTGAAGGCAAAAAGGCAAAAAGGCGATCGAATCAGAATTGTTTGGCGAGCAGCGCCCCGGCCATGGTGGCCAGCAGGCAGATACCGATGCTGGCGGCAATGTTGCAGGCCGCCCAGGCCACGCGGCCCTCCTCCACCAGCTTCCAGGTTTCCCAGCTGAAGCTGGAAAACGTGGTAAAGCCGCCCATGATACCGGTGACCAGCAGCAGGCGCGCACTTTCCCGCCACTCGCCCAGCTTGAGCAGCAGCACCATGATAAAGCCGATCAGGAGGCTGCCCACGATGTTGACGAAGAGCGTACCCCAGGGAAAGGCCGACTGGGCGAAGCGGTTGACGGCCGCGGCACCGAGATACCGGAGCATGGAGCCCAGCGCGCCACCCAGGGCGACGAGCACGAGGGGATGCAGCGCGTTCATCGATGACTCCGCTTGCGGGGAATCCGCTGCCATTCACTGGCCGCGTCTTTTTCGGCCAGGTGTTGCAGCTTGTCCCCTATCCTGATTTCCAGTCCGCGCGGCACCGGCGTATAGAAACGTTCCGTCGCCAGCGATTCGGGCAGATAGCTTTCCCCCGCCACGTAGGCATCGGGAAAGTCATGGGCGTAATGGTATTCCGCTCCGTAGCCCTGTTCCTTCATGAGCTTCGTGGGCGCATTGCGCAGATGCAGCGGCACCTCCAGCGAACCGGTTTCCTCCACCCGGCGCCGGATCGTATTCCACGCCGTGTACACCGCATTGCTCTTGGGTGCCGCCGCCAGATAGGCCACCGCCTGGGCAATGGCGAGCTCGCCCTCGGGGGAACCCAGGCGTTCCTGCACATCCCAGGCATTCAGGCAGAGTGTCAGCGCACGGGGGTCGGCATTGCCGATGTCTTCGCTCGCCATTCGCACGACGCGTCGCGCCACATACAACGGATCACAGCCACCATCGAGCATGCGTGCCAGCCAGTACAGCGCGCCGTCCACGGACGAACCGCGCACCGACTTGTGTAGCGCGGAAATCTGGTCGTAGAAATACTCACCCTGCTTGTCGAAGCGACGGGCATTGCCGAGCAGGCTTTCCGACACCACCGCCTCGGAAATTTCCCCGCCCTCGGAAAGATCCGCGGCAATCTCGAGAATGTTCAGCGCACGGCGCGCATCCCCGTCGGCGGCCCGGGCGATCTGGCGCAGGGCGGATTCCGGCGCGCGCAGCTTCAGCCCGCCCAGCCCCCGCTTTTCATCCTGCAGGGCCTGCGACACCAGGCCCAGCAGGTCGTCTTCCGCCAGGCTGCGCAGTACGTAGACGCGCGCCCGCGAAAGCAAGGCATTGTTAAGTTCGAACGAGGGATTTTCAGTGGTAGCGCCAATGAAAATGACGGTGCCGTCTTCCACGTAGGGGAGGAAGGCATCCTGTTGCGACTTGTTGAAGCGATGCACTTCATCGACGAAGAGCACGGTCTTCTCGCCCATCTGCTTGTGCAACTGGGCTTCGTCAATGGCAGCACGGATTTCCTTGACGCCCGAGAGCACGGCGGAAATCGCGATGAAGCGCGCATCCGACGCTCCGGCCATCAGCCTCGCCAGGGTTGTCTTGCCGACGCCGGGCGGGCCCCACAGCACCATGGAGTGGATATGTCCGGCCTCGATGGCTTCACGCAGCGGCTTGCCAAGCGCCAGGACATGCTGCTGGCCCACATAATCCTCCAGCCGCTGCGGGCGCATGCGCGCGGCCAGCGGCTGGTAAGGGGCGTCAGCCATGGCGGATCGTCCGTCAGATCTGGTCGATGACGTCCGTGCCCTTGGGAGGCACGAACTCGAAATAGCCCGCCGGGAATGACGGGTTCATGCGGACATCGGCAAACCGGATGCTGGTGTGCTGCCCCAGGGTGTCGGTGAGGTCCATCTGCAGGAGCTGTCCGCTGCGGAAGGCCACTTTCAGACTCTCGAACAGGGCCTCCTTGCCGCGCGGCTTCAGCACGAACACCTGCTCACCGGGCGCCGCTCCCTGTGCCTCGCTGATGTCGAACGTTGCAGCCAACTGGCGCGGATCTCCTGACAGCAGCAATGCCGGCGTATTGCCGACCTGTGCATCCAGCTTCTGCTTCGTTGCCTGCATCAGCTCCGGATCATAGATCCACAGGGTCTTGCCGGCGGTGAGCACCATTTGCGGCGACGGCTTGACGACCTCCCAGCGAAACAGTCCCGGGCGCTTGACTCCCATGCGGCCGCTCTGGGCCGGAAGGGAGCGTCCCTTGCCATCGACGGTCTGCTGCGAAAATGACGCCTGCATGCCGCCAATGCTGTTCAACACTTTAACGAGGCTGGCCGCGGCCTGATCATCGGCACGTGCCAGAGACGCCATCAGGACCATCACGAGGGTGGCCAGGAAAACTGCCGCGGCGCCACGAGAAAAGATTCGCATTACATTTACTCCCGGCCGGGCACGAGCACTTCGCGCTGACCATTGCTTTGCATGGGGCTGACGATGCCGGCGAGTTCCATTGCCTCGATCAGGCGGGCCGCCCGGTTGTAGCCGATCTTGAACTTGCGCTGGACGAAGGAAATGGACGGACGCCGACTTTCCATGACGAAGGCCACGGCCTCGTCGTAGAGCGGGTCGGCCTCGGGATCGCCGCCCATGTCGTCGTTGCCGCCAAAGCCCTTGCCACCGTCTGTTACTTCCAACGATCCTTCGAGGATTTCGTCGACATAGTCCGGTTCGCCGCGGGCGCGCCAGTCGGCGCAGACGCGGTGGACTTCCTCGTCCGACACGAACGCGCCGTGCACACGCTCCGGCAGGCTGGTGCCGGGTGCCAGATAAAGCATGTCGCCGTGTCCCAGCAACTGCTCGGCGCCGCCTTGGTCAAGAATCGTCCGGGAGTCGATCTTCGAGGACACCTGGAATGCAATGCGGGTCGGCACGTTGGCCTTGATCAGGCCGGTGATCACGTCCACCGACGGGCGCTGCGTCGCCAGGATGAGATGAATGCCGGCCGCACGCGCCTTCTGCGCGATACGGGCAATGAGTTCTTCGACCTTCTTGCCCACCACCATCATCATGTCGGCGAATTCATCGACGATGACGACGACGTAGGGCAGCTTCTTCAGCGCCGGTGCCGTTTCCTGCAAGGCGGAATCCTCGCCGGGCTTCCACAACGGATCCGGAATGGTCTCGCCCCGCTCCGCGGCTTCTTCGATCTTCTTGTTGAAGCCTGCGAGGTTACGTACGCCCATGGCGGCCATGAGCTTGTAACGGCGCTCCATTTCAGCCACCGACCAGCGCAGCGCATTGGCCGCATCCTTCATGTCGGTGACCACCGGCGTGAGCAGGTGGGGAATCTTGTCGTAGACCGACAACTCCAGCATCTTGGGGTCGATCATGATCAGGCGGACGTCGTCGGGCGTGGCCTTGAACAGGATGGACAGGATCATGGCGTTGACACCCACCGACTTGCCCGAACCTGTCGTACCGGCAACGAGCAGGTGCGGCATGCGCGCGAGATCAGCCACCACCGGCTTGCCGGCGATGTCCTTGCCCAGCGCGAGCGTCAGCCGGGACTCCTTGTGCTCGTACACTTCGGAGGACAGGATTTCCGAGAGGCGAACCATCTCGCGATCCTCATTGGGCACTTCAATACCCACCACCGACTTGCCCGGGATCACTTCCACCACACGTACCGACACCATGGCCAGTGAACGCGCGAGATCCTTGGCGATATTGGTGATGCGCGCCACTTTCACCCCGGGCGCGGGCTGGATCTCGAAACGGGTGATGACAGGACCGGGTTGTACGGCCACGACCGTGGCATCGACATTGAATTCCTTCAGCTTGATTTCCAGCAGGCGCGACAGCCCTTCCAGCGCCTCGGGGCTGTAGCCCTTTTTCTTGCTGACATCGGGCTGGTCCAGCAGGGCCAATGCGGGAAGATTGCCCGTCGGGGCGCCCGCTTCGGCCGGCTCGAAGAGGCTGCGCTGCTTTTCCTTCTGCGCGCGCTCCGACCGCTTGATGGGCGTGACCGCCAACGGCGTGATCAACGGTGCCGGACGCTCGTCGTCTTCGACCACCACCGGTTTCGGCTTGGGCTTCCTGACCGGAACCGCTGCCGGCGACAGCACGGGCTCCATTGCCGACAATACCGGTTCCGCCCGGGTGGCGTCCTCGCGCGCAATCTGCGCCTTGACCTTGTTGTTGCTGACGGCGAGCTCGAACTCGGGCGCCGCCTCATCCAGCGCCTTCTTCATGGCGCGACGTTCACGCCAGCGCCCTACATATTCGCTCAGTCGTCCATGCAGGATCGCTCCGCCCAGCGCACCGGCGTCCCAGACAAAGTGGCCAACGCTGTCCATCAGCCAGAACCACGAGAGGCCGGTCGCCAGCGTGATGCCGATCAGCAGGATGGCCAGCAGGATGACCGTCCCCCCGGCAAGGCCGAACAGGTGATGCATGCCATGGCCAATCTCCAGCCCGAGCAGGCCGCCTGCCGCATTGCGGAGATCGGCGGAAGGCTCATGCATGTGCAACGCGAGCAGCGCACCACCCGCCAGCAGGGCCACCACGAGGCTGAGCAGGCGCCAGCCCAGATGCAGCAGCGGCGGTTGTTGCCGCCACAGCCAGTAAACCTGCACGAACACGAACACAGGCACCAGCACGGCCGCATGACCAAAGCCGGTATAGAAAAGGTCGGCCAGCCACGCGCCCACGCGCCCGCCGCTGTTGCCCACGGAATCACCGCCGACATGGCTCCAGCCAGGATCGGAGGTCGAAAAAGTGGCGAAGACAATCAGCAGGTAGACGCCCAGCGTCAGCCAGAGAAGGGTTTTGATTTCGCGCAGGCCCTTGCGCGGGGCGGGCTCGCGAACGTCGGAGATGCTCACGTGGGGGTCTCTAGAACAGCAAGGGGGCATTGTAATGGCTGGACGGCATTATGCCATGCCACCCTGCCCCTCCAAGCCGGAAAAGTCCTTTTATGTCACGGACCTGTGTATTACGTGCGGGCTGCCTCCGGCCAGGCCCCGACCGCGCCCGGGCACCCGGCCCAGGGCCGGCAACGTGGCTGGCAGTCGCCTGCCAATCGACACCCGTCGCGTGCCTGGTCCCGCCCGACCCGATACTGGCGACCACGACGCCGTGGGCGCAGCCATCGTGCAATCCCACTCAAACTCCATGACCATTCCCGCCGCCATGTTCCGTATAATCGGCAGATGTCCGTGGTGAACATTCCCACGGCCCCCTTTATCGCACCCCCTCACAAGGAGTTCCCATGTCCGTCCAGCACCACCGTCTGCTGATCCTCGGTTCCGGCCCGGCCGGCTACACGGCGGCTGTCTATGCCGCCCGCGCCAACCTGAAGCCGGTGGTGATCACGGGCATGCAGGCGGGTGGACAGCTCACCACGACCACCGAGGTAGACAACTGGCCGGGCGACGCCCACGGCCTCACCGGCCCGGTGCTGATGGAGCGCATGCAGGCGCATGCCGAACGCTTTGGCACGCAGGTGATCTTCGACCACATCAACAAGGTCGACTTCTCCGCACGTCCTTTCCGTCTGAGCGGTGACTCCGGTGAGTACACCTGCGATGCCCTCATCATCGCAACCGGTGCCTCCGCCCAGTATCTGGGTCTCGACTCCGAACAGTCCTTCATGGGCCGTGGCATCAGTGCCTGCGCCACCTGCGACGGCTTCTTCTACAAGGGCCAGCGCGTCATGGTCATCGGCGGCGGCAATACCGCCGTGGAAGAGGCACTCTACCTGGCGAACATCGCGGACCACGTCACGCTGGTTCACCGCCGCGACAAGCTCAAGTCGGAGAAGATCCTCCAGGACCACCTCTTCGAGAAGGAAAAGGAAGGCAAGATTTCCATCATCTGGAATCACGCCCTCGACGAAGTCCTGGGCGATGACGGCGGTGTGACGGGTGCCCGCCTGCGCAGCCGCCTGGACGACTCCACGCAGGAAGTGAACGTGGCCGGCATCTTCATCGCCATCGGCCACAAGCCCAATACCGACATCTTTGCCGGCCAGCTCGACATGCAAAACGGCTACATCAAGGTGAAGAGCGGCATCGAAGGCAACGCGACAGCCACCAGCGTTCCGGGCGTATTTGCCGCCGGTGACGTGGCCGACCATATCTACCGTCAGGCCATCACGTCCGCCGGCTCCGGCTGCATGGCCGCCCTCGACGCCGAAAAGTACCTCGACAACCTGAAGTAACTTGACCGCCGCTCCTTGCAAAAGGGGGGACTCCCCTTCTCTGCAGGAGCGGCTTCAGCCGCGAACCGGTTCGGAAAGGAAGGGCTTTCGGCGTGGACGCTCCCATTTCGCGACTGACGTCACTACTACGGCCGTTCCAAGGACCACACCTGCGGCAGCGCTTACGGTCGCGACTCAAGCCGCTCCCATGTCGTGTTTATGGTCGCGGCTGAAGCCGCTCCTACGATAGCTCCTGCAACCGCCTCTACGGGATTGATGCGATGCCCTTGTACCGTCTCGGTCCGGTCGAATACGGGTTCCCGCCCGCGTCGGCGGCGCTGGACGAGCCGAACGGATTGCTGGCCGTGGGCGGCGACCTGTCACCGGAGCGCCTGCTCCAGGCCTATCGCCATGGCATCTTTCCCTGGTTCAATCCGGGCGATCCCGTCTGCTGGTGGTCGCCAGATCCCCGCTGTGTGTTTCACACCGCCAGTTGGCGCCCGTCCCGCAGTCTGGCCAAACGACTTCGCCAAGGGTACTTCCGGCTGACGGTCGACCAGTGCTTCACCCGCGTCATGGAGGCTTGCGCAGCTCCCCGCCCCCATGCGGACGGAACGTGGATACAGCCCGAGTTCATCGCCAACTACAGCCTCCTGCATCAGGCCGGCATGGCCCACTCCATCGAAGCCTGGAATCCGGAAGGTGAACTGGTTGGCGGCCTGTATGGCCTCAACCTGGGGCACCTGTTCTTTGGCGAATCCATGTTCAGCCTCGAAACCGATGCCTCGAAGGCGGCCTTCGCCTACCTCATGCAGTTGTGCCGGGGCTGGGACATCCCTCTCGTCGATGGCCAGGTCGAGAATGACCACCTCCGGCGCCTCGGCGCCGTCCTCATCCCGCGAGCCGAGTTCCTGGACGCCCTGGAGCAATATGCCAACCTGCCCGCTCCCGACTGGCGTCAGGCGCCACCGTTCAGCCCCCGTTAAACCTGAGCTAGTCTTGAGGAACGTGAACCCGGCTCCCGCTGTGATATAAGAATCAGGTTACTCCTGACGGAGACGCGCCATGACCGCGACCGGCGTGAAGTTCTTCAGTACAACCGTCCACCCCTGCAGCTACCTGGAGGGCGAGCAGGCCATCACCCTCTTTGCCGACCCCAAGAGCCGCATGGATGGCCGTCTCTACTCGGAGCTGTCCGACCTCGGATTCCGTCGCAGTGGCAATTACGTCTACCGCCCCCACTGCAATCACTGCAATGCCTGCGTTCCGGTCCGCATTCCCGTCGGCCGGTTCCATCCCAACCGCCAGCAACAGCGCGTGTGGAAACGCAATGCCGACCTCGTCGTACAGGCCGTATCGCCGGCCTTCCGTGAGGAGCATTACGCCCTGTATGAACGCTACATCACCGAACGCCACAGCGACGGCGACATGTATCCGCCGTCGGAAGAGCAGTTCAATTCCTTTCTGACGTCAGAATGGTCCGACACACGCTTCTACGAATTCCGCACCGGCGACAAGCTGGTAGCGGTAGCCGTGTGCGACATGCTCCAGGACGGACTGTCAGCCGTTTACACCTTCTTCGACCCGGACGAGGCCACGCGCAGCCTC
>DASSUO010000256.1:0-10913 GCA_035706925.1 Moraxellaceae bacterium
CGCAATTCAGATCGATCGTACCAATTGGCACGATAGTCACAGCAAAAGCAGCCCGCTCCCGTTGCAATACCCCACCCCCTCCGGGCCATTTTTCGATCAATGGCAGCCGACCTCAGCTGACAGGTCCGCCAACGCGCAGCCACGGTGTCACAATCGAATGAAATCCCGGTCACAGGGGCATAACAAGAATGAAAGTCACTTGGGGCGCTGCCTCACCCTTTCGTACCAACACGGCTACCGTCATCCTGCTGCTGTCTGTGCCCTTCGTCGTGATGACCTGGCTGCTGACCAGCGCCATCCTGAAACATGAGCACCAGTTCTCCGAAGCAAAGCAGGTCCTGGCCCTCTTTCGAAGCGGCCTTGCCGCCATCGATTCGCTGGAGGAAATGCGAGGCCTGAGCCGCCCGGCGAACCTGCTGTCCCCACAGCCTGAGGTCAGCGCCCGTTATGACGCGGCCCAAAAGCAGGCGCAGCAACGCATGCAGCAGTTCTTTGCGCTGACTCACCAGTTCGCCCGGCAGAAGCCCTCCGTATCCGAGCCGCTGCAACGACTGGAAGAGGCATTGCCGAGACTGGAGGACGCCGGCTCAGGCGCAGGGAGCAGTCTGCTGGGTCCGCTCGAATTCATTTCACAGTTCATGGATGAAACCTACGGAATCCTGGCCAATGTCTTGTACGCCTCGACATTGCCGGAGGGCGAAAAATCCCGCTCCGCCGAAATGCTGCTGATCATTCCCGACACGCTGCGCCAGGTTCACCTTGAGTTGGGAATAATGAATACCATTACCTTTCCCACGACGATGAACCCGAACGGACTGAGCGCAGCGGACATCACCTATCTGGATGAAGCAATCGGCAATCTTGGCATGCTGCTCGATACCCTCGGCCACCAGTTGCAGAGCATCAAGCAGCACAGCGGTGTAGGCGCCGCCAATCCCGCGAAACTGGACGAAGTGCGTGACTATCAAGACCGCATTGAAAAGGACTTTGTACTCACCCATGTTCAATGGGATTGGGAGCGTGCCTACAAGGATGGTCACAAGGCGCATGACGTCATCAATTCCATCACCAGCAGCATGCTGGATTCCATCCAGACGAGTGTGCAAAGCGCACAGGCCCGCCAGCGCGAAATTGACTTCGCCTCCATCACCGGCCTGTTGCTCTTGTATGCGGCGCTCGTCTATTTCAGCATCCTGTTTTTCCGTGCCCGTGACGCGGCGCTGCATTCCCGCGAAATGGCCAAGGAACTCGCCGAACGCAAACGTCGCGAGAACGAACTTCGCCAACTCAACCAGCTCAGTGAGCTACTGATGGCCTGCCATAGCTGCGCAGAAGCCTACGAGGTGTTCGGCCGCTCGGCGGCGGCCCTGCTGGCGGGTTCACGCGGCGCCCTGGCCGTTCCCACCGCGGACGGCGAAAAGCTCCACACCGTCGCCGAATGGGGCGATGCGTCGCGTCTGGCCGCCATTTTTCCCATCCACAGCTGCCAGGCCTTGCAGCACAGCCTGTCGCCACCGACCGCTGCGAAGGAATCCACGGCAGCCTGCGAGCATTTCCAGAGCCCGCCCCAGGGCCGCCATGACTGCCTGCCGCTCGTCATGCAGGAAAACGTTCTGGGATCCCTCTGGCTTGAATGCGATGACAACGGCCTCGGCATGGAAGAATGCGTGCAACTGGCCACCTCCGCCGGCGAGACCCTCAAACTCGCCCTGACCAACATCAAGCTGCGCGAAGCCCTGCACGAGCAGGCGATTCGCGATGTGCTGACGGGTCTCTACAACCGCCGCTATCTGCACGACATCTTCGCGCGCGAGTTGGCACAGGCATGCCGCACCAGCCAGCCCATTGCCCTGGTGCTGATCGATATCGACCACTTCAAGCAGGTCAACGACCGTTATGGCCACGAAGCCGGCGACCAGGCGCTGAAGGCACTGGCAGAGCACCTGCGCTACGGCCTGCGGGCAAGTGACCTTTGCTTCCGCCTTGGCGGAGAGGAATTCGTGCTGCTACTGCATGCCGATGAGGCCGGCGCTCTTAAATGCGTAAACAATCTGCGCATGAACTTTCATGAGCGCCGCTTTACGTTCGGGGAGCATCCCTCCTGCCAGCTCAGTTTTTCCGCCGGCATCGTCGAGGCGCCTTTGAGTGGCGACCGGCTGGAAGAACTGCTGCACCTGGCCGACACCGCGCTATATCGCGCCAAGGCGGAGGGACGTAACCGGGTGCTCCTGGCGATGGCGGAGGTGTGAGCGCCCGCGACTGATGATCGTGAAAACACGTTGTGAGCCGCCAAGGATTTCGCGGAAGCTTCACTCTCTTTGCGACTTGAACCTCAGCGAGGCCCGGGACATGTCAGGGACTGAAGCGGCACTTTCAGGATCGTGGTTACCCTCTGCACACCAATAAATTCAAACAGGATCCCGAACGTCAGCGAACTGTAGTTGGCCGCCAATTGGCTACCAGGGAAATTTTTCCGAAAAACAAAAAGGCCGCATCATTTCTGATGCGGCCTTTTTGAGGGAATTATTTGGTCGGGACGGCAGGATTTGAACCTGCGACCCCTTGCACCCCATGCAAGTGCGCTACCAAGCTGCGCTACGCCCCGACTTGAGGCCGCAATGATACTCAAAACGGCCGGGCTGTCCAGCGCATCCGCTGGAAAAACAAGAGAAAATTATCGACGGAGCAGGCTGGCGACCTGTTCCAGCTCCTGGATCATGTCGCGCAGCACGACACCGAAAATGCCCTCGCCGGAGGTCATGAGGGAGGTCGGCGCGGCGGCTTCCTCCACGTCGTCTTCGCGCTCGGCCGGGCGAACATCCGTCAGCTGCAGGCGGGCGCCACCAATGGTGTAGCCCTGCTCGTACAGCAGGCTGCGGATGTTCCGGATGATCATCACATCCTGGCGCTGGTAATAGCGGCGGTTGCCCCGGCGCTTCACCGGCTTGAGCTGAGGGAACTCCTGCTCCCAGTAGCGCAGCACGTGCGGCTTGACGTCACAAAGCTCGCTCACTTCACCAATAGTGAAGTAGCGCTTGCTCGGAATCTCGGGAAGTTGAGCGTTATTGCTGGGTTCTAGCATACGCTTCCACTCTGGCCTTCAGTTTCTGCCCGGGTCGGAACGTGACCACACGCCGGGCGGTAATGGGAATTTCTTCACCGGTCTTGGGGTTGCGGCCCGGACGCTGACGCTTGTCGCGCAGGTCGAAATTGCCGAAACCGGACAGCTTGACGGACTCGTTGTTCTCGAGGGCATGGCGGATCTCCTCGAAGAACATCTCCACCATTTCCTTGGCTTCGCGCTTGTTGAGCCCCAGCTCTTCAAACAGGCGCTCGGCCATTTCCGCCTTGGTGAGTGCTGTCATTTCAATCCCTCAGGGTCACCCCGAACCGGTCTTTCAGCTGGGCCACGACGGCATCGACCCTCGCCTGCACTTCATCTTCCTGCAACGTGCGGTCCGGATGCTGCCACACCAGACCGATGGCCAGGCTGCGGCGACCTTCGGCCACGCCCTGCCCTTCGTACACATCGAACAGTCGGCAATCCCGCAGTTCGCTGCCGGCGGCCTCCCGCGCGGTGGCGAGCAGGGCATCGGCCGGCGTCTGGCGGTCTGCCAGCACCGCGATATCGCGCCGGACTTCCGGGAAACGCGACAGCTCGCGCGCCAGCGGCAATACACCGCCAGGCAAGGCCTCGAGGCTGATTTCGAACAGATAGACAGGGCCGGCAAGGCCCAGTTCGCTTTCCAGGCGGGGGTGCATGCGACCCATCCAGCCCAGGTGGCGCCCTTCCGTAACGATCTCCGCCGTTTGGCCCGGATGCAGCGCCGGGTGTTGAGCTGCCTTGAAGGCAACTCTATCAGAAGCATTAACCAAGGCAATAATGCTTTCAATATTTCCTTTGATATCAAAGAAATCTATTGCCTTCTTAGAGTTGGCCCACAACTCCGGCATCACTGTGCCACAGGCCACGCCGGCCAGCATCCGCTCCTGGACCAGCCCCCCCGTTCCGGGGACAAAGCGCAGACCGGTCTCGAACAGGCGAACCCGCGGCTGCTGGCGGTTCTGGTTGTACTGCAGGGCCTTGACCAGGCCCGCCCACAGGGTCGTACGCATTACGGAGAGGTCAGCCGAGATGGGATTGGCCAGCGCCAGCGGTGTCGATGCCGGGTCGAAGCGCGCCAGCAGCCCCGGCTCGACGAAGCTCATGGTGATGGCTTCCTGCCAGCCGAGGTCCACCAGCAGCCGCTTGAAACGGCCCTCGCCCGGGCGGGTTTCGTCCAGGGCGTTCAGGCGCAGGGCGGCCTGCGGGACGGCCTTGGGGAAGTTGTCATAGCCATGGATGCGGGCCAGCTCTTCGATCAGGTCGACTTCCAGGGCCAGGTCAAAGCGCCAGGTCGGTGGAATGGCCTGCCAGCCCTCGCCGCCGACGGACACCGCCAGACCGAGGCGCGTCAGGATGTCGCCCACTTCGGCTGCCGGCAGGGTCACGCCCAGCAGTTGGCCGATACGGGCTTCGCGCAATGTGATGGGGGCACGGACCGGCAGGTGCTCCACCTCGCGGACCACGGTGACCGGGCCCGGCTCGCCGCCGCAAATCTGGAGGATCAGCGCCGTGGCTCGCTCGATGGCCTCCACCTGACCGGCGAAGTCCACCCCGCGCTCGAAGCGGTGCGAGGAGTCGGTGTGCAGTCCATAGGAACGGGCACGGCCGGCCAGCGAAAGGGGGGCGAAGAAGGCGGACTCGAGGAAAATGTCACGCGTGGCATCGCCCACCGCGCTGTCCTGCCCGCCCATGATGCCGGCCATGGCCAGCGCCTTCTCGGCGTCGGCAATGACGAGTGTGTCGGCTCGCAGGGTCACGGTCTGGCCGTCGAGCAGTGCAAGGGACTCGCCCTCCTCCGCCATGCGCACGACGATGCCGCCGGCGAGACGGGCAAGGTCGAAGGCGTGCATGGGCTGACCCAGTTCCAGCAGAACGTAATTGGTGACGTCGACCACGGGGCTGATGGCGCGCACGCCGCCGCGACGCAGGCGCTCCACCATCCACAGCGGCGTCTCCGCCTTCGGATTGATGTTGCGGATGATGCGGCCAGCATAGACCGGGCAGGCCTCGGCGGCATTTAGCGTGATCGGGAAGGTGCCCTGGTGGACCGGATCCACCGCGGAAATGGCCGGCCCCTGCACGGGCAGACGGTTCAGCACCCCGGCTTCGCGAGCCAGGCCGCGCATGCTCAGGCAGTCGCCGCGATTCGGAGTAATGCCAAGCTCGATCACATGGTCGTCGAGCTGCAGGTAGTCGCGGATGCTGGTGCCCACAGGCGCATCGGCCGGCAGCTCCATGAGGCCGTCGGCCTTGTCCACCATGCCGAGCTCGGCGGCCGAGCACAACATGCCGGAGGACTCCACGCCACGCAGCTTCGCTTGCTTGATCCTGAAGTCGCCGGGCAGCACCGCGCCGATTGTGGCCACGGGAACACGCAGTCCCACACGCACATTCGCGGCGCCGCACACAATCTGCAGGGTCTCGGTACCGGTGTTGACCTTGGTCACACGCAGCTTGTCGGCATCCGGATGCGGGACCACCTCCAGCACTTCGCCCACCACCACATGGGTGAAGGCGGCGGCCACCGGGGCGATGTCATCGACTTCCAGGCCGGCCATGGTGAGCTGGTGACCGAAGGCCTCGGTTTCCAGCGCCGGATTGATCCACTCACGCAGCCACTTTTCGCTGAATTGCATCTCGCACTCGCTTGCCCGGGCAACGGGCCCTCATTCTGCTCATTCCGCCACACCAACCGGACAACCCTCTGCCCATAGGAGCGGCTTCAGCCGCAAAAACGCCCTCATTCCGGCATCATCACGACAACTCGAAATTTCGCGGCCTGGGCCGCTGCTGCTTTTCTGCTTTCGCGGCTAAAGCCGCTCCTACGCGCCGGGGGATCCAGCTCAGGCAAACTGCCGCAGAAAACGCAGGTCATTCTCAAAAAACTGGCGCAGGTCATTCACGCCATAGCGCAGCATGGCGAATCGCTCCACGCCAAGGCCGAATGCGAAGCCGGAATACTTTTCCGGATCGATGCCACAGTTCTCCAGCACCTTGGGATGCACCATGCCGCAGCCCAGCACTTCAAGCCAGGAGCCGGCCTTGCCGTGCTTGCGCTGGATGTCCACTTCGGCCGACGGCTCGGTGAAGGGGAAGTACGAGGGACGGAAGCGCACCTTGAGCTCTTCTTCAAAGAACTCGGTCAGGAAGCTTTCAAGCAGGCTCTTGAGATCAGCAAAGCTCACCTTCTCGTCGATCACCAGGCCTTCGACCTGATGAAACATCGGCGAATGCGTCTGGTCAGAGTCGCAGCGATAAACGCGGCCGGGGCAGATGATGCGGATGGGCGGCTGCTTGGCCTTCATCACACGCACCTGCACGGGCGACGTGTGCGTACGCAGCAGTCGGTGCGCGTCGAAGTAGAAGGTGTCGTGCATCGCGCGCGCAGGATGATGGGCGGGAATGTTGAGCGCTTCGAAGTTGTGATAGTCGTCTTCGACTTCGGGACCGGAGGCGACGGTGAATCCCACGCTGGTGAAGAACGACTCGATGCGCTCCATCACGCGAGTGACCGGGTGCAGGCCACCGACATCACTGGCACGACCCGGCAGCGTCACATCGACGCGCTCGGCCTCGAGCTGCTTCGCCAGCGCCGCCGCTGCCATCGCATCGCGACGCGCGTTGAGCGCCGTCGTGATCGCCTCGCGCGCCTCGTTCAACACCGCGCCCTGCGCCTTGCGGCCGGCCTCGTCCATCTGGCCCAAGGCCTTCGAGAGTTCAGTAATCCGGCTCTTCTTGCCAAGGAACTGCACCCGCAACTGCTCAAGCACCTGCATGTCGTAGGCATCGGCAATGAGGATCTGCGCTTCCTGCACCAGCGCTTTCAATTCGCTCATGGTGTTCGCATCCGCGATTCAAGTTTTTTGCCCCCTTGCTGGAGCGGCTTCAGCCGCGCCCCACCAAGGCAGGCAGGAAAAATAGGGTGGCAACTCATCACAAAATCATCAGCCGGCAAACGGCCACTCCCTCACGCAGGAGCGGCTTCAGCCGCGATTCACTCAACCGCGAATCACACGCTGGGGAATTACTTGACGGAAGTCGCGGCTGAAGCCGCTCCTACGCGCCGATCCAACGAGCCGATTCGACGCGCCAATCCACCAGGCTGATCCGACGGGTCGATCCGGCAGGTCGCTCCTGCGGGCCGGCCCCGCAGACCGAACCAACAGACGGCTCCTGCTGAAAGCGTCTGTGACGATAAGCGCCAATAAAAAAGGGGAAGAACTGCTAAGCCCTTCCCCTTTTGGTCGGGCCCGAAAGCCCTTGCCTTATCGCTTACGCGGCGAGGCTGGCTTTCGCTTTGTCGGCCAGCGCGCTAAACGCCTGCGCGTCATGCACAGCGATGTCGGCCAGCACGCGACGGTCGATCTCGACACTGGCCTTCTTCAGGCCATCGATCAGGCGGCTGTAGGACATGCCGTTCAGACGAGCGGCGGCGTTGATACGGGCGATCCACAGGGCACGGAACTGACGCTTCCGCTGACGACGGTCGCGGTAGGCATACTGGCCGGCCTTGATGACGGCCTGGAACGCAACGCGATAAACGCGGCTACGGGCACCGTAATAGCCCTTGGCGCGATCCAGGATCTTCTTGTGACGACGATGGGCGATGACACCACGCTTTACACGAGCCATTTACGCAATCCTCCGTCTTAGATGTTGGGCAGCATGCGTTCAACGCGAGCAACATCGCTGGCGTGAACCATGGTCATGGGACGGAGCTGACGAATGCGCTTGGCAGACTTCTTCGTCAGGATGTGGCGCTTGAACGCCTGCTTGCGCTTGAAGCCGTTGGCGGTCTTCATGAAGCGCTTGGCAGCACCGCGCTTGGTCTTGATCTTGAGCTTGGACATGATTACCTCGGGTTAGAACCCCTTCAGCACGGCGATCAGTCCGGCCTGGGGGTAAGGAGTACGGCGTCTTCCTGAAGCCTTACTTCTTTTTCTTGGGGCCGATGAGCATATGCATCATCTTGCCTTCCATTTTCGGCGACTGTTCCACAGTGCCGATCTCAGCCAGGTCGACTTCGAAGCGCTGCAGCTGCTTCATGCCGAGTTCCTGGTGAGCCATTTCACGTCCGCGGAAGCGGAGCGTGATCTTGGCCTTGTCGCCGTCTTCCAGAAAGCGGATGACGGCGCGCAACTTCACCTGATAGTCCGCGTCCTCGGTACCGGGACGCAGCTTGATTTCCTTGATCTGGACCTGGTGCTGCTTCTTCTTGGCTTCTTTCTTCTGCTGTTTCAGGTCGAAGACGTACTTGCCGTAGTCCATGATGCGGCACACGGGCGGCTCGGCATCGGGGACCAGTTCCACCAGATCCAGTTCAACAGCTTCCGCCGCCGAGAGGGCATCGCGCAGCGGCATGATGCCGGCCTGCTTGCCGTCCTGATCCACGAGGCGCACTTCGCGCGCGCGGATTTCAGCATTGATGGCAGGGCGCTTCTCTTTAGCAGGGGCGCTGCTACGTTCAGGCTTGATCGCTATTTCCGTTCTCCAAAACAATGCGCCCGCGCTGCGCGATATCCGCGGCGAGACGGTTGGCGAAGTCCTCTACGGACAGGCTGCCAAGGTCGTCGCCCTTGCGGGTACGTACAGACACGGTGCCGGATTCCATTTCGCGCTCGCCCACCACCAGGAGGTAGGGGATGCGCTGAAGGGTGCGGTCGCGAATCTTAAAGCCGATTTTCTCGTTTCTCAAGTCCGCAATGACCCGGAAACCCTTGGCCTTCAAGGCTTCCTGGACCGCTACCACCCCCGGGGCCTGGGAATCGGTGATACCCATGACCACGGCCTGGACCGGCGCCAGCCATGCCGGGAAGGCACCGGCATAGTTCTCGATGAGCATGCCGATGAAGCGCTCGAAGGAGCCCAGGATGGCCCGGTGCAGCATGACCGGGTACTGGCGGCTGTTGTCCTCGGCCACATAAGAGGCATCCAGCCGCTGGGGCAGGTTGAAGTCCAGCTGAATGGTACCGCACTGCCAGGCACGGCCAATGCAGTCATGCAGGGTGAATTCGATCTTGGGGCCGTAGAAGGCGCCCTCGCCCGGCTGCAGGTCGTATTTCAGGCCGGCGTTGTCCAGGGCCTGGGCCAGCGCGGCCTCGGCCTTGTCCCAGAGTTCGTCCGAGCCCACGCGCTTGGCCGGCCGGGTGGACAGCTTGAGGGTGACGTTGTCGAAGCCGAAGTCGGCATAGACCTGCATGGTCAGGCGGATGAAGTCCGCGGCTTCGGCGCCGATCTGGTCTTCGGTACAGAAGATGTGGGCGTCGTCCTGGGTAAAGCCGCGCACGCGCATGATGCCGTGCAAGGCGCCGGAGGGCTCGTTGCGGTGGCAGGCACCGAACTCGGCCATGCGCAGCGGCAGGTCGCGGTAGGACTTCAGGCCCTGGTTGAAGATCTGCACATGGCAGGGACAGTTCATGGGCTTGACCGCGTAGTCACGATTTTCGGACGCGGTCGTGAACATGTTCTCGGCGTAGTTGGCCCAGTGGCCGGAACGCTCCCACAGCACCTTGTCGACGACCTGCGGAGTGCGGACCTCGACATAGCCGTGGTCACGCTGCACCTGGCGCATGTACTGCTCGAGCACCTGGTAAATCGTCCAGCCATTGGGGTGCCAGAACACCATGCCCGGCGCTTCTTCCTGCAGGTGGAAGAGATCGAGCTGCTTGCCGATCTTGCGGTGGTCGCGCTTGGCGGCTTCTTCCAGACGGTGCAGATAGCCCTGCAGGTCCTTCTTGTTGCCCCACGCCGTGCCGTAGATGCGGGCCAGCATTTCGTTGTTGCTGTCGCCACGCCAGTAGGCCCCGGCCACCTTCATCAGCTTGAACGCCTTGAGCTTGCCGGTGCTGGGCACGTGCGGACCGCGACACAGGTCGATGAAGTCACCCTGCTGGTAGAAGGACAGCGGCTCGTCACCGGGAATGCTCTCGATGATCTGGACCTTGTACTTCTCCCCCATTTCCTCGAAGAGCTTGATGGCCTCCGGGCGGGACAGGACCGAACGGGTCACGGGCAGGTCGGCGGCAGCCAGCTCCTCCATCTTCTTCTCGATCTTCTCGAGATCATCGGGCGTGAACTGCCGCTCAAAGGCGAAGTCGTAATAGAAGCCGTCATCGATGACCGGGCCGATGGTGACCTGCGCAGTGGGGAACAGGCTCTGCACCGCCATGGCCAGCAGGTGGGCCGTTGAGTGGCGAATGATGTCCACGCCCTCCGGATCACGCTCGGTGACGATGGCGAGACGGGCATCCTTTTCAATGACGAAGCTCGTGTCGACGAGCACGTCGTCGACCTTGCCGGCAAGGGCGGCCTTGGCGAGGCCGGCGCCAATGGAGGCGGCCACGTCGGCGACGGAAACGGAATGGTCAAAGGTACGGACGGACCCGTCCGGGAGGGTAATGGCAGGCATGTTGTCATCCTTCAGCAGTGGTGGCCGCCACGAGTGGCCACATGACCTCGAGATTGCGGTGCCACGGATGCTTACCACCGGCGTCGGGCAGACTTGCCCGCGTCGCCGGCCGGCCGGAAAAATCCGGATCCGAAGGCGGTGAACGCAACGAGAAGAGCGCGACTATAGCGGCCAGTCCCCTCCCCGCCAAGGACCCGCCCCTCAGAAGCGCATGTTGTAGAAAACGTCGATGGCGCTTTCCAGCGACGAGACCGCTTCCAGATACACGTGGGAGTTGATCTTGTAGCGCAGGGTCGCCGTATTCACCGGCGTGAAAATGCCGACGCCATAGCGGAGATACAGCTTGGGGCTGAGGTACCCCGACACCGTGAACTGCGTGTCGTTGCCCTTGCCTTCGGC
>DASSUO010000257.1:0-10266 GCA_035706925.1 Moraxellaceae bacterium
TCGATGTTCTTGCGCGCCGAGCCGATGTGGCGGCGCATCAGGATCTCGGCCATCTCGCCGTCGCGGGCCTCGATGGCTTCAATGATGCGATGGTGCTCGCCAAAGGCCTTTTGCGGGCGGCCCTCGGTCACGGAAAACTGGTAGCGATAAAGGCGAACGCGGTGATAGAGCTCGCCGCAGAGCATCTGGCTCAGGACTTCGTTACGGCTGCCCTGGACGATGCGATAGTGGAAATCGAAGTCGCCTTCTTCCTGATAGTAGGCTCGACCTTCCTGCAATTCGGCCTGTTTCTCGTGCTCGGCCAGCAAGGCTTTCAGCCCCTGCACTTCCCCGGGAGTCATGTGTTCGGCCGCCTGCCGCGCGGCCAGACCCTCCAAGGCTTCCCGCACCTGGTAGATATGGATGAGCTCGGGGAACGACAGGGAAACGACACGTACGCCCACATGGGGAATGCGGGTCAGCAGCTTGCGGCCCTCCAGGCGCCGCAAGGCCTCCCGCAAGGGACCGCGAGAGACCCCGTAACGGGCCGCCAGCTCCGCTTCGGACATCTTGGCGCCCGGCTGGAGCTCCCCCTTCACGATCGCGCTCTGGATCTCGTGAAAGACCCGGTCGGCAAGCGTCAGTGCCTCGGGGGCCTGGTCGGCGTCCGAAGCGGCGGAAGGAGGAAGATCGACTGAGGACATCACTTTTTGTCGACAATCTGGAGAGGTAGGGCAAATTACCCCCCCAATTTTTCGCTGTCAACGATCCCAAGGGAGAGATTGTTGACAATCGGTCGTGCCATCCGCGCCAGGCCAGTCCCTGCACGGCCGACCTGCGCTCACGGCCTGAAAATCATGCCAGGGCCCACCCGCACGCACCATTTGTGGCGATACTCTCCCCACCGGGCACTGACTCAAGGGAGCCCGCCCTCCAATCAAAGGTTGCCCCCATGCTGGTCGACATTGGCCTGAACCTGACCTCTGATCGCTATGACCACGACCGGGATGCCATTCTGGTCCGTGGGCACGCCGCGGGGGTCTCGCGCTTCATCATTACCGGTACCAGCGTGGAGGAAAGTGAAGCCGCCGTGGCCCTTGCCGCCACACACCGTCCCTACTGCCTGGCCACGGTCGGCGTTCATCCTCACCAGGCGGCCAGCCTCGACAGCGCAGGCCTTGATCGGCTTCGTGCCCTCCTCCGGCAGCCCGGCGTCGTGGCCGTGGGAGAAACCGGACTCGACTTCAATCGGGACTTTTCGCCCCGACCGGATCAGGAGCGGGCCTTTGAATGGCAGATCGGGCTGGCCGGAGAATGCGGCGTCCCCCTGTTCCTGCATGAACGCGACGCCAGCGACCGCCAGCTCGCCATACTGCGCGGGTTACGCAATAACTGGTCCGATGGCGTACTGCACTGCTTTACGGGAACGCGCGACGCGCTCTTTGCCTATCTGGATCTCGGGCTGCACATCGGCATTACCGGATGGGTCTGCGACGACCGCCGCGGACAGGAACTTGCCACCCTGGTGAAGGACATTCCGTCGGACCGGCTGCTACTGGAAACGGACGGTCCCTGGCTGCTCCCGCGCGACTTGCCCAACAAGCCGAAGGATCGTCGCAACGAGCCTGCCTTCCTGCCGCATATTGCGGAAACAGTCGCCCGCCTTCGGGGAGAGTCCTTCGCCGCGCTCGCAGAAATCACCACAGCCAACGCCCGACGCCTTTTCCGTTTCGATCAGGCAGACCTCGCACAGACGCTCCCGGAGACCGATCCGGCACACTGAATGACTCCCGCCATTCCCGGCAACGCTGCCGCTTTTGCCAGGAAAGCCCCTGACCGAGCCTTTGGGGTGATCCACACTCCTCCACCGAGTTGATCGCGATCAGTTGCTTCGCAGACTCAGGCCAGAGGGAGGATGTCGAGCAGCGAAAACGGCCACCGGAGCTCCTGCCCTCCGGACGTCAGCAGCACGGGAATCTGCTCGCCATAGCGCTCTACCAGAGCGTCATCCAGCGCAATGTCGACATACCGCCACTCAAGAGGGCGCGCGGCAGACGCCGCCCTCAGCATTACTTCTGCCTCGTCACACAAGTGACACCCCTGCGTTCCGTACAGCGTCAGCAAGGCAGTCACTCCTGATGCGTAATCTTCCAGCACCGGTGGATGCCGGGATTACGTGCAAAGTCGAAGCCGATTGTTTCCGGCGAAATATCCTCGATAACGAATTCTTTCATGGCATCGACATCAAGCCGGAACTTGCGGAAGTTATTCGAGAAATACAGGGTTCCACCCGGCCGCAGTGCACGCATCGCCAACCAGATCAGCTCAACGTGGTCACGCTGCACGTCAAAGACATCAGGGGTGCGCTTGGAGTTAGAGAAAGTCGGCGGATCGATGAAGACGAGATCGAATTGGTGGCGCGTATCGCGCAACCAGCGCATGCAATCCGCCTGCTCAAAGTGGTGCCGCTGCTCGGCCAGTCCGTTCAGGGCAAAATTCCGCTGCGCCCACCCAAGGTAAGTTGGCGACAAGTCGACCGTCGTGGTTGATGCCGCGCCACCCAGCGCCGCGTGCACGCTGGCAACACCCGTGTAGGCAAACAGGTTGAGAAAATGCCGGCCGTTCGCTTCCCGGCCAATGCGCTGACGCAGGGGACGGTGATCCAGAAATACGCCCGTATCAAGGTAATCCGTCAAATTGACGAGCACCCAGGCCGTACCGTCTCGCACTTCCATGAAGCGCCCGACAGTAGCCTGCTTCTCGTACTGCTGTCGGCCCTTCTGCCGCGACCTGACCTTGATGAACACGTTTTCGCGACGCAAACCAAATACATGGCGAATCGCGATCAGTGCCAGCCGGAAGCGGGCCTCCGATTTCTCGGGGTCAATCGTTTTGGGGGGAGCGTATTCCTGAACATGAAGCTGTTGTTCATAGACGTCGACCGCCAGATTGAATTCCGGCATGTCCGCATCGTAAACGCGATAACAGTGAACGCCCTCAGCCTGCGCCTGCTTTTGCGCGGCCTTGAGGTTTTTTCTCAGTCGATTGGCGAACTGCTGCGCTTCCTCCGGAATATCGCCCGTCGCCTCCGTAAAGCGCACAACGTCGGACGGTGGCGCGGCCGGAATGTCGCCATGACGCGCATAAACCACCAGCGCACCATTGTGCAGACGCTCGGTCGCCCGGTGCGCTACGCCCAACGCATCAACGTGCTGAACATCGGCGCCCAGAACGCAGGCCTGCCAGCCCGGCAACTGCTGCGATGCAATGCGACCCAGCGCACGGTAAAATTCCCGCGCGGTACTCTTTTCGCCGAGGCGCTCGCCATAAGGGGGATTGGTGATCAGCAGCCCTTTCCCGCTTACATCGCGCGGACGTACCAGCGCGCGAAGCTCGCGTTGCTCCAGCGTAATGACATCCGCCACGCCCGCACGGTGGGCGTTACGCATGGTGGCATCCAGTGCATCACGATCGGCATCAAAGCCATACAGACTGGGCAGGTCCCGGGCAAGGCCGGCATCGCGACGTCGCCGGGCCTCGTCACGGACCTGTAGCCACAACGCCGGATCATGCCGCTTCCAGCCAAAAAATCCGTAGTAGTCGCGCAGGATGCCGGGCGCAATATCCGCCGCCATCCATGCCGCCTCGATCAGGAACGTGCCCGACCCGCACATGGGATCGATCAGCGCCGCGAGCTCTGCCGAAGGCCACCCGGCCTGCAGCAGCAGTGCCGCCGCCAGCGTCTCCTTCAAGGGGGCCTCGGTCATGGCCACACGATAGCCCCGGCGATGCAGGCTTTCGCCCGCCAGGTCGAGGCTGACGACAAATCCGCCCGGCTGGGCGTGAACATGCAACGGTACGTCGGGATGGTCGGGATCCACATCCGGACGAACGCCAAAATGCTCGCGGCAATGATCGGCCACTGCATCCTTGAGCTTGAGCGAGAGGTACTGGGTATGGACCTTGACTCCTCGCGCCGCCGTCGCGTGAACCGCAATGGTGCATTGCGGATTGAGCAGGTTACCCCAGGTAAAGCGGACCGCTTCGGCATACAGGGCATCGGGCGAATCGCCTTCGGCGTCGAACAAGGGCAGCAGAACGCGCGATGCGACGCGCGACCAAAGACAAATCCGGTAGGCTTGCTCCAGTGAGGCCACGACACGGACTGCGGCCCGCTCGCGCCGTACATCGGCCAGCCCGAGGGCTGCCAGCTCTTGCTGCAAGGCCGGCTCAAGTCCGTCGGCACAGGTCACTACCAGTTCAAAGGTCATAAGTCCCGCTATTTCAGTCGGTTGGCTCCGCGAACGCAGAAGGCCAATTAATTCCGGAGGTCACAACACAGCCATAATGCTTTCAGGGCTTATGAAAAATAAATCATCGACAGCCCCGAAACAGCAGCGCTTCAATTGGGGGGTACCGCTGCTTCACAGCGGTCGCCATTTTTCTTGTCGCCGCCTGCCGGCAGAGCGACATTCCATCCTTGTTCTGACCGAGGTGGCTGATGAAAAGACAAAAGAGGGAACGTAGCGATCTTCTTTTTTCCCGTGGCTTCACCGCCGGCCTTACCGGCCGATCCCAGGACGCCTGTCCTTATCAAGACGTCAACCTCCGCCAACACTGGATGGCAGGCTGGCGTGAAGGCCGTAGCAATGAACGCGAAGGACTTTTCAGCGTTGCCACATTGACTGCCGCACTTCGCGTCTAAACGGAACTTCGCGTCCGTCACCCTACTCCTCGAACCGGGTGCTTGCCACCCTGCTTGCCGTAAAAGGCACAGCCGCCGCCCCTCGGGGCGGCATTTTTATTGGCGGGCCCGCAAGGCGGCAATGCTGGCAGAAGCGTCGCGAATCAGCTGCGGCCCCTCATAGATGAATCCCGTATAGACCTGTACCAGGTCGGCGCCCGCCTGGATCTTTTCAGCCGCAGACGCACCGTCATTGATTCCCCCGACACCTATCACTGCAAGCTTGCCGCCGAGCGCTGCCGACAGTTCACGCAGCACGCGGTTTGACGCCGCCCGCACCGGCAGTCCGCTCAAGCCGCCCGTCTCGCCGCCATGGGGCAAATGCTCTACCCCGACTCGGCCAAGGGTGGTGTTGGTTGCGATCACCGCCTCGATCTCGTGGCGGAGCAGTTGCTCAGCCACCACGTCGACATCGGTCGACTCAAGATCGGGCGCAATCTTGACCGCCAACGGCACGTGACGGCCGTGACGCGTTGCCAGCTGGGCCTGCCGGTTCTTCAGCGGCTCAAGCAACGCGGCCAATGCGTCACCCGACTGCAGATTGCGTAGCCCCTTGGTATTTGGCGACGAGATATTCACGGTGACGTAGCTGGCATGGGCATAGACCTTGTCCAGGCAGGCCAGGTAATCCTCAGCGGCCTTTTCCAGCGGGGTATCGAAGTTCTTGCCGATATTGATGCCGAGAATGCCCTGGTACTGGCAACGCTCGACCTGCCTAACCAGATGATCGACACCCAGGTTATTGAAGCCCATGCGGTTGATGATGGCCCCGGCCTCGGGCAGCCGGAACAAGCGCGGACGCGGGTTCCCTGGCTGGGGACGCGGGGTCACGGTGCCGATTTCGATGAAACCGAACCCCAGTGCCGCCAGACCGTCGATGCAATCACCGTTTTTGTCGAGTCCTGCCGCCAGGCCAACCGGATTGGGAAACTGCAGCCCCATCACCTCGACCGGACAAGAGGGCACCGAAGGGAGAAGTGCCAGGAATCCCAGCTTTTCCGCCACATTGATGCCCTGAAGGGCCAGATGGTGGGAAGTTTCAGGGTCAAAACGGAATAGCAGCTGGCGGGCCAGGGAATAGAGCATTGGAGGGTCACCTTTCAGGATGGCGCGCATTATAGGGAGGCTCCCGCGAATTGGCAGGCCCCCGGTCGCCTGACCACGCCAAGGCCAGCGCCTGGCCTCCACCAGCGCAGCCCCCTGCCCGCTAATCCCCCCCAAAAAAAAGCCCCCTTTACAGGGGGCTCGCCATCCGCCGCTTCTTCAGCGCCGGTAAAGCTCAGGCTTCACAAAAAAGCGCGCCAGGGCCGGAATCAGGATCAGGGCGCCCAGCATGTTCCAGAGCAGCATCACCGTCAGAAGCAAGCCCATATCGGCCTGGAACTTGATGGGAGAGAAGACCCAGGTGAAGACACCGATGGCCAGCGTAACGCCAGTGAACAACACGGCACGGCCGGTACTTGCCAGAGTCGCCATGTAGGCATCTTTCAGTAGCAGCCCTTCCCGCAAGAACTTCTCGAACTTTGCATAGATATAGACGCCGTAGTCGACGCCGATTCCGACGCCCAGGGCAATCACCGGCAACGTCGCCACCTTGATGCCGATTCCCAGAACCGTCATCAGCGCCTCGCAGAGGAAGGACGTCAGCACCAACGGCAGGATGATGCACAGCACGGGCCGCCAGGAGCGGAACGCGATGAGGCACAGCACGATCACGACCCCGTACACCAGCAGCAGCATGGGCGTCTTGCTGGCAGAAATCACGTCATTGGTTGCCGCTTCGATTCCCGCATTGCCTGATGCCAGCAGGAATTTCGCATCGTTACTGTCATTGTCGCGGGCAAATGCTTCTACCGCCTGTGTAACCCGGCTCAGGGTCTCGGCCTTGTGATCGTCAAGGAACACAAACACAGGAACCAGGCTGCAGGCGGAGTTGTAAAGCTCGGGAACGTTCTTGGCAGATTCATTGAGAACGGCATCGTCGGCGACCAGGGTGGCCCACTTCAGGTTACCCTCGTTGAAGCCGGACTGAATGCGCTTCACCGCTGTCACCAATGAGAGAACCGACTGAACGCCCGGCACGTTTTCGAGTGTCCAGTGCAGGCGGTCAATCGACTCCAGTGCTGCATAGCTGGAGCACATCTGGTCAGGTGTTTCGACCATGACGACCAGCACATCCGCGCTGGTGGAATAATTGGCGGTGATGTAAGCGTTATCCACGTTATAGGAGGAATTGGCACGCAATTCCGGCGCGCCGGGGTCCAGGTCACCCACTTTGACCTTGTGAGCGAGCACCACAGAGACCACAAGCAATACCGCCGCGATTGCCAGACCTATTGTGGCCGGGCCTTTTTCGGCCATGCGTGCCGTCAATGTCCAGATACGTGGGGTCTGTTTCTGCTTTTCCTGAAGCGATTTCAGCGCCTTGTCGCTGATGCGCACATACGACATCAACACCGGTAGCAGGATGAAACTCGTCAGCGCGATGAGTGCCGTTCCAAGGCTGGCGGATACTGCCAGCGCCTGTATCACCTTGATCTGGATGACGAGCATCGTCAGGAAGCCGATAGCCTCCATCGCAATGCCCATCGTTCCAGCCTTGAACAGCGACGTGAAGGCGCGCCGCGCCGCCAGTTCGCCGTTACTACCACCCGCCCGCTCCAGACTGACCGCATTGACGACCTGAACCGAATGGCTGACCGCGATGGCGAAGACGAGGAAAGGCACCAGCATGGAATACGGATCAAGCCCGAAACCCAGCATCTTCACGGTGCCTATCTGCCAGATTACGGCCACGATGGCGCAAAGCACGACCACGAAGGCGCTTTTTGCATCATGGAACTCCCACAGCAGGAGCAGGAACGTGATGACAAGGGCGGCCAGGAAGAACAGTGCGATCTTGGTGCCTCCATGCGTAAGATCACCCACTTTCTTCGCGAATCCGACGATATGAATCTCTACATTCGGATTCTGCTTCTCGTATTTGTCCCGCAACACCTCCAGGTTGGTGGTGAGCTGCTTGTAGTCAATCTGTACGCCATCCTGCAGGGGAATCTGGACGACAGACGACTTGAAATTATCCGCTACCAGGCGCCCCACCTGCCCCGAGCGCAGAATGTTTGAACGAAGGGTCTCCATGGTGTCGGGCGTGCCCTCATAACCCTGCGTTACCTCGCCGCCCTGGAAGCCGTCTTTCGTCACTTCGTTCCAGCGGACGTTCGGAGTCCACAGCGACTTGAGCTTGGAACGGTCCACAATCGGGTGCTGCTCTCCCTCATCGCGAGACGTCTTGTCCGACAGGTAGAACGCCTCATCCGTAATCTGCTTGAGCGTGTCCAGATAGGCGGGATCAAAGATGTCGCCTTTCCTGACGCCAACGGCAATCTTGATGTCGTTGCCCAGGCTGAGCTCATCCTTGTGCTTGAAGAGATTCTGGATATAGGGGTGCTTCAGAGGCACCATCTTTTCCAGACTGGAGTCGGGGCGGATGCCCGCCACCTGCCACAGCATGAACAGCGAGATCACACCGAAAACGGCAATGATGGTGGTGCGTGCACCGAAGATCAGGTTTTCAAGTTTCTGGATCATTTCCGGAGTCCGCACTGATTATTTTTGGCCAAGCTTGATGAATTTCGCACCGCCTTCGCCGACGGTGACAAGACCATCACCGCCTGCCGGCAGCAGCGCCGATATGGACTGGCGATCGGCCCGCTGATCCGGGACAAAGTCAAGTTGCTTGTCGGCTGCAACCAGTACCACCCCCGCATTCCCGGCGACAACAATCTTGCCGTTTTCGAGGCGGATGGCCGCATTGATGCCCGACGTCACACCGGTTTGTACTTGATGCCAGCTTGAGCCCTGATCGGTGGACGCAAACAGGCGGCCCTGCAACCCGTAAATGAGGACGAGGTCATCGCTCAGCGGCGAAACGCCAAAGTAGGAGCCATCGAACGGCGACCCCAACGATGACCAGGTAACACCGCGATCCATGGAGCGGAACAGCTTGCCATGCTCGCCGACAATGAATACGGGGCCGGTGGCCCTGCCCCGGATGGCATTCAGATGCCATGCATCCGGATTCGCAATGGCCGAGGCGTTATCGGTCCAGGTTGCCCCGCCATCATGCGTCACCAGGAAATAGCCATAGGCGCCAACGGCGTAGCCAGTGTTCTCGTCAGCGAACCATACACCGAGCAAGGGCGCACCGGCCTTTTCACTGTTGGCCTCGCGATCGGCACGCTGCAGCGTCCAGTGCACGCCGCCATCGACGGTATGAAGAATCACGCCGTGATGACCGACCGCCCATCCCTGTCGGGCGCTGGCAAAATGAACCGCCGTCAGCATGACTGACACGGGGACACTTGCCTGTGTCCATGACCCTCCCTGGTTATCGGAATAGACGATATGGCCCCGGTCACCCACTGCGACTAGCCGGGAGCCCGCCTGGGCCACGTCAAGCAGAAGGGTATGGGCCGCCTTGGCAGACGCCACGGCAGGCCTGTCCAGGACGGATCGGGCGGGTCCGGCCAGAGCGGCCGGCGCGGCAATGCTGGTGGCAAGTACGAGGCCAATCAGGATGCGCGATGGAGTCTTCATTGGTATTCCTGGCAATCAGAAAAGTGATGCAATTCCTTTGAAAGTGAACCCTTTGTGAAAAAGCCGGAATGATTCCGGCTTTTTCACGTCAGGTGCGGATACCCTCAGCGTGTACCGCGACGACGCAATGCCGCCGGCGTGAAGTATTCCTCGCCCGGGGACGGCTTGCTGAAGTCCAGCGAGAAGTCTTCCTCGGACTCGAGGTTCCCCACGAAATAACGACGTGCCTGAAGATCGTGATAGGCATCGAGCGTCGTCCAGGTGGTCGGCAGATCGTAGTAAGTGGTCAGGTACGCCATGCTCACGCGCCACAGGTCGCCGCGGCTGTCATACATGTCGGCCGCCGCGATGTTCCAAGAGTCCTCATCGATGTAGAAGCGACGCTTGGAATAGATGTGGCGCTCGCCCTTTTGCAGCGTTCCTTCCACCACCCAGACACGATGCAGCTCGTAACGCAGGTAGTCCGGATTCAGGTGGCCGGGCATCAGCAGGTTCTTGTACTGAACGTTGGGCTGCGACACCTTGTAATTGTTGTAGGGGATATACATCTCCTTCTTGCCAATCAGCTTCCACTCGTACTTGTCGGGTGCGCCGTTGTAGATGTCGACTTCATCCGCCGTGGTCAAGCCGTCAGACTGGGCAATCGGCGTGTCGTAGGCCAGGTTCGGCGCCTGACGCACGCGACGCTGCCCGGCGTTGTAGCCCCAGGCCTGTCGCTGTTCCTTGCGCTGGTCAAGGGTTTCCCATACCAGCACGGCACCGCCTGCGAGACGGGCGGGCGCCGTCACGTACGACATGAAATAGAACAGGATGTTGTTCAGCTGCGCCGTGTTCTTGATGTCACGGTTGTAATAGCGGAAATCGACTTCCTGCTGTCCGGTATTGAGGGAATAGGAGCCATTGCGCTGCACCGGCGCGGCGGACGACTTGCGCACCAGGTACTGGCC
>DASSUO010000258.1:0-3607 GCA_035706925.1 Moraxellaceae bacterium
CAAGGTCATCCCGAACGCGACGATGACGGCGTTTGTCATCCTCGCGATCGCGGTCGTGCAGATCATTGTGCACATGATCTACTTCCTGCACCTGAACGCGAAGTCGGAAGGCGGCTGGAACGTGCTCGCACTGATCTTCACCATGGTGCTGCTGGTGATCATGCTGGCCG
Source organism: Moraxellaceae bacterium (assembly GCA_035706925.1). GTDB lineage: Bacteria > Pseudomonadota > Gammaproteobacteria > Pseudomonadales > Moraxellaceae > UBA2031. The sequence goes on from DASSUO010000258.1 coordinate 171, forward strand.
GTTCGCTCTGGGTCATGCACCACCTGAACGCGAACATGATGCCGATGCCGGCACATGAAGTGACGCCGCAACAGATGAGCGACATGCCGTGACGCTCCCGCGTGATCCGGACACCGTTGTCCTCCCGCCGCGGCGGCGGGCAACGGTTGTCCTGGTCGCGTTTCTCGTGCTGGCCACCGCAGGGTTCTCCTCCCTCGGTGTCTGGCAACTCTTTCGCCTGCAGTGGAAGCTCGACCTGATTGCCCGCGTGGACGCGCGCGTGCATGCGTCCGCTGTACCGGCACCTGTCATTTCCGACTGGCCGCACATCACCCGCGAGCATGATGAATATCGTCATGTCAGCCTTGTCGGAGACTACCTCTCCGGGCACGACACCCGCGTTCAGGCCCTGACCGATCTGGGCGCCGGCGACTGGGTCCTGACCCCGTTCCAGACGGACGGCGGCGCCATCGTCCTGGTCAACCGGGGCTTCGTGCCGTCAGGGCAGTCAGGCAACCCGCCGCCTGCCGAGACAACGGTGACCGGCCTGCTGCGCCTCTCCGAGCCGCGCGGTTCCTTCCTCCGGGCCAACGATCCCGCGCATGACCGCTGGTTCTCGCGCGATGTCGCCGCCATTGCCCGTGCCCGCGCGCTTGGCGCCGTCGCCCCCTTCTTTGTTGACCTCGACGCCCCGTCACCGGCGCTGTTCAATGCCGCTGCCCCCGGTGACAGTGCTACCCTTGGCGGGCACTCCGGGTCATGGCCGCGCGCCGGCCTGACCGTCGTGCAGTTCCGCAACAACCACCTGGGCTATGCACTGACCTGGTTTGCCCTGGCGCTGATGAGCGCTGGCGCGGCCGCCTATGTCGTCCGCGATGCCCGGGGTCGCCGCAATCCGGGTACGAGGCCGACCAATGGAGCAGACCCCCGCGACACGCGCTAGCGCCGCCGCCCGCATGAAGCGGCTGGCCGTCGTGGCCGTCAGCCGCATGCATCCCCTCATCCAGCTGCGCTGGCTGGCGGTGGGCGGGCAGGTCGCCACCATCCTCTTCGTGCACTTCGTGCTCGAGATTGCCCTGCCGCTGCGACCCATGCTGGGCATTCTGGCCGCCCTCGTCGTCTTCAACCTGTTTTCCATGGGGCACTGGCGTAATCGCGACGAGGTCTCCGATACGTCGCTGTTCCTTGCCTTGCTGCTCGACGTCGTGACGCTCACGGCGCTGTTGCACTACAGCGGCGGCGCCGGCAATCCCTTCATTTTCCTGTTCCTGCTGCAGGTCGTGCTGGCGGCCGTGCTGTTACCGCCCTGGGGTGCGTGGTCGATTGCGGCCATTACCGTGGCGGGCTTCGGGGCACTGACGGTCTGGCCGGGCCTTGTGCATTTGCCGCTGCTGTATACCGCCGTCGGCCTGTTCCTCTGCTTCCTGCTCAACGCCGCACTGGTCGTGATTTTCATCAACCGCATCACGCGTATCCTGCGTGCGCGTGATGAACATCTGGCCGACATGCGGCAGCGTGCGGCAGAGGAAGAGCACATCGTGCGCATGGGGCTGCTCGCTTCCGGCGCCGCACACGAACTCGGCACGCCGCTCGCCACCATTTCCGTGTTGCTCAACGACTGGCGGCGCATGCCGGTATTCCGGCAGCAGCCCGATCTCCTCGACGAGTCAGAGGAGATGCAACTTCAGCTCGATCGCTGCAAGTCCATCGTCAGCGGCATTCTGCTGTCGGCGGGCGAGACGCGCGCCGAGTCGCCGCAGCGCAGCTCCCTCACCGGCTTCTTCGACGCGCTGGTGGAGAACTGGACGGCAACACGCCCGGTGCGCGAGTTCCGCTTCGACAAGTTCATCGAGGTTGACCTTCAGATTGTCGCGGACGAGGGGCTCAAGCAGATGATCTGCAATGTGCTGGACAATGCGCTGGAGGCCTCACCGGAGCATGTCACGCTATCCGTACATGCCGGGCCCCGGGATCTCGTGATCCGTGTGCTGGACGAGGGACCGGGATTCACGCCAGCGATGCTCGACCATTTCGGTCGCCCGTATCATTCCACCAAGGGGCGGTCGGGCAGCGGTCTCGGCCTGTTCCTCTCGCTCAATGTGGCGCGGGGATTCGGGGGTAACATCTTTGCCCAGAACCGTGACCACGGCGGGGCGGTGGTGACCGTCGTGTTGCCACTGCAGGCCCTGGTACTGGAAGACGAGGACACTGACGATGAATGAAGGCTCGCAGCATCTCCTGATCGTCGAGGATGACGAAGCCTTCGCGAGGACGCTGCGTCGTTCCTTTGAGCGTCGCGAGTACACCGTACATTGCGCCAGCTCGGTCGGGGAGGCGCTGGCGGTGGTGCGTGCGCATCCGGTCGGCAAGGCGGTCGTGGACCTCAAGCTGGCGGGTGGCGCTTCGGGCCTCGAGTGCGTGAAGGCCTTGCACGAAGAAGACCCGGAGCTCCTCATGGTGGTGCTGACGGGTTATGCCAGCATCGCGACGGCGGTCGAGGCCATCAAGCTCGGGGCCTGCCATTATCTGGCCAAACCCTCCAACACTGACGATATCGAGGCCGCTTTCGAACGCGCCGGCGGCGACACCAGTGTCGAGGTCACCGAGCGCACCACGTCGATCAAGACGCTGGAGTGGGAACGCATCAACGAAGTGCTTGCCGCCTGTGATTTCAATATTTCCGAGGCCGCACGCCGCCTCGGCATGCACCGGCGCACCCTGGCCCGCAAACTGGAAAAGCCGCGCGTCAAATAGCGGATCGCCGCAGGACAGGCACTGGAGTGCGGCGGCCGTATTTTCGGATGGCCACGAAAGTACGACGCTGGCGCTTTCGTTCCGTCTGGCCTATGAATTCAGGCTGTGTCGTCACTGAGGTGGAATAGCCGATGAAACCTGTCACCCTGCCGCCCCGCGATACCTGGATCGACTACACGTGTGAGGTGGCGACCGATGCCGTCACCCTTTACCGGTTGCTGTCGGACATCGACCAGTGGCCGGCATGGACGCCGGGGCTGCGGGCGGTGTGGCGCCGGCAGCGGGGACCGGTCTATCCCGGCATGCATTTCGTGATGGTGATGGAAGGGCCGGGGCCCGGGTTGCCGTTGCCCTGCACGATGTTCCAGAACGATCCGTTGCGCCTGGAGTGGGGCGGGGGAGCGATGGGTTCGGTGATCCGGCATTCGATGGAGTTGACGCCGCTGGGGCCGGACCGCACGCAATTGCGTCACCTGGAATATGCCACCGGGCTTCTGGCACTTGCCACGCGGCCCTTTGCCGCGAGCGCACATGCGCATGACCTGCGCTGGTCAGAAGCGGTGGCCTGGCGCTTTTCACGCGACTGACGGACATGCCGGCCAGTCACCGGGCCTTCGCGGATGCCGCGTTTTTCCCGAGCGGTTCGCTGCGTGTTTCTCGCTTGCCCAATGGCGTCGAGGCCCGCAGCGCGCCAGGAATGGCGA
>DASSUO010000259.1:0-8861 GCA_035706925.1 Moraxellaceae bacterium
ACTCAATGATGCCTATCGTCAGCTGCGTGAGCTGTTGACCACATTCCGGCTCAGTCTTAGCGATGGCGATCTCATGAATGCGATGAAGGTGGCGGTAGAGGAGTTCTCCCGTCGCGGGGGGTTCCGGATCTTCCTGCAGACCGACGAATTGCCCATTCCTCTTGCGGCAACGGAAGAGATACACCTTCTGCAGATCCTGCGAGAGAGCTTGTCCAATTGTTCGCGCCATGCCGGCGCGCAACAGGTCTGGGTACAATTGCACCAGACCGGCGATGATGTCGAACTGACGGTCGAGGACGACGGTCGCGGATTTTCCGCGCCCGATGACGACCATCAGCATCATGGCCTGACTATCATGAATGAGCGTGCCCGCAGCATCTGCGGAACGTTGGAGATAGGTCCGCGCCAGCCCCGGGGATGTCGCGTTCGCCTTCGTTTCCGTCCCCGGTTCCTGGCCGAGCAACTACGGGAGATGGCCATATGAGTGATACCCCCCCCTACTCCATTCTGCTGGTGGATGACCATCCGATGATACGTCGGGGGCTGCGCCAGCTTCTCGAGATGGAGCGCGACTTCCAGGTGGTCGGGGAGGCCAATGGAGGCGCTGAGGCGCTGGCACATGTCAGCGAAGTGCCTCCGGACTTTGTGATTCTTGATAACAAGATGGCTGCCATGAGCGGCCTCGAGACGCTACGCAAGTTGCGTGAGGCGGGCTACGAGGGCAAGGTGCTGCTCTATACAGTTTCGGATTCTGAAGACGATGTGCGTGATGCCATGCGTCATGGCGCCGATGGCTATCTCCTGAAGGACATGGATCCGCGGGAATTGATGTCCGACATCCACAAGGCCCTTGAGGGTGAGGTGGTGATCAGCGAGCGGCTGGCCAATTACCTGAACCAGTCACTGGCAGCGAGTTCGGTGGCGGATGAAATCGGGCTGACCACGCGTGAAAAGGAGGTCCTCAGGATGCTGGCCTCCGGCAGCAGTAATCGTGTTATCGGCGAGCAGCTCGGGATTGCCGAAGGTACGGTCAAGGTTCACGTAAAGAACCTCTTCAGCAAGCTTGGCATCCATACGCGCGTTGAGGCAGTCGTGTGGGCCATGGAAAAGCTGAATGTCTGAGTCCTGATTTTGTTCAGCAAAAAGGCCGCCATGGGGCGGCCTTTTTATTTCAGGCAAATAGCGCCTCCGCAAGCGGATGGCGATGTGGGCCGACGTGAGTCAATGCGGCAAGGAATCACTCGCGTCGTCGCTGCCGCTGCCGACCCAGTAGGGGGAGCCCAAGACAAGCAGGAACAGTAATGCGATATGGATCAGGGTCTTCATTTTTGCCTCCGGGGCTTCTGCCCGTCTCTCAGGCGTCCACGGGAAAAAGGGTGACGTACAAAGGACCATCATCACTCATGTAGATGATGGTGTTGGGGTCATCGCAGGGCTGCCAGGTATCGAACGCTTCCGGCAGGCCCAGCTGGCTCGGCCCGGGGAGTAGCGCCTTGATATTGCCACCCATGATGTTGGCGACTTCATTCAGAGTGTCGCGCCAACTCGCCTCGTCAATTTCGGCGGCCGGCACACAGAACATGGTCGCCGCGGCCTGCTTTGCCAGCTTGCGCGAGCAGGCGACAATAACGGCGCCATTCCAGGCCCCCTCGATGGAAATCGAGGCGGCACATTCGGCTTCGCCCTGTACGCTTGGACTGGCGGCAAGCGGAATGCCCAGGAATTGGGACCAAACCTGTTCGGTAACGTCGTTGATGAGGTCATACTGCAGGATAGTGCTCATGGCGCTGTCCTCTTTTGCTGGAGCTGGTAATAGCAGGCACGTCCGTCGGCGCCTGCATGAAAGGTATCGACAAGGCCGAAGGGCGATTCCGTTCCGCCCATGTAGAGATAGCCGTCACTACGCATTTGCAGACGAACCCGCGTCAGAACATCACGCTTGGTGGGCTCGTCGAAATAGATCAGGACGTTGCGCAGCAGGACGAGATCGAACTGCGGCATTGGCGGCCAGGCACTGACAAGGTTGAGGTGCCCGAAGTGAATCCGCTCGCGAATGGCCGGTCGGACCTGCCAGCGTAATCCTTGTCGCGTGAAATACTTCAGCAGCAGCGGCGCGGGGAGTCCGCGATTGACTTCCATCTGGCTGTAGCTGCCGGTGCGGGCGTAGTCCAGCGCCGACTCCGAATAATCGGTTGCAATGATTTCGACAAACCATCCCGCGAGATCAGGGAAATGTTCTTCGAGGAGCAGGCTGACGCTGTAGACCTCCTGGCCAGTGGCACAGGCGCCACACCAGATGCGCAGTGTGCGGTCGCGCGCACGTGCATCAACAAGTGCCGGCAGTACTTCGTCACGCAGCGAGTTGTAGAACCAGGGATCACGGAAAAAATACGTTTCCTGAATCGTCATCGCGTCGGCTACGGCCAGTCGCAAGGCGCGATCCTGCCCACTGCGAACGCGCTGGATGAGCCGGCTGATGTCGCCGTCATCCTCCTGCGAGGCGAGGCGGCCGAGGCGCGAAGTCACAAGGTAATCCTTGTCTGAATCAAGCACGAGCCCTGCCTCTTCCATGATGAGCTGGCGCACGTAGTTGAAGTCTTCGTCGTTGAGCGTCATGCCGGTGCCTCCGCGTGAGGCGCATTGCCGGGCGTATACCAGGGACGTGTGGTCCCGACCCGGCGAACAATTTCGCCGGCCAACCCGGAAAGCGGCAAGACCTGATGGGCAAGACCCGCCTCTGCCACGCTCGAGGGCATGCCCCAGACGACACTGGTCTCCCGGTCCTGGACAATGACTTGTCCGCCGGCAGAGCGGATGGCGCGACAACCGGACATGCCATCATTACCCATCCCGGTCATGACGACACCGAGCAAACGTCCGCCAAATGCGACGACCGCCGAGCGGAACAGCACATCGGCCGCGGGCCGGCAGAAGTTCTCGGGCTCGCCCTCGGCAGGAGATACCGTGGTCTCGTCGCCATGGTGCTCCACCACCATGTGGACGCCGCCTTGCGCCAGCCACACTTCACCGGCATTGACGACGCTGGCCTTCGTACATTCCTGCACGTGCAACGGTGACAGTTGATCGAGGCGACGTGCCAGTGCCTGCGTGAAAAAGGCCGGCATGTGCTGCACGATGAAGACGGGAACGGGAAGATTGCCGGGGAGCGCAGGAATGACTTCGCTCAGCGCGTTGGGACCGCCAGTTGATACCGCAATGACAACCGCATCCACAGGCAGCACGGTCTCGCCTGGCGCCGCCAGCCGGATCGCCGGAATCGGAATCGGAGCAGCGACGTGACCGGCGGCGGGCCGTGCGATGTCGATCGGTGTGGTCCGTCCAAGTATGTCGCGTAGACGTGGCACGATCTGCCGGCGAATGTAGTCGCGCGCGGCGCCCGCGCTTCCGAGCATGGAAGGCTTCGTGACATAGTCGCGGGCACCAAGAAGCAGGGCCTCGATGGTGACCATGGCGCCGCGTTCAGTAAGGGAGCTGAACAGGAGGACAGGCAGCGTCGACTGCATTTTTCGCAGTTCGCGCAACAGCTCCAGCCCGCTCATGCCGGGCATTTCAATGTCGAGCAAAAGGATGTCGGGCGTCAGCCTCGGCAGTTTTTCCAGCGCCTCAAGGCCGTTATTGGCCGTTCCGACAACGCTGATGTCGGACTCCTCTTCAAGCACCTGCGTCAGTACACGCCGGACAGCCGACGTGTCGTCCACGATCATGACGCGGATCGGGATCATGCGGCACCGTGCGGAAGCCCGAGCAATTCCAGTTTGCTGCCTAGGGAATCGCGGGTAAACGGCTTCATGAGGTATTCGTCCGCCCCCGCTTCAAGCGCGGCCTGCATCTGGCTCAGCTCTGTCTCGCTGGTGATGACCACAATGCAGAGATCGCGGTACTCCTGGTCCGACCGAACGGCCCGGATGAATTCCAGGCCGTTCATGACCGGCATGTTCCAGTCCACCAGCGCGAGGTCGACATCGTGACGCTCATGGAGCGCTGCCAGCGCCTCGCTGCCGTCGCCCGCCTCGATGACATCAAAGCCGAGGGCCCGCACCTGGCTGCCGAGCAGCATGCGCATGGCGCGGGAATCATCAATCAGCAGGGCGCGACGAGGCATGGCCGTCTCCGGTTAGTTCTTCTTCTTCTCGGTCAGGGCCTGCAGTTCACCGGCCATGCGCGAGAGGTCGCTGGCCGCCGTACGAGTGCTGCCTGCACCTTCACTGGCGATTCGCGCCGCATCTGCCACGTTGGTGACGCTGCGCGCGATGTCGTCGGTACCCTTCGCGGCCTCAAACACGCGGCGGCTGATCTCGTTGGAGGTCACGGTCTGTTCTTCCACGGCAGAGGCAATCGAGCCCTGGACCTGGCTGATGTGGTGGATCACCTCACTGATGCGTGCGATGCCATCCACCGCCCCCTTCACGCCGCCCTGAATCGCCTCGATTTTCTGACCGATGTCTTCAGTGGCACGGGCCGTTTCCTTCGCGAGCTCCTTGACCTCGTTCGCGACCACGGCGAATCCGCGTCCGGCATCGCCGGCACGTGCAGCTTCGATGGTGGCGTTGAGCGCGAGCAGGTTGGTCTGTTGGGCAATGCCGGTAATGACCTTGATGACCTTGCCAATCTCGGCCGAGCTCAGGCCGAGGCTGCCGATCGTGGTGTTGGTGCCCTCCGCAATGCGGACGGCTTCGTCGGCGACGCGGGCGGCGTCGGTGGCGTTCTTGGCAATTTCCTTGATGCTGGCGTTCATCTCTTCGATGCCGCTGGACACTGCCTGCACGCTGCGATTGATTTCTTCCGCCGCACTGGCCACCTGTGTTGCCTGGGCAGATGTTTCCTGCGCGGTGGACGTCATCTGGTCACTGGCCTGAATCAGCTGCGAAGACGACGTGGCGACCACCATGACAGTTTCACGGATGCGCTCTTCGAGGTGCGTTTTCTCGGTGACGATTTCCCAGGTCAGCATGGGGCCGACATACTCACCGCTGGCATCGAAGATGGCGCTGACGAGAAGGTCGAGTTTCTCCGGACCGACGGTGATGAGGGCGCGATGCGGCAGGTTCTTCGGGTCAGCCAGCAAGCGGCGCTGGTGTTCCGGGTGCTTGTGGAACACATCGATGTTGGTGCCCACCATCTGGTCGGCGCGGACACTGATGTAGGGCTCGATGCGTGCCATGGTTTTGCGCGCGGCCGGGTTCATGTAAGTGATGTGCAGGTCGCGATCGCACAGGAAGACGTTGGTGGGCATCTGCTCGACCATGTTGGTCAGGCGCTGCACTTCATTCTTCTGCTTGAGCTCGGCGGTGACGTCGTCCCAGCTCACCGTGTAACCAATAACGTCGTGCCGCGCGTCAACCACGGAGTTGATGCGGGTACGCAGGGTGATGCCGCCGAACGTGAAGTCGGCGGAATGGGGCAGGTACCCCGGCGTGCGGAGAATGTGTTCGACGCGCTTGGGATCGCGATGGAAACGATGGATGTGGCCGTTGAGAATGTCTTCAAGCTTGACGCCGAACGCGTCGTAGATCGGCTTTGCAATGGTCTTCAGTGTGTCCATTGCGCGCGGATTGATATGAACGATGTAGAGGTCGCTGTTGGCCACGAAGACGTTGGTCTGGAGACTGTCGACAATGCCACGCAGGCCGTCGAGCTCACCCAGCAGGGAATGGCCACGTCCTTTGTTGGCCTCGACGGCATCGCGGACCCCTTTGAGGGTGTCGCCGGAAATGACTTCGTCCGCGAGTGTGCCAACGGCCGTCATGACTTCACCAACGAGCGAGGAGTCGACACCGAGGTGATTCAGCGTGTCCTGCAGATGGCCCGCCACCCGGTTGAAGTGCTCCATCGTCAGGTGCATCTTGCCATGCGCTTCGCGCAGGCTCTTGCCCTTGTAGACATTGCCGCCGCCCAGCGCCTGGGTGAAAAAGTCGACCTGCATCTGTCGCAGGTGCGGCATGGTCTTGGCCTTGAAGAATCGCCCGAGCATGTCGTCAGCGAGAACGCGACGATAAAACTCGTCGACGGTCGCCTCGATCGCCGGCGCGCCGCCCAGGCGTGCGAACAGCGACTTGGCGGGTGTGCGCCGGCTGGCGGAGGAGGATTCGGGGGCGGAAGGATTGCTCATTGCGGGTCTCCAGGCTGGAAGGCAGCGAGAAAAATTTGATTAATTATAAGAAGATTCTTGCGAGGTAGTGGCGAGACGGCCCGGTTCAGTGAACGTGGCGAGGTGACAACGCTCATCCTCCAGCATCCGCTGTGTATCGAGCAACAACAGAAGTTGGTCCTGGAGTGGAACGACTCCGCGGATGAATTCGCGGGCCAGTCCCTGAAGAGTGGGTGGAGTCGACTCGATGGAGGCCTCATCAACGCGCATGACATCACCGATGCGGTCGATCAGCAGGCTCACCTCGTCATTGTCGAAGTGAATGACCATGTTCATGGCTTCTTCCTGCGCGGCGGCGCCATGCAGGAGGCGCTTGAGGTCGATGACCGTCACGATCCGCCCGCGAAGGTTGAGAAGACCGGCAACGGCCGGCGGGGCAAGCGGAACTTCGGACAGGGGCTGACTGAACAGCACTTCCTGGACGTCCTCGATGGGCACGCCATAGAAGGCTTCATCGATCTGGAATGTGGCGTAAAGTCCGGACTTACTGCTCATGATGGGTCTCGGTGGCGAGCTTGCGCTCCGCTGACGATCCGGTCCGGCGCAGTGAGTCGCGCGAGAGCCGCGTGAGAGTGTGCGTATCGAACATTTCGGTGACACGCCCTTGAACGACGGCGAGGCCTCCGGTCAGCGATTCGCCTCCCTTTGCCAGCGCACCGGCGCTTTCCTCCACGATATCGATGATGTGGTCCACCACCAGTCCCAAGGGGCCTTCGGCTTCCTCGTGGACAACCACATGCACGTTGTCACTTCGCTCGATGTTGGTGGGGAGGTCGAGCAGATGCGACAGTCTGACGAGGGGAAGGATCCGGTCGCGATACTGGATCATCTCGCCGCGAGCGGCCTTCTCGATCTGCTTGACGGGGAATTCTTCCAGACGCTGGACCCAGGACAGCGGGATGGCCGCGGTGCCGTCACTGCCAACGCGAATCAGCAGCAGGGACACCTGTTCGTCGCGGCTCATCTCTGCCGCCGCAGCCGCCGACTGCTTCATGGCGCGCTGCGCCATCTGGCTCTCGCCGACAACCTTTGTTTGCTGGGCAATGGCGAGTGCATCGAGGATGAGCGCAACACGACCGTCGCCCATGATGGTGGCGCCGGCATAGCAGCGTGTTCCCTTGAGATGGCGACCCAGCGGCTTTACGACGATTTCTTCAGTATCGCGCACGCTGTCGACTACCAGGCCGAATTCCCGGCCATCCGACTGCAGCACCAGGATGAACACGCTTTCTCCGCTGCTTCGAGGGGGAAGGCGAAGCAGTTCGCGCAGGTCGACGAGGGGGAGCAGCTTTCCGCGCAGACGATATACGCGCGTGTCATGCACGGCTTCGATACGACGTGCCACCTCATGACCTTCCAGCTGGACGATTTCGCGAATGTTGACCTGCGGAACGGCATAGCGTTCGTGGTGACAGGTGATGACGACCGCAGGAATGATGGCGAGTGTCAGCGGGATCTTCACCCGGAAGGTGGTTCCGCGGCCGGGCCAGCTCTGGATGTCGACGGTACCACCGACCCGGGCGACATTGCTGCGCACGACATCGAGTCCGACGCCCCGTCCGGAAATGCTGGTGATTTCTGCCGCGGTCGAGAAGCCAGGCTGGAACAGCAGCTCGAGTATGTCGCGCTCGCCAAGCATGCTTGCCTGTTCCGCCTTGAGGAGTCCCCGGGCGATGGCCTTCTCGAGGACCTTGGCGGTGTCGATGCCGGCGCCGTCATCGCTGATCTCGATGATGACGTAGCCGCTTTCGTGCAGGGCGCGCAGCTTGATGAGGCCCACTGCCGACTTGCCGACAGCCTTGCGGGCATCCGGCGCTTCAAGCCCGTGATCGACGGCATTGCGCAGGATGTGGACCAGTGGATCCTTGATCGCCTGCAGGATGGTGCGGTCCAGTTCGGTATCGCCGCCTTCCCGCAGCAGCTGAAGCTGCTTGCCGGTATGGAGCTCAAGGTCGCGCATCAGGCGCGGATAGGTATTCCACAAGGTGCTGATCGGCTGCATGCGGGTCTTCATGACCCCTTCCTGCAGCTCGGTGGTGATGTGGTTGAGTCGCTGCGAAATGCGTAGCAGCGCACCATCCGCCTGCGCATTGACGTGCTGCAGGATCTGGTTGCGGGTAAGTACCAGTTCGCCCACCACGTTCATCAGCTTGTCGAGAAGGTCGACGTCGACCCGGATGGCCGTCTCGGCCAGGTTGGCCTGCCGGTCATGATCGTCGGTGGCGACGCTGGCGGGCGCGGCCGCGGCCGGGGCTTCGGCGGGTGCGGTGCCTGTCCGCAACAGGGCCCGGAAACGGGCGGCGAGCGGCTCAAAGTCCTCACTGCCTTCATTGCCGGTCTGCTCGACCAGCACCAGCATGGCCCGGACGGCATCGATCAGTTCGAAGAGGGCGGCGGTGAGCTCGAAACCGTAGCTGATCTTGCCGTCGCGGAGCTGTGCCAGCACATCCTCGGCGGCGTGGGTGAGCTGCTCCAGGCGATTCAGTCCGAAAAAGCCGCAGGTTCCCTTGATGGTATGCACGATGCGGAAAATGGCGGCGAGCCTGGTGGCATTGCCGGGTTCCCGCTCGAGCTCGACGAGGTCGATTTCCAGTTGCTCCAGACCCTCACGGCTTTCCGCAAGGAAAGCCTTGAGGGCTTCATCCATTTCGCTCATGGCGTTCTCACACGGGAAGGGCGGTCATCTTGCGCA
>DASSUO010000260.1:0-22821 GCA_035706925.1 Moraxellaceae bacterium
CGACATCAACAATGCGGATATTGCGATCCATGGCCATCTTGCGCATGGCGTTGTAGGCATCAGCCTCGGTCATGTCCCGCAACTGCATCAGCATGCCCTTGGCCCGCTCCACGGTTTTGCGCTCATTCAGGCGAGTCTCGGCCACTTTGACCTGCTCCTTCAGGGCCTGATCAGCCTCAAAGCGGGCCTGGGCGACGGTGAGCACCGCCTCCAGGCGGGACGTATCGATTCCCTCCACCACATAGGCCGACACACCGGCCTTGATGGCAGCCCGGATCGCACTGGGCTGGCCATCGTCGCTCACCATCACGATGGGACGCGGCTCGTTCTGGCTCACGACCACGATTTGCTCCAGTACGTCGCGACTGGGCGACTCCGTGTCTATCATGACCAGGTCCGGCTGGAGGCCGGCCACCTTGCGCGGAATCATGAGGGCGGACGACACTTCGTCGACAACATCGAAGCCTGCCTCCACGAGGGCTCCCCGAAGGCGACCGACCTGTTTGCGGGTGTCATTCACCAGCAGAATTTTCAGCATGACAACATTCCCCGACATTCATGACTCAAAATAGAGCAAGCCTTGTGCCAAGACCCCGAAAATCCCTGTAAGCCGCCCCCAACCGGACCGTCATGACAGCCCTTCCACTCCCTCCCGACCGCGAACGGCCCCTTGTGCTGCTGCTGGCCTCCATCCAGTTCTGCCATATCGTGGACTTCATGGTGCTCATGCCACTGGGCCCCCAGCTGATGCGCCTGCTGTTGATCACGCCGGCCCAGTTCGGCCTCCTGGTGTCGGCCTATACGCTGGCGGCAGGCCTTACCGGTTTCGCCTTCAGCTTCTTTGCTGACCGGTTTGACCGGCGGCCGCTGCTGCTGGGGCTCTTTGCAGGCTTCCTTGTCGCCACACTGGCCTGCGGCCTGGCCACGGGCTTCGGTACCCTGCTGGCCGCCCGCCTCCTTGCGGGCGCCTTCGGCGGCATTCTGGGGGCCAATGTCATCGCCTGTCTGGGAGATACCATCCCGGAAGAGCGCCGCGGCGCGGCGACCGGCCGTGTCATGGCGGCCTTCTCTGTCGCCGCCATTGCAGGGGTCCCGCTGGGATTGTTCCTGGCTGTGCACTTCAGCTGGCGCGCCGCATTCCTGATGGTTGGTGCCGCCGGCGTTCCGCTGGGATTGGCTGCGATGCGCATTTTGCCGTCCATCCCCGCGCGCCATTCGGGAGCGCTCGACATGTCCGGCACGCTTCGACAGGTGTTTGGCGTGGCCAATCATCGTTGGGCGTTTGCCCTGATCGGGGCACTGATGCTGGCAGGATTCAGTGTCATCCCCTTCATCAGCCCCTTTATGGTGCGTAATGTGGGCCTTGGCGAGGCAGACCTTCCCTACATCTACCTCGCTGGAGGTCTGGCCACCCTGATCAGTGCCCCCCTGATTGGCCGACAAGCCGATCTTCACGGCAAGGCGAAAACGGCCCGGTGGGTCGCGGCCCTCTCGGTGGTTCCCATTTTTCTGTTGACGCACCTTCCCCGTCTCCCGCTCCCTTGGGTGCTGGTGGTCAGTACGCTGTTCATGGTGTTTGTCTCGGGCCGCCTGATCCCGGCCATGGCATTGGTCACGGCAGCCAGTGCGCCCGCCTTGCGCGGACGCTTCCTCACCATGAACGCCGCCTTGCAGCAGCTGTCCGCCAGCGCCGCGGCATTCCTTCCGACACTGGTGCTGGCGGAGGGGTCATCAGGGCAGTTGATGCATTACGACATCGTAGGCTATGGCGCCATCGCGATGACTCTGGTCTCGATCTGGCTGGCCGGCAAGATCGAGGTCCGGTCCTGACGCCGCCCCGGGAAAAGCCAAAAAAAAGATGATGCCGCCCATGGGCGGCATCATGACGTGCTTGCGGGCAGGTCTCAGCCGGCAAGACGCTGTAGCAGTGACTCCGACGGCACAAAGAAATATCCGCCCCCGACGGGTGTCACGAAATGCAGCAGACGATCGGACAAGCCATCGCCTGACGTACCGAACATATTGGCCAGCATGCGGTCGATGATCGACAGGTCCTTCGTGTAGGCCAGGAAAAAGAGCCCTCTGTCACCACTCGCACTCCCATAGGGCATGCTGTGACGGACGATCTCCAGCTCGACACCGTCTTCCTCGATCACGTTGCGGGCCACATGGGAATTGGCCGGCATCCGGTCGCCCTCCAACTCCACGCTGTCAAGTTTGGTGCGGCCGATGACCTGCTCCTGCACGTCGACCTTGAGGCGCCGCCACTTGTCCATGTCGTGAACATAACGCTGGGCAAACGCAAAGCTGCCTCCCGCGAATTCCCCAAAGGGAATCAGGCTGGCCTCCGCACGCTCCTCGGGCTCATGCGGATTCTCGGTTCCATCGATGAAGCCAGTCAGGTCACGGTTGTCGAGGTAGCGGAAGCCCGCCTGTTCCTCCAGCACTGAAATCCCGTCGCGCAGGTCATCCAGCAGGGACTGGGCCAGTTCAAAACAGAAATCCGCCCTGTCACTGTTGATATGCACGAAGACATCCCCTCCGGTCGCCGGCATGGGGAATGCGCCATCCAGTGGTTCGAGGGGACGGAAGCCGGCAGGTGTCGCATCGTACAGCGCCTGCCAGAGGCCGGGGCCAAAACCGATGGCCGTTACCAGCGCGGCGCCTTCATCCTGTGTCTGCAGCCAGTGTCGTGTCGCGATGAAACGCCCGATGGCGGCACGCAATGCATCCAGCGACACATTGCGTCGCTCAAGCACGAGAAAGCGGGAGTGGGATGCGTCCGGGGCAAGAATGGCGGTTTGGGCAGGCATGGCGAACTCCTTGCAGTGCAGCGCTAGAATAGCGCGGCTTTTCCTTCTGTCGCACCTGCACAATGTTCCGGAGTGACCATGACCGACACCGCCGCGCTGGTGACCGAACTGCAACGCCTGATTTCCACGCTGGAGGGGGCGCTTCCCCGTCCGGTGCCTCATCCCGACTTCGAGCGGGGACTTGCCTTCCGCTGGCGGCCCCGGCCCCAGGGCGGCTATCTGGAAACGGTGCGCGACCTCAGCCCCATCCGCCTTGCAGATTTGCGCAACATCGACCGCCAGCGCGCGGAGATTACGCGCAACACCGAGCAGTTCGTCCGCGGCCTTCCCGCCAACAACGTCTTGCTTACGGGCAGTCGGGGCAGCGGCAAGTCCTCCCTGATCAAGGCCCTACTCAACGAGTTCTCGTCGCAGGGGCTTCGCGTGGTCGAAGTGGACAAACATCTCCTGTGCGACCTGCCCGACATCGTCGACCAGTTGCAGGGGCGCCCCGAGCGCTTCATCGTCTACTGCGACGACCTGTCCTTCAGCGAAGACGATGCCAGCTACCGCGCCCTCAAGACCACGCTGGACGGCAGCCTGCACGCGGGAGCAGCCAATGTCATCATTTATGCCACCAGCAATCGCCGCCACTTGCTGCCGGAATACATGGCAGAAAATCTCCAGGCCCGCACCGTGGAGAACGGAGAGTTGCATCCCGGTGAAACGGTGGACGACAAGATTTCCCTGTCTGACCGGTTCGGACTCTGGCTCACCTTCTATCCCAACAGCCAGGATGACTACCTCGCCGCCGTGGAACTCTGGCTCACCAGGCAAGGGTATGTGCTGGATGACCGCAGCCGCTCAGCGGCACTGCAATGGGCTCTGACACGAGGCAATCGTTCCAGCCGTACGGCATCACAATTCGCTCGCGACTGGGCAGGTCGACATGGCCTTGCCGGCGGATCGCGCTAAGGCCAGATGCGCGGATGGCGTTGGTACTCGCTGCGCTGATCAAGAAGTCCGCACGTGGTCCGGCGCATTTGCGTCCGTCGTTGACGCCCCTCATTCGCCGGACCACAGGGCATATCGGTGTCAACGCCAGTCAGGACGGAATGCACTCCACAAAAAAAAGCCGCCCGAAGGCGGCCTTTGAGACGACGAAACGCTTCAGGAAGCATTGCCCCGCCGGCGCGCCCGCTTGTTCGCATACATGTTGAAATCGGCGACACGCAGCAAGTCATCCATGGAGAAGCCGTCGCCAGGATAACTGGCCGCGCCCACGCTGATCCCCACCGACAGCGTATGGCCCTGCATCCGCAGCGGCATGGAGATGGCCGTCCGCAGGCGGGCAACGAGGACTTCCAGCACCGGTCCCGGTTCAGTGTCGGGCAGCAACACCAGGAACTCGTCACCGCCAAAGCGGGCAACCAGGTCGGATGCACGCAAACATTCCTTCGCCTGTCGTGCGACATGAACGAGCATGGCGTCGCCAATCTCGTGCCCGAAGTCGTCGTTGATCGTCTTGAACCCTTCGAGATCGATGTTCAGCACGGTAAAGGGATATTTCTGGCGGGCGGCCAGCGCCAGCATGCTGGACGCCTGCTCGAGGAACTGCGCCCGATTGGCCAGCCCGGTCAGGCTGTCGTGACTCGCCAATATGCGAAGACGGAGTTGGCTGCGCGCCGCCACGCATACCAGCAACCCGCCCAGCAACGCGACAGTCACGACGATCAGATGCCAGAACAGGTAGCGCGGCGCCAGGACATTGGGTGCATTGCGCCAGGCGGCGGCAAGTTGCCATTGTCCGCCAGGCAACTGCACCGGCATTTGCAGTGAATCATTCCCCGCAAAGAGCGTGCGATCGCCAAAGAAAGGCTCCCCCTGCCCGCCCTTGTTCCGCAGTGAATACACGACGTCAGGATCATCGACGAGGCCGACTCGCAGAAACAGCGGTTGCGGATCCATCACCACCGACACAAGGCCCCAGTAGTGCAGCCGGTCACCCGCATCCGGTACCAGGATCGGGACACGATGCACGATGCCGGTTCCTCCCTGTACCAGACGGACCGGCCCCGACACCACCGGCTTCCAGTCGCGGCGTACGGCGAGTACATCTCCCTGTTGTGACGGGACGTCCTCGAGGTGCGTACCGAGCGCCTTTTCGTTGCCGCGTTCCGGGTAGACGTACCGGATGACATTGTCCGGGGCGATGGCGATATTGCGCAGACCGGGATACCAGCCGGCAAGACTGTGCGCCAGGCGCTCATAATCACGGGAAGAAAAGTCTGGCTTGGCTGCCACCAGTGACGCGGCCGCCAGACCGACCGAAAAAGAGCTCGCCAGCTCGGACTCCAGACGCGCCCGCATGGCGCCCGCCGCAATCTGCAGATTGGCACGGGCCACCTCGCGCTCGCGGGACTGCTCGAGTCCGATCAGCAGCTCGCCAAACGCCAGCACCAGCAAAGCAACGACCACTCCGTACGCGAGAGGCCGTGCACGCCTGGACATGTCGGATTCAATTGCCGCCAACGGTCAGCCCCTGTCAAAACATCCTTGAAACCGGACAGCAGGAAGGCCGCCAGGACGGGGCGCCAATCTAGCAGGAGACGCTCTGCGTCCCCAGTCGACAAGATTGACGTCCGTCGGCAATCGCCCGCGAATTCACGACCGCCGTCACAAATCCGCGCGACAGTCGGGATCAGGCACGCATCCGTCGGGTCTGCAACGTCCCCCAGCCACTCGCGGCGAGGTTGACGATGAGCGACCACAACCCCGACTCGCGCGGCCGCGGATCGTGGCCACGGCCCATGCGGTGCAACTGCCGCGAATACCACATCACTTCCATCATGCCCATGTTGTCGACCATGCGGATGCCCGTGGTGATGGCACGAACCTGGTGCCGGGGCTCCTTGCCTGACAGAAGGCGGGCAGGCAGATCCGGCTCAATGGCAACGCCACGCGCAATCCCGACGAAATCGACAGCACCACCGGCGATGGCCTCAGCCATTCCCGCAAGAGAACGGAACCCGCCCGTCACCACCAGCGGCGTCTTCACGGCGGCGCGGGCCTTCTCGGCGAACTCCAGGAAGTAGGCCTCGCGACGACGCGTCGAGTCCTTCACCGGCTTCTGCCGCTTGCCCGCCATCGCCGGCGCCTCGTAGGTGCCCCCGGAAATCTCGATCAGGTCGATGCCGGCATCAGAGAGCGCGCGAATCACATCGAGCGACTCCTCCTCACTGAACCCGCCTTTCTGGAAGTCGGCGGAGTTGAGCTTGATGCCGATCGGGAAATCGGGCCCGCAACGACGGCGCATTTCACGGTAGACCTCGAGCACGAAGCGGCGACGGTTTTCAGGATTGCCGCCCCACTGGTCATCCCGCTGATTGTGACGCGCCGAGAGGAACTGGCTGACCAGATAGCCGTGGGCACCGTGAATCTGCACGCCGGTGAATCCTGCTTCTTTGGCCAGCTCGGCAGTACGGCCGAAACGCTGGATGAGGTCCTGGATTTCCGCTTCGGTCAGTGCGCGCGGCTTCAGGAAAACACGCGCCAGCTCCGGATTCTCGAACGGAATTGCCGACGGCGCGACGGCCTCCTTGTTGAGCGCACGCATGACCTGCTTGCCGGGATGATTGATCTGCATCCACAGCTGGGTGCCATTCTGTGTGCCGGCCCGCGCCCAGGCCTTCAGCAGGGTCATGTCGCGATCGTCTTCGAGCACCACATTGCCCGGCTCACCCAGCGCGCGGCGGTCGATCATCACGTTGCCGGTGACCAGCAGCCCGGTGCCACCGGCTGCCCAGCGGCCGTAGAGGCGCACCAGCGCTTCGGTGACGTGGTTGTCGTAGGTGGCAAGCGACTCGCTCATAGCCGACTTCATGATGCGGTTCTTGATCACCGCGCCATTCGGCAGCGCAAACGACTGGGCCAATACCTGGGCAGGGGACAGACTCTGGTTCATGAGGACACTCCGGGACTCGGTGAGACAGTCCGGGCACGCTATCCAACAATTCGATACTTGTCAAACTATCAATCTGTGTCAAAATGCATGCTATGACCAACGGCCCCTCGGGCCACGGGGAACCATCGTGATCGGCAACTGCCTCAACAAAGACCTCGACAAGCTGGCCCGGGCCTTCAAGGCCCTGTCCAACCCGAACCGACTCGCTATCTATCTCGAGGTCCTGCGCCAGTACCAGACGGAAATGAAGAGCTGCGGTCTCTCGCACCTGATCGACAGCCTCGACATCGGAGCCCCCACCATTTCCCACCACACCAAGGAACTGGTGGACGCCGGCCTCATCAGCGTCCAGCGTGAGGGCCGCTTCCTGCGCTGCACGCTCGATGAATCCATGCGGCAGCGCCTGGCCGCCTTCTTCCAGCGCGGCGTCTCCGACGGCACGTCCAGCAAGGAGTAAACCATGTCGCTTCGTGTTCATCACATCAATTGCGGGACCATGTGCCCGGTGTGTGCCCGCCTCATCAATGGCCAGGGCAAAGGCTGGCGTGAAGCGGCCCGCATGGTCTGTCACGTCCTGCTCATCGAGACCCCGCGCGACGGACTCATCCTCGTCGACACCGGCATTGGCAGCCTCGACGTGGAATCCCCGTCCCGGCTCGGTCGCCCCTTCGTGGCGCTGACACGCCCCGTCCTGTCCTGGAATGAAACCGCCCTGGCTCAGGTGAAAGCACTGGGACACGATGTGGCCGACGTTCGCCACATCCTCCTCACGCACCTCGACCTGGACCATGCAGGCGGGCTCCCCGACTTCCCCAATGCGCAAGTGCATGTGCTGCGCCCGGAGTTCGACGCCGCCATGCACCCTGACTGGCGCAGCAAGGCGCGCTACCTGCCGTCGCAGTGGTCACACAGCCCGCGCTGGGTACTGCACGACGCAGGCGGCGAGGACTGGTTCGGCTTCGCCGGCCTTCGACCCCTGCCCGGCGTAAGCGAAGACATTTTCCTGGTGCCGCTGCAGGGCCATACCCGCGGCCACACCGGCGTTGCCGTCCGGACCGACACCGGCTGGCTGCTGCATTGCGGGGATGCCTATTTCTTCCACGGCGAACTGGAAGCCACCCCCCACATGCCAGCCGGTCTTGCGGTGTTCGAACGTCTGGTGCAAACCGAGCAGCGTACCCGCCTGCGCAATCTCGCCCGGCTGCGCGACCTGAACCTGGCGCGGGGCAGTGAAATCAGCCTGTTTTGCGCGCACGACCCGGTGGAATTCGACCGCCTCGCCCGCTGAAAACGGGGCCATGCCCCGTTCATCGGCATGGCCCGGACTGACCGCTCACCCTGACAGCCCCTCCCTTGACTTGGAACATTGCGACGACCATAAAACTAACTGACCAGTCAGTTATATAGACGCCATGCAGCCAACAGCCCCCTCCACCCGCCGCTGGAAACGCCGCCCCGAGGCCCGCCCCGAGGAGATTCTCCGGGCCGCCATGCAAAGCTTTGTCGAACGGGGCTTCGCCGCGACACGACTGGAAGAGGTCGGCGCCCGCGCCGGCGTCTCGAAGGCAACGGTCTACCTTTACTTCAACAACAAGGAAGACCTTTTCCGCAGCACGGTCCGCGAAAGTATCGTTCCCTATATCGAAAGCGGCGAGGCCCGCATTGCCGGCTTCCAGGGCGATCCGGTCGAACTCCTCCGCGAGCTCTACGACCGTTGGGCCGCCGTGGTGACCGATCCGCTGCTCGGGGGACTCTGCAAGCTGATGGTGGCAGAGGCCGGAAACTTTCCGGAGGTCGCGCACTTCTACATGGAGGATGTCGTGAAACGGACCCGTGCCCTGTTTGCCGATGTCATCCAGCGCTGCATGGACTCGGGGCGCCTGCGCAGGGGACCGGTGGACTTCATCGTCCGCGACCTCACCGCGCCGATTCTCTTTGTCTCCCTCTGGCGGCACTCCCTCGCCAGCCATGACGACACGCCGCTGGATGTGCCGGCGTATCTCGATTTCCATTTTTCTCTTGTCCTGCAGGGATTGCAGCCCAGCCCAGGTGCCGCAACATGACAGCCGAAACCGTGCTTCCCGATACCGTGACGACCGATGCCGCCGCCAACCCGATGCGCAAGCGCCTCGTCATCGGCGTGATCGCCCTGGCCGGTGCCGCCTATGTGGGCCACGCACTCTGGTTCAACTCGCATTACGTGGACACCGACAATGCCCAGGTCGATGGCCACATTGTTCCGGTCTCACCCAAGATCGGCGGCTTCATCGCGGCGCTTCCCGTGCAGGACAATCAGGAAGTGAAGGCCGGGGAGGTGCTGGCGATCATGGACGACCGTGATTACCGTTCGCGCCTGGCACAGGCGGATGCCGACCTGGCGCAGGCGATTGCCTCGACGGGCCGTGGTGCCCAGGCGGGCCTGGCCGTCGCCCAGCTCGGTGCTGCAGAGGCGCAGGCAGAAGCAGCACACGCAGGCATAGCGCAAGCCGAGGCCGACTACGACCGTGCGCATCGGGAATCGCAGCGCCTGCATACGTTGCTCGCGCAAAAGCTGGTCAGTGTGCAGCAATTCGATACCGCCGAAGCCACCGAACGAGCATCTGCAGCACGTCTGCAGGCGGCACGCGATGCAGCGCGTGCCGCCGACCAGCAGGTCAGTGCCGCCGGTGCCGCACTGCGTGGCGCTGATGCCCGCCTTGAAGCCGCGCGCGCCGCGCGTGACATTGCCGCGCATCAACTGGCTGATACCCGCATCGTTGCCGCCAGTGACGGACGGGTCAGCCAAAAGACCGCCGAAGTGGGCCAGCTGGTACAAATCGGTCAACCCCTGATGAATCTGGTGCCGCACGATGTATGGATCACCGCCAATCTCAAGGAAACCCAGGTGCGCGACATCCGCCCCGGCAATGCCGCCCGCGTCACGATTGACGCTTATCCCGGCCTTGAATGGAAAGGCGACGTGGAGTCGCTCTCACCCGCTACCGGCTCACGCTTCACACTGCTGCCGCCGGACAATGCGACCGGCAATTTCACGCGCATCGTGCAGCGCATTCCCGTTCGCGTCCGCCTTGCGCCAGGCCAGAACGCGGGGCATGAGCTGCGTCCCGGCATGAATGCGGTCGTCACCATCGAAAAAGTCCACTGACGCGCCGGGGGAGTGCTCTCCATGTTCCCGCAACGGGCTTTCAGCGACGCCGACATCTACCGGCGCCGTCACCTCATCGCCATGACGGTAACGCTGGCTGCGATGATGGAGCTGCTGGACACCTCCATCGTCAATGTGGCGATTACGCAGATCATGGGCAATCTTGGCGCAACGCTCGAAGAGGTCACCTGGGTCTCGACCGGATACATCGTCGCCAACGTCATCGTGCTGCCGCTCTCAGGCTGGTTCTCCAACCGCTTCGGCCGGCGCAACTACTTCATGGGGTCTATTGCCCTCTTCATCGTGTCGTCGTTCTTCTGCGGCAACGCGGACTCGCTGAGTGCCCTCGTTTTCTGGCGCATCATGCAGGGGCTGGGTGGCGGCGGCCTGATTTCGACCGCACAAAGCACAATTTTCGAAACATTTCCGCCGCGCGAGCTCGGCACGGGCATGGCCATCTTCGGCATGGGCATCATGATGGGCCCGACCCTGGGCCCCACGGTCGGCGGCTTCATCACCTATCACGCGTCCTGGCCCTGGATCTTCTACATCAATCTGCCCATCGGTCTTACGGCCCTGGCACTGGCCAACAATCTCCTGCCCGACTCGAAATTCCACCGCCCGGTGACAAAGGTCGACTGGACCGGGATCCTGTTGCTGGCGACCAGCATCGGGACCTTGCAGATCATGCTGGAACGCGGCGAGCGCCAGCAGTGGTTCGACTCCGCAGAAATCCAGCTCTACGCCGCCACCTCGTTGCTGACCTTCATCGCCTTCATCTGGCATGAACTCGAATGCGAACATCCCGTGGTCAATCTCGGCATCCTGCGCGATCGCCAATATGCTACCGGCCTGATCTTTTCCTTCCTGCTCGGCATGTCGCTCTTTGCCACCGTCTTTTACCTGCCGCTGTATTTGCAGACCCTGCTGGGATACAACGCCTGGGAGACAGGCAAGGTCATCCTGCCCGGGGCCCTCGCCAACGGCTTCACGATGGCCATGCTGGGCAAATTCATCGAACGCCATGAACGGCTGGACTTGCGCGTGCTCGTGATCATCGGCACCGGCATCTTCGGCCTCAGCATGTGGCAGCACGGCCACTTCACGACACAAAGCGGTGACACCGACTTCTTCTGGCCGCTGATCCTGCGGGGGGTCGGACTGGGCTTCCTGTTTGTTCCCTTGAACGCACTGACCATGGCCAGCGTGGCGCCACGCGAGATTCCCAATGCCACCGGGATCTACACACTGGTACGTCAGCTGGGGGGTTCAGTGGGCATTGCCGCGGCAGCCACCCTCTATGTGCACTGGACGGCCTCGTTCAAGGCCGATCTGTCCCTGCACCTTGTCGAAGGGTCGGCCGGAACGCAGGGCGGACTGTTCTGGATGGAAAACTGGCTGCATTCGCGCGGCACCAATGCCGCCAATTTTCACGAGACGTTGTTACGGCTGGTAGATGCCAAACTCACGGCGCAGTCGTCGATGATCGCGTTCGAGCAGATCTTCATGCTCTTCAGCCTGACGCTCGTCTGCGCCCTGCCCTTCCTGTTGCTGATGCCCCTGGCACGCGGCCTGCGCAGGGGCGGTGCCGATCACTGAGTGGAGGGATGCTCCGCCGCCCGCTCTGCCACTTCTTCTGCCGTCGCCACGCCATGAAGCTCACGCAACGCGGCGGCCATCCTCGCTTCCAGGTCCCGCGACAGCGTCCGCGCGTCCCGTCCGGCGACGGGCTCTTTGGGCAGAACGAGAATGTCCACGACGATGCGATCACCTTTCAGGATCTCGGTTGCGTGTGACATGAAGGCATCATCGCCTACGAACGGCGCATGCGGATGCAGCGCATCCTGGCGATCACGGTAAACGAGCAGCACCGGCTGGATCGGTATGTCGGTCACCGTGGCGGCGCCAAACAGCTTGTGAAAGAAACGCTTGAGGCGATGGCCATCCGTTGTGGTGCCCTCGGGAAAGAACAGCACATTGCGACCTTCGCGAAGGTGCGCCGCAAGCTGGTCCGACACCTGCCCGGCGTCCCCCGAGCCGCGCTGGATGAACAGCGTTCCGGCGGAGCGAGCCAGCCACCCCACCAGCGGCCACTTCGCAATTTCCGCCTTCGAGAGGAAATAAACCGGAAAGCGCGCACCCAGCACCGGAATATCCAGCCATGAAATATGGTTGGACACCCACAGGGCGTGTCCCGGCTCAGGTTCGCCATGGACCCGGATGTCGATATCCAGGATCTGGCAGAAACGGCGATGCCACCAACGGATGACAGGCTGTTGGTACGGTTGGTACCGGACAAAGGCAGACCCGGTCACTACCGACAGGAACGCCCCCTCGGCAAGATGAAGCCCCAGACGGGCAAACCGGTAATAAAGCCGGACCGAACGAAAAAAGGAGTCTTGTTGCGAAGCAGCCACGGTCGCTCGCCTGTGGTTCAGGGCAGCCCATGCAGCTTCATCCTCCGGGGTGGCCGCAAACGGCCCTGCGGGTATCACGCGGGGGCCTTCACTCGCCACGGGCACGCATTCGGCCAGGGCTCCGGCAGAGTCGGTCTGCATCAACCGGCCTTCAGTAAGCGCTGCGCGTAACGCGCGGACATGGCAGCCACATCGAGCAGCACGAATACGTCCGCACACTGGAATTCCGGATCCCAGCAGGCTTCGCCGCCAATGCGGCACCCCATGCGCAGATAGGCCTTGAGCAGGGGAGGAAGACTCGCTGAGGTTTCTGCCGGGGCCTCTTCGGAAAGCACACCCCGGCGCGGGACGACGCGCAGCGCTGGCTCCACAAAGTACCGGTCACGCAATTCCGGCATGATGGCGGCAAAATTGTGTCCCCCGTCCCGCAGGCTGATGCTAGCGCAGCCCAGCAGGTAACTGAAATCCTGGCCGGTGAGATAATCAGACAGGGCGGACCACAACACCGTGATGGCACCGCCGCTGCGGTAATCCGGGTGCACGCAGGTACGGCCGATTTCCAGCACCCGGCCCTTGAGTTCGTCGAGCGCCGTCATGTCGAATTCATGTGCCGAGTAGAAACTGCCGGCGAGACGGGCTTTTTCGCGCGTCAGCAGGCGTGTCGTCGCCACCAGCAGGTCATTGGCAGTGTCATAGACATTGATGTGGTCGCAGAAGCCGTCGAAGTGGTCGCGATCCAGGCCTTCGGGGTCGTCGAACACCACTCCGTATTCGGCGCTGAACACCAGGGCCCGAAGACGCTGGGCGTCCCGCAGCTCGATATCCGAACGAACGAATCGGGCCTCCAGGCGCGGCTTGCTGCGCGCAGGCATGCCGCCTGCCACCACCACCGGATTGACCGCGGGCGAACCGGTCACCACCTGCATCGCTGAGTTCCTCATGGCTTTTTTCATGCCGCCATCGTGACGAGGCGGCATGTAAGGGCCGTGAAGGAATCTTGACGGTTTTACGACAGCGACGAACGGTGGGAGGAGCCCTTCATCCCGTGTTGCGCAAGCCGGCCGCAATGCCGGCGATGGTGACCATGAGCGCTTGATCGTGTGACTTGTCGTCTTCTCCAGCCAGTCGCCGCCGACGCATCAGCTCTGCCTGCAACATGTGCAGCGGCTCTATATACGGCGTCCGTACATTGATGGACCGCTTCAAAACCGGACTGCTTTCCAGCAACTGACGGCCTCCATGAAGCCGGCGCAGGGCGTCGACCGTGATGACAAGGCGATGGCGCAGCTCCTCTCCCAGCGTTCTGAGTGCCACGTCGCCAGAGGCCAGCTGTCTTTCATAGTGCGCCACGATGCCTGCATCGGCCTTGGCCAGCACCATTTCCAGCATGTCGAGCACCGCATGAAAATATGGCCACTCGGCATCCATTTCGCGGAGGGCCAGCTCGCGCCCCGAATTCATCACGGCATTGAGCGCCCGACCGGTGCCCAGCCACGCGGGCAGCATGAGGCGAACCTGCGTCCAGGCGAACACCCATGGAATCGCACGCAGCGACTCCACACCGCCAGCCGGTTGTCGACGAGCAGGGCGCGAACCCAGCGGCAACATCTGCAGCTCCGTCTCCGGCGTCACCGTTCGCAAGTAGCGGACGAAATCCGGCCGCTCCCGTACGGTTTCGCGATACACCGCGAGCGATACCTGCGTCATTTCGTCCATCAGTGCGCGCCAGGCCGGACGGGGTTCCGGAGGGGGCAGTAACGTGGCCTCCAGTGTCGCCGAGGCATACAAATCAAGATTGCGAATGGCAATGCCGCGCATGCCGAACTTGAAGCGGATCATCTCGCCCTGCTCGGTGACGCGGATGGAGCCACGAACAGACCCCGGCGGCTGCGACAGCAGGGCCTGATGCGTGGGGGCCCCGCCCCGGCTTACGGAACCGCCACGGCCGTGGAAAAGGGTCAACCGCACGCCGTGCTTCCTGGCCACCGCCGCCAGTGCCTCCTGCGCGCGGTACTGCGCCCAGCTGGCAGAGAGGAACCCGGCATCCTTGGCGGAATCCGAATAGCCGATCATGACCTCCTGATGCCCGCCGATGGCGTCCCTGTACCAGGAAATGCCGAGCAAGGCGTCGATGGCCGCGGCCGCTCCCTCGAGATCGGACAGCGTCTCGAACAAGGGCACTACCCGCAGGGGCCGCGGCACCTCCGCCTTTCGCTGCAGCAGCATGACCGCCAGGACGTCGCTCGGCGACTCGGCCATGGAAATCACATAGGCACCCAGGGAGTCCGCGGGCTGCCAGGCAAGCTCGCGGAACGTCGCCAGCGTTTCCTGGACGTCCGGATCACGGAGGGCCGAATCAGCAGTGAGTACCGGGTGCGCGGGCAAAAATGGACGCGGATCCTGCAATTCACGCAACAGAAAGGCCTGTCGTTCGGTCTCCGACCATGATGCATACGAGCCCAGCCCGAGGTAGCTCGTGATGGCATCCAGTACACGCGTATGCCGGGATGCCTCCTGCCGAATGTCGAGACGCACGAGCTCCAGTCCGAAGCACGCCAGTCGACGCAGGATGTCCAGCAGGGCGCCCTCTGCGATCAATGACAGGCCACAGTCGCACAATGACTGGTAGCACAAGTGCAGCGGCTCGTAGAGTTCGCGCGTATGCCGGTAGATGTCGGTGTCGTCGGCGGACGGATCATGCAGGGCCGCATCAGCCCAATCGCGGGTACGCAACAGGCGTCGTCGCACGTCGCGCAAGAGGTCGCGGTACGGTTCCCGGCTATCGGGACCCACTCGCTCGCGCAGCGCCGCATTGCAGGCCTCCATCGACAGCTCGGCACGCAGCGCATCGACATCCCGCCAGAACAGGTCCGCCGCCATCCAGCGCGCAAGCAGGATGACCTCGCGCGTGACGGCATGGGTCACATTGGGATTGCCGTCGCGATCGCCCCCCATCCACGACGCGAAACGCACCGGTGAACGGTCTATCGGGAGCCGCTGGCCGGTAGCCTCGCGCAATGCGGCGTCAAATTCGCGGAGAAAGTCGGGCACCGCCCGCCACAGGCTTTGCTCAATGACGGTAAAGCCCCATTTGGCCTCGTCGACGGGCGAGGGGCGTTGATGCCGGATCTCGTCGGTGGCCCAGGCTGCCATCACATGACGGCGCAGCTCCGCCATCTGCTGTTCGCGCTCGACCGGCGTGGCGCCTTCGCGATCGAGCTGCTCAAGCAGATCCGCAATCTCGTCATATTTCCGGATCAAGGTTCGACGACTGACCTCGGTGGGATGTGCCGTCAACACCAGGTCGATATCGAGAGCCGCCACGGCCGTCAGGATGTCCTCGACCGGGGTTTGCGTCGCCGCCAAGCGCTGCAACAGTTCGCGCAGCGATCCGGGCTGCGGCGCAGCATCCCCTTGCCACTGGTAGGCGCGACGACGACGGATCCGGTGATATTGCTCGGCGATATTGGCAAGATTCAGGAAATGCGAGAACGCCCGCGCCACCGGCAGAAACTCGCGATCATCCAGTCCTGACAGCAAGTCGGTAAGCGTTGCCCTCGCACCGGAGTCTCCGTCACGCGCCTGCTTCGCCAGCCGGCGGACGCGCTCGACGGTATCGAATACCGCCTGCCCCTCCTGCTCACGCAATGTCTCGCCCAACACCCGACCAAGCAGGCGCACATCGTCGCGCAGGGAACTGTGGGGATCGTTATGGCTCACGACAACTCCTTGGACATTCTGCACGGGGCCGCCTCCACGGTCGCCTTACGGGCGCGACCTGTCGGCCCACTTATTCGTCACAACGGCACGCCCTGCAACAGAGGCGTTCGCGTCATACTGCCTGCCCTACCGACGCCATGGGCGCCCACTGCGCCAACTTGTCACCCAGCAGCCGGAGATTGAGCGGCTTTGGAATATGGTCATCCATCCCGGCCGCATAACAATTGTCGACATGATGCTGGGTCACGTGAGCACTGATGGCGATGATGGGCACGCGGCCACGCCCCTCCTGACTTTCCAGGCGGCGTACCTCACGTGTGGCGGCATATCCATCCATGACAGGCATTTCGCAATCCATGAAAACGAGGTCAAAGGCCGGACGTGCGCGTCGGCAAGCGGCAATCGCCTGCTCCCCGTTCTCGACCAGCTCGGCCTGGATGCCGAAGCGACGCAGCATCCCCTGAATCACGACCTGGTTGGTGCGGTTGTCTTCCGCCACCAGTACTCGCAGTCCGGGATATTGTGGTGTGCTGACCCGCGCGGGCAGCGCCTCGTCAGGCTGACGCCGCACGACGGCGAGCACCGCCTGCCGCAACTCCCTGGCAAGGACTGGCCGCTCGAATGCATGGGCCACTCCCGCATGGACCAGCACGCCGGGGCTCGGCTGCAATTGGGGCTGGGCAAACAGAAGCGTCTTGCAGCCCCGCAATGCGGGCTCACGAGCAATGCGGTTGTGCAGGGTCAGGCCGTTCATGTCGGGCAATTGCAGTGCGGTGGCCACAAGCCCGAAGGGCGTTCCCGCCGCTTCTGCCTCCAGCAAACGCGCGAACGCCGCTTCGCCGGAAGCAACCGCCTCGACAATGAACCCGGGCATTGCCGCCTCGGCGACCATCACTTCGTTGAATCGACGGTCTCCTTCGACCAGCAGCAGGCGCACCGCGGCCTGGTCAGCCGGCCAACGCCCGCGGGGCCGCGCGCGCGCCACCGCCGACACGGTCACGATCGCGCGGAACGTCGAACCTTGCCCCGGCTCGCTTTCCACCGACAAGTCCCCTCCCATCAACTGACACAGCTCACGACTGATGCTGAGCCCGAGCCCGGTCCCGCGGTAGTGGACGCTCTGCGGCGCTTCCTGCATGAAGCTGTCGAAAATCCGCGCCCGCTCTTCCTGAGCAATGCCTACGCCAGTGTCGCTCACCTCGATGACGAGGCGGAGCCGGTCTTCCGGCATCGGCAGCATGCTCACCCGAACCTCGATTCCCCCGCGTGACGTGAATTTCACGGCGTTGGACAGCAGGTTGATGAGTACCTGTCGAAGTCGCTGCCCGTCACCCACGACTTCGGTCGGGACATCGGGAGCGAGCGAGCAGAGGAGCGTGAGTTGCTGCTTGTAGATGCGAGCCTTGAACAGGTCGAGGCACTCCTCCAGCAACATGTCGAGGTCCAGGGGGGCGAGCTCCAGTGCCATGCGACCGGCTTCGATCCGGGCATGGTCCAGCACGTCGTCGATCACTTCCAGAACGGTCTGTCCGGAGTTTTCCATGGTGGCGAGAATGCGGTTCTGCTCGGTATTGAGACCGGTCGTCTTCAGCAACTCCGCCATTCCGAGCACACCCGTCATCGGCGTGCGCAGCTCATGACTGACCATGGCCAGAAACTTGCTGCGCGCTTCGGTTTGCGCCTGGATGAACAGGGCCTCTTCGCGGCGACTGGCCTCGGCCTCGCGGCGCCGCCGCAATTGCCAGCTGAGCCCGAGCAGAAGCAGGACGGCCCATACGATGAGACCACTGCGAACAACGGGAAGGTAGAAGCTGATCCAGGGAAGAACTGCCAGCGCAAGGAGCAACGAGACAATGCTGCTGCCCGCGTACATTCCCCAGGCCACGACATAGTAGAGGCCCGCGGCACGCGTGGTCGGCAGGCTGTTCACCCCCAACCAGAACACCCACCCCGCTACGGCAACGCTTTCCGCGAGCATCAATGCCCCGCCAAGTGCCGGGCCCAGCCAGGGAAGCAGCACCAGCATCAGGAGGCAAAGTCCGGTCAGCCCGCCCGTGTGCCTGCGCGCCGGCGTATCCAGCCCGACCCGCAAATAAAGCAGTGCGAATCGCAGATAGGCCAGATTAGACAGGGCAATGCCAACAGGTAGCAGATAGTTCTGCCAGGCACGGGTATCCGGCAGGAGCTGAAAAGCAAATCCGTCCAGGCAAACGAGGCAGGACACCGTCGCCAGCACGGCGGCGGCATAGATCAGGAAAACCCGCTCCCGTGCACTGACATAAAGGAAGAGGCTGTAGCTGAGCAGCAACGCTACTGCGCCATAAAACATGCCCTGCCAGAACTGGGCCGTATTGAGACTGGCCCAGAATGCCTCTTCCGGCTGGAGGGCGGCCGGGAATACCACGGGCGTTGATGTGCGGATGCGAACCAGGAAATCGCGGACAGAGTGGGCTGGCACATGAAGCGGCAGCGCCAGGCGCCTGACTTTGAGCGGACGCTCGCTCCAGGGCTCGTTGTCGCCGGTGACGGACCTGAGGAATCCGCCGTGACCATCGGACGAAAACAGCTCGACATGATCGAGGAGGGGAAAATCCAGCACCAGCACGCGGCGGGCCGTCGCATCGCCCGGATTGTCGAGGCGGAACCGGAACCAGTACGTGGCACCGGGATCAAAGCCGAGGTTGGTGCCGACGCTGGCCGGCTCGTATCCCTCCGCGACCGATGCCGCCTCGGGCTCGAGCGCCCCCACCGGGTCGCGGAGCACGTCGACGTGATGCCCCAGCGACTGCCCTTCTCCGCCAGCCTCAAGCTGCAGCGGCACCGTTTCCGCCACGGCAAGCGAAAGCGGCGAGAACGCCAGCACGAGCAGACACCCGATCCCTGCCAACCGGGTCACGGTTTCCTTGAACGCCATACCCGAATCATCCCTACCGGTCCTGGGAGAGCCATATACTGTACCCGTCCTGCAACAAAAAAATGGGCGCCGGACGCGTCACCGGCGACATCCATTGCACAGACGGGTTCTTCTATTTTGAGGGGGCGGTTGCTAGGATTGCCCCGCTATGCCTGTCCGAGCCGTCCGGCCCGCCAAGCCCCGTCAAAGTAGTAAATCACGGATTGCTCATGAGTTCCCTTCTTCCCGAAAACATCCAGCCCATAGCCCCGGACCAGTTCCATCAATTGCACCTGCCACAGTGGCACCTGGTGCTGCGTCTCGCTCTGGTCGTGCTCGCGCTGACGTACGCGTTTTTCGTTCCGGCCCGGCTGGTCCTTGTTCCGTACGCCGTATTCACCCTCGGCATGACGGTATACGCCGCCGCGCAATCGCTGCTGCTGCTCTCCGTCATGCTCAACCGGGCGCGCCCGCTGCTGCTGCAGGCCATCACCGGCATCGATATTGCCGGGGCCCTGTTCGTCCTGGTCAACGATCCTGCCGTACTTCCGCCAACACTGTTCCTGTCGGGCGGATTGCTGGCACTGGCCGTCGCACTGCATCGTGAGCGCTCCTTCCACATCGTCTTCGGCATCGGATCGGCGCTGACTGCGGGAGCCCTCATTATCCGGCAGGAAGCGCTCAACCGTGCGTTTGACGTGCCCTATGTGGCCTTCATGCTGTTCGGCCTCGCCTGCACCGCCGCACTGCTGATTCTCTCGACACATGCCGAGCATCTGCGCCTGCGTGCCGCCCGCGTCACCGAAACCGATCCCCTGACCGGTCTTGGCAACCGCTGGACTTTTTATGAGGCGGCCAAGTACCTCCTGCCTTACCACCAGCGCAACATGACGCCCATGGTGGTGATGTTTGCCGAAATCGAGGTCGCTCCGCGCAAGGGCAAGCGCGTCACCAAGGCCGTCAATCAGTACCTCCTCAAGCAGTTCGCCAGCATCGTCGATCACCGCCTGCGGGGTTGCGACATTGCCGTTCACTATGGTGGCAACGAGTTTGCTTTCCTGCTGGTGGATACGACCACTAAGGACGCCGAAACGATCGCCTTCGACATGCAGCAGCAGTTCGATACCTGGGCCAAGCAGAAGGACCTGTCCTCCTACGTCCATATCGGGCTGTCGGTGGTCCCCCACCGCCCGATCGCCCTCGACCAGATCCTCATCAATATCAACTCTGCCCTCTATCGCGCCAGGCAGTACAAAAAAGGGGTATCGGGAGCCGTGTTTGCCGACCCTGAGGCCTCACGCTGACAAGTGGCGGCAAGGGCCCCTGCGAACCTCCGGAACGGGTCCCGCAGAGGCCAAACTGTCCAACAAAGATGATGCAAAGCCAAAAACGCGATGCTAATATCTGCGCCGCCGAATGGCTGGATGCTAGGTAAATTACACGTTTCGGGCATGGAAATGCCCTGACGCAACGCGTTTGGCCTGATCGACAACACGCAACCCCTGAGAGAGACATCATGCAAATCAAGAAGATCGCCGTTTCTGCTGCTATCGTTGCTGCTCTGGCCGTGGCCGGCTGCTCCAAGAAGGAAGAAGCCGCTCCCGCCGCCGAAGCCGCCGCTCCCGCTGCTGAAGCTGCTGCTCCTGCTGCTGCCGCTCCGGCTGCTGAAGCTGCCGCCCCGGCCGCTGCCCCGGCTGCTGAAGCTGCCGCTCCGGCCGCTGCCCCGGCTGCTGAAGCTGCCGCCCCGGCTGCTCCGGCTGCTCCGGCCGCTCCGGCCAAGTAATCAGTTCCTAACCGGATCTGATTCAAAAAGGGTGCTTCGGCACCCTTTTTTATTGCCCCCAGAATTCTCCTGACGTGACGTTCCCATGACTCTTTGTCCCTGTGGATCCGGACTGGATCACTCCTCCTGCTGTGGCCCCATCCTGGAAGGGCGCCTCCCGGCCCCTACCGCCGAAGCCTTGATGCGGGCGCGCTACAGTGCCTATGTCACCGGCAATCTGGATTTCGTATTGGATTCCACCCTGCCCGCCAGTCGATCGGACAGCGACATTGAGGCCATGCGCGCCTGGTCTGAACAGGCCGAATGGACGGGGCTGGAAGTGGTCGCCACACGCCAGGGCCAACCTGGAGATGCCCAGGGCGAAGTCGAGTTCATCGCCCGCTTCAAGCTGCAGGGCGCCGCCCAGCACCACCACGAGAAGTCGATCTTCGTAAAGCAGGATAACCGCTGGTATTTCAAGGACGGCACGGTCGTCTACAGCGGCGCCAGCGACAAGCCTGTACCGGTGGTGAATGCCAACAAGACCGGCCGAAACGACCCCTGCACCTGTGGCTCGGGGAAGAAATTCAAGAAGTGCTGCGGCGCGTGAACACCCGGTCGGGCTTCAGGTTGGGACTAGCGTCCAACTCCCGATATACTGCGCCACCGCCTAGCGCGCTCCCTTTACGCTGAACCAGAGAGACCCGTCATGAGCAATGATTCCGTCGTCATCGTCAACGGCGCCCGCACCCCGATGGGTGGCTTCCAGGGCTGCCTCGCCCCCGTCTCGGCCACCGAACTCGGTGCTGTTGCCATCCGCGAAGCCATCGCGCGTGCCGGCATCCAGCCCGCGGATGTCCAGGAAGTCATCATGGGTTGCGTGCTGCCCGCCGGCCTGAAGCAGGGCCCCGCCCGCCAGGCGGCCCGTGACGCCGGCATTCCTGACGCCGCTGGTGCCACGACAATCAACAAGCTGTGTGGCTCCGGCATGAAGGCCACCATGCTGGCCCACGACCTGATCAAGGCCGGCACCAACGACATCATGGTGTCCGGTGGCATGGAGTCCATGACCAACGCTCCCTACATCCTGCCGAAGGCACGTGGCGGTTACCGCATGGGCCACGGCGAGATCAAGGACCACATGTTCCTCGACGGACTGGAAGACGCCAAGACCGGCCGCCTCATGGGCTCCTTTGCACAGGACATGGCCGACAAGCTCGGCCTGACCCGTGGCGACATGGATGCATTTGCCATTGAATCCCTCAAGCGTGCCCAGGCCGCCATCGCGAATGGCAACTTCAAGGCCGAAATCGTTGCCGTGCCGGTGCAGACGCGCAAGGGCGAAGTCCTGATCGACACCGACGAGCAGCCGGGTAACGCCAGCCTCGACAAGATCCCGACGCTGAAGCCCGCCTTTTCCAAGGAAGGCACCATCACCGCCGCCAATTCCAGCTCGATTTCTGACGGTGCCTCGGCCCTGGTTCTCATGCGCGAGTCCGAAGCCAAGGCGCGCGGATTGCAGCCGCTGGCCCGCATCGTTGCCCACTCCACCCAGTCGCAGCACCCGAGCGAATTCACCGTGGCACCTGTCGGCGCCATGGACAAGCTGTTCGCCAAGACCGGCTGGAACGCCGCGGACGTCGATCTTTTCGAGATCAACGAAGCGTTTGCGATGGTGACCATGGCCGCCATGCAGAAGCACAACCTTCCGCACGAAAAGGTCAATGTATACGGTGGCGCCTGCGCCCTCGGTCACCCGGTGGGCTCCACGGGTTCGCGCATCATCCTCACGCTGATCCATGCGCTGAAGCAGCGTGGCGGCAAGCGTGGCGTGGCGGGCCTGTGCATCGGCGGCGGCGAAGCGACCGCGATGGCGATTGAACTGATCTGATCGGTCAGCCCGGCGCCCTCACCGAAAAGGCCGCTTCGTGCGGCCTTTTTTTGCGTCGGGAAAAGCATCGTCATCCACCTGTTTCACCTCGCGATGACATGCAGGCGCCTCTCGCCTCTCGCCTCTCGCCTCTCGCCTCTCGCCTCTCGCCTCTCGCCTCTCGCCTCTCGCCTCTCGCCTCTCGCCTCTCGCCTCTCGCCTCTCGCCTCTCGCCTCTCGCCTCTCGCCTCTCGGGAA
>DASSUO010000261.1:0-3179 GCA_035706925.1 Moraxellaceae bacterium
GATTTGTTCGGCTCCAAGGCTGCCACTAGCGTGCTTGCGTGACCTCCGGCTTGAACTCGACAGCCTCCTAATTTTACTGTGTCATAAGTCTTAACGCTGCATCACGCGTTGGCAGCACGGACACCGTGGGAGAGTTTGTGCCAGTGCGCGGGCGATCGCCACACTGAGCGTGGCAATGGAGTTGCGGACGTGCCGCTCAGGTCTGATGGGGGGATCCTCGGGGTCGGTAACCGCGGGATAGACGAGGCGTTTTGAAGATTGGTTCGGCTGAGGGGGGAATCGCGCTCCGCTCGGAGATCAGGAATCCGTAGGCCGCGATGGTCAGCGTGGCGTGATGATGAAAGCCTCGCCATCCGCGCCCTTCATAGTGGCCGAGCCCGAGTTCCTGCTTCAATTCCTGATAGTCGCGCTCGATCCGCCAGCGGAGTTTGGCCAGATCGACGAGATCCCGCAGCGGCATATCGGCCGGCAAAGTGGACAGCCAGTACTTGATAGGTTCGGCTTCTCCTTTCGGCCACTCAATCAAACACCATTCTTCCGGTCTGGGGCTGGTGCGATTGTAGTCACGATGTCCTGGCCGCACTCGTACCGCCGCAAAACGCGACGTCAGCTTAGTGTTGCTGCCTTCCCGCCAGGTGACGCGATGCCACTGCTCTCTCGGCAATGTCAGTGCCAATTGCTTGACGGATATCGGCTTATGCTTCGCGCCGCGGCGAATCAGCTTTGGTGGGCGCCCATTGCCACTCCAGCGCTTCGGCGACTTCGGCGTCGTGCCTGGTGCCCAGACGCTGGTCGAAGACTGGATGCCGGCGACGTAGCACAAGCCCAGCTCCGTGATACCGTCGCGGAACTCAGTATCGACACCATAGCCTGCATCCAACAGCACAGGTGCAGGTGCGAGACCGTCCTGCAGCGACGAGCGGATTTGCTCCAGAGCGATCTGTGGCTTGGTCTGGAGCCTCACGTCGTCAGGAACCCCAGCCCTGCGACGTCGGTCCGGGTCGTTGGCCCATGCTTCCGGCAGATACAGCCGATAGGCGATCGGTAGGCTGGCATGATCATTGGCGACCGACATGCTCACCGCGACCTGGCAATTGTCCTGTTTGCCGAGCTGGCCGCAGTACTGTCGTGCCACGCCGACCGAGTGCGTTCCTTTCTTGGGGAAGCCGGTGTCGTCGATGATCCAGGCCCGGATCGCGCCATGGCGTTCCATGGCGGGTAATACTTGCTGGCGGACAACGCTGAGCACAGCCTCGTCTGACCAATCAGCATTGGCCACCAGGTGGTGTAGCGACTGATGCGTCGCCTGCACTTGTGCAGGCGCCACACGCGCCGCCATTGGTTCGACACTCTTCCGAGGGCCGGGAAGCAATAAGCCAGTGCAGTACGATCGGAACGGCGCTGCCCGGTCGGCATGTCCCAGCGCTGTCGTCAGTGTCTCGACATAGGCTGCGAACCGTGATTCGCTGTCGCGTCCGTCGGATTCGAGACCCACACCCCGCCTCCACGAGTGAGAATCTCCATGCGTGACAAACTCACGTCGAATCGGGCAAGAGGTTTATGACACAGTAAGACTAAGGGCCTGTTGAAGAATAACTGAATCGGAATTTTCTTTGTTGGCGGGGATTCCGGCGTGGGCGATTGGTGGCCTAGCATTTGGGGGTGTTGGACGAGGCGGCGATACGGTTGCGCTACGCGGCGCTTGATCCGGTTCTGGACGAGCGGGGACGGCGGCGCTTTGCGGCGGCTGAGGCGCGATCGGCGGGCTGGGGCGGCGTATCGGCGCTGTCGCGCATCACCGGGATGGCGCGCAGCACAATCGGGCGAGGTCTGGCGGAATTGCGGGGCGCGGCGCAGGACGTCGCAGCGGGTCGGGTGCGTCGAGCTGGTGGCGGACGGAAGAAACTCACGTCCAGCGATGCGACCTTGCTCGGCGATTTGCGCGAGTTGGTAGAGCCGGGCACGCGGGGTGATCCACAGACGCCACTGCTGTGGACGAGCAAGAGCCTGCGCCACCTGGCTGCGGCCTTGCGGGATCTGGGCCACCGGATTGGCCACAATGCGGTAGCCCATCTGTTGCGCGAACTCGGCTACAGCCTGCAGTCCAACTGCAAGACCCGTGAGGGCAGCAACCATCCCGACCGCGACGCGCAATTCGGTTATATCAATGCACGGACGAGCGAGGCGCTGGCGGCGGGTCAGCCGGCGATCTCAGTGGACACGAAAAAGAAGGAGCTTGTCGGTGACTTCAAGAATGGCGGCCGCGAGCTGCGGCCGAAGCGACAGCCGGAACCGGTACGGGTGCACGACTTTCTGATCCCCGAACTTGGTCGCGCCGTGCCGTATGGGGTCTATGACATCGCCAGCAACGCCGGATGGGTGAGTGTCGGCATCGACCACGATACCGCCAGCTTCGCCGTCAATGCGATCCGTCGCTGGTGGCAGAGCATGGGCTGCGCCCGCTATCCACAAGCCCGCCGCCTGCTGATCACCGCCGACTGCGGTGGCAGCAACGGCGCGCGGGTACGCCTGTGGAAGCGCGAGTTGCAAGCGCTGGCCAACGAACTCGGCCTGAGCATAACGGTTTGCCATCTGCCTCCCGGCACCAGCAAATGGAACCGGATCGAACATCGTCTGTTCTCATTCATCACGCAGAACTGGCGTGGCAAGCCGCTGGTCAGTTACCAGACGATCGTGCAGCTGATCGGCGCCACCACCACCCGCACCGGCCTGAAGGTACAGTGTGCCATCGATGACGCGCGCTATCCGGCAGGTGTGAAGGTATCTGATGCCGAGATGGCCGAACTCAAACTCACCCCCCATGCATTCCACGGCGAGTGGAATTATACAATCGAACCAAGGCCGCCTTGATTGCAGCGGTTATCGTTCAACAGACCCTAAGCTTGTAGAGTCTGGGCGTGTGCTATTCCGCGATGTCGGCGTAAGGGAAAATCTCGTGCTTCATCTTGCGCGGGATTCGTGGGCCATCGTCAACGAGGACGAGGGGTCGATGGTTGTTGGCCCGGAGGACCACAGCGATGCATGACTCAGAGCAGAACGAGGCCGAACGATGATCTTGAAGGGAAGAGGGAGGTGCTCCGCCAGTCACTCAACGAGATCATTGGTGCCGTCACGATAGGAATGCATGACGCTGGCCTTAACTTCCCGATTTACATGAC
>DASSUO010000262.1:0-4174 GCA_035706925.1 Moraxellaceae bacterium
GAACCGCCAACGTATGGCTTCCCGGTTCGAGCGAGGCGGGAACGATCTGGGCAATGCCTGTCGACGGCGCACCGCCGTCAACCTGCATTTCCAGCCGATGTGCCTTGTCGAGCCCCGGATCCACACTGACCGCCACCGGCACGGGCTCGCCGCCCTGCGAATACCGGGCCGCCATGGCCGGGCTCTGGATCACGATCACGTATTCACCCGGGTGCGGCTTCACGACCGGCCGCACCGCACTGGCCCCCGGAGGCCGCTTCGTTGCCGGGAGCGCGGGAATCGTCATGATGGGCTTGGGCTCCACCTTCTGGACTTTTTCTGCATGCTGCTTGGGCACGGTGTCGGTCAGCACGAGATTGCCGTCCGCATCGTAGTATTTGTAGATCTCGGCATGGGCCGGCGTAACCGGCACGAGCAATGCCAGGACCAGCCACAGGCTCTGACGCGTCAGCATGGCGCGACTCCTCCCCTCAACAAGTTCAGAAGCTTATACCGTTACCCGGACCGGTGCGACCGCCAGGCCGCCGGTTTGCCAATGGCCCCGCAAAAGCCGGTTACGCCAGAGCCGGACACAGTTGCGCCTGGCGCCAACGCCTCCACGCCTTCTCCACAAAACGTCAATCGGCCCGCAAGGTTGACAGGGCAACATCCTCGCGCACCCGCGCCCCGGTCGAGGGCCGCAAAAACATGCACGACAATTTCTGGCGTAGAGGTTTTGACATGTCCGAATCCCAGCTCCTGGCTGACGAATCCCGTTACTGCTCGTTCGGTGACACGGTCCACTATGTGGATCCCCCCAAGATCTTCGAGCGCTGCGACGGCAGCTATAT
This sequence comes from Moraxellaceae bacterium, assembly GCA_035706925.1. GTDB lineage: Bacteria > Pseudomonadota > Gammaproteobacteria > Pseudomonadales > Moraxellaceae > UBA2031. The sequence continues at coordinate 831 of DASSUO010000262.1, forward strand.
GTACGATGCCAGGGGACGGGCCTATCTCGACCTGCAGATGTGGTATTCCGCCGTCAATTTCGGTTACGGCAACGAACGGCTCAACAATGTGCTGAAGCGACAGATCGACACGCTTCCCCAGGTGGCCAGCCAGTACCTGCACCCCACAAAGATCGAACTGGCCAAGGTGATTGCCGAAGGCATGAAGGGGCGCTTCGGCCATGACGGCCGCGTCCACTTCAATGTCGGCGGCTCCCAGTCCATCGAAGACTCGCTGAAAATCGTGCGCAACTATGCCGGCGGCAAGAGCCTGATGTTTGCCTTTGAAGGCGGCTACCACGGACGCACGCTGGGGGCGTCGGCGATTACGTCGAGCTACCGCTACCGCCGCCGTTATGGCCACTTCGGCGAGCGCGCACACTTTGTTCCCTTCCCGTATCCGTTCCGTCGCCCCAAGGGCATGACCGCAGAGGAATACGGAGAGCACTGCGTGAACGAATTTGCACGCCTGTTCGAGACGGAATACAACGGTGTCTGGGACCCGAAAGTCGGCCAGGCGGAATATGCCGCCTTTTACGTCGAACCGATCCAGGGCACGGGCGGTTACGTCGTCCCGCCGCGCAACTTCTTCAAAGGCATCAAGAAGGTGCTGGATGATCACGGCATCCTGCTGGTGGTCGACGAAATCCAGATGGGCTTCTACCGCACGGGCAAGCTCTGGTCGATCGAACACTTCGGCGTGACGCCGGATGTGCTGGTATTCGCCAAGGCGCTGACCAACGGGCTGAACCCGCTTGGGGGCTTGTGGGCTCGCGAAGAGCTCATCAACCCGACGATCTTCCCGCCGGGCTCCACGCACTCGACTTTCGCGTCCAACCCGCTCGGCACCGCCGTCGGTCTCGAAGTCATGAAAATGACCGCTGAAATCGACTACGAGACGATGGTGATGACCAAGGGCGCGCACTTCCTCGAAGGCCTGCGCGATTTGCAGCGCCGCCACAAGGAAATCGGTGACGTCGACGGCCTGGGCCTCGCGCTGCGTGCCGAGATCTGTACCGAAGACGGGTTCACGCCCAACAAGGCACTGCTGGACCGCATGGTACACATCGGCCTGTCGGGTGATCTCGATTGGCGCGGCAAGAAGATGGGTCTGGTGCTGGACGTGGGTGGCTACTACAAGAACGTCATCACGTTCGCGCCGTCGCTGCATATCTCGACGGAGGAAATCGATCAGGCGCTTTCGTTGCTCGATCAGCTGCTGACCCGGGCCAAGCGCGAAAGCTGATCTCCGTCGTGGCAGAGGACCGCTATTGCACACAGCTGGAACCCGGGACACTCGTCTCGGCGTTCCTGCGCCATCCGCCCAGGGATTTCGAGGCATGGGTGACGGACATCGGCCTGCCAGTGTTCGCCGCCCGCTTCGATCTCCTGACGACCATGGAACCGGCCCTGCGCGCTCGCGTGGTGCGCTGGCCTTTCTATGGTGTCTGGGGGCGCTGGCTGCGGCCACGGACATGTTTTGTCGGAACCACAGTATCGGAATACGCGCTGCTGCCGGCCGCAGGAGCCAGCGCGGCCGACATGGTGGCGCAGCTCAAGGCCGACCTCGTGCCACGGTTCCCCTTTCTCATCGTCAAGGATATCCCGCAGGCTTCTCCCCTGCTGACCGATGCCGCCAACCGGCGCGCCCGGGAACTCGCCGCCGCCTGTGTCGACGCCGGCTTCATTGCCGTCGAAGGGCAGGCTCTCGCCTGGGTACCCATCGACTTCGACTCCACTGACGACTTCCTGCAGCGCTTTTCCGCAGGACGGCGCAAGGACCTGCGCCGAAAGCTCAAGCGACAGCAAGAGGTCCAGGTCGACGCCATTCCTGCAGGTAGTGCCCATTTTCAGGATCCTGCCGTGCTGGCGGAATTCTATTCGCTTTACCGCAACGTCTTTGACCAAAGCGAGATTCACTTCGACTTGCTGACACCGGCGTTCTTTGCCGACATTCTGCAGGACGCCTCCAGCGGAGGCATCGTGTTTGTCTATCGCTGTGCAGAAGGGCTTGCCGGCTTCAACCTCTGCTTCGTGCAAGACGACACGCTGGTCGACAAGTATGTGGGATTCGCCTATCCCCTGGCGCGCGACTACAACCTTTACTTCCTGAGCTGGTTCCACAATCTGGCGTACGCTCGCGCCCAGGGGCTGAAACGCTATGTGGCGGGCTGGACCGACCCGGAAATCAAGTCCTGTCTGGGCGCCCGGTTTACCTTTACGCAGCACCTGGTCTACGTGCGGAATCCGCTGTTGCGTGCCGTGCTGCGCCGCCTGAGCGGACTTTTCGAAGCCGACCGGCATTGGCAAGACGCACTAACGGAAAGGAGTCTCACCGATTGAATCGCGCACCGCTTGTTCTCGATTTTGATGACTCTGCCGGCGATGTTCCCGGAGCCTACCGCCTTGAACTGTCTGACTGGCAGGAAGCCATCCGCTTCGGCTGCAGCACACGACAATTGCGCCAGCTGATGCAACACGTACAGCCACGTCTTCCTTGCGCCTACGGAACAGTGTTGCTGGGAAGCGGTGACTATCATCATGTCAGCTGGCCCCTGATCGAGCTGCAAGCCTCGCGCGGACCGTTCCAGGTGATTGTCTTCGACAATCATCCGGACAACATGCGCTTCCCGTTCGGCGTGCATTGTGGCTCGTGGGTACAGCGCGTGGCTGCCCTCCCTCACGTCAGCCATGTGCATGTCGTCGGAATCACCTCGCCGGACATCAGTGCCGGCCACGCCTGGGAAAACCATTGGCGCCCGCTGCTTCGCAAACGGTTGACCTACTGGTGCATGGATGTCGACGTGGGCTGGGCGAGGCGCTTTGGCCTGGATCACGCCTTTCTCGCCTTTCCCGATCCGGACACCCTGGTGAATACCTTCCTGCGCGAGCAGGCGGGCACTGACCGGTGGTATGTGAGTATCGACAAGGATGCGCTGGCGGCTGATGCCGTGCGGACCAACTGGGACCAGGGACGACTGCAGGAGCGGCACTTGCTGTCCGTGATCGCCGCGCTGGCAGGACGAGTCATTGGCAGCGACATCACCGGCGATATCTCCGCCTGGCGCTACACCACCTGGTGGAAACGCTGGCTGAGTGCACTGGATGGACAATCGGCAATCGACCCTGTCGAGCTGAGAACGTTCCAGGCCGGGCAGCAGGCGCTCAACCGGCGCGTGGTGGGTGCACTGGCGGCGAGTCACACGCCAAACTGAGCGCCCGTCGTACCACAAAGCCGAAACGCTGATGTCGACCTGACCGAAGAGCTGGATCCGGACCTTGACGTGAACCTGAGCCCGGACACGAGCCCTTGCCTAAGGCCGAGG
>DASSUO010000263.1:0-4096 GCA_035706925.1 Moraxellaceae bacterium
AAAGCCGGACGATTCTCGAGCTGGCGGCCCGCCAGTTGGCGGCCCGTAACCTCAAGGCAGAAACCATGCTGGTCGACCTGACGGAAGGGGTCGAACACAATGTGGCCCGCACGATCCTGGAAGAAGCGCGCAATGCGCAGGCCGATCTCATCGTGATGGGGACGCACGGTCGACACGGATTCAAGCGCTTTCTTCTTGGCAGCGTGGCGGAGCGGGTCGTGCGCGAGTCCTGTTGCCCGGTGCTGCTGGTGCGGGGCGACAGTCCGTCTGCCATCAGTTGCGTCAGTCCGGCGGAAATCTATGGGCAATGGCCGGAGGATGAGAGAATCGGACACTGACCGGTCGTAACGGTTGCACGACTCCTGACGGCTGACAGCCAAGGACCTTATGACTGCCATCCCCGCCGACGTAACTTCCCTGGCTGCCGCGCTTGGCATCGGCCTGCTCGTTGGCCTCGAACGCGAGCGAAAAAAACTTCGTAATGACGGTGCGCGTGAGCCCGCCGGCCTGCGTACGTTCGCCATCACGGCCTTGCTGGGGTGGGGGGCAATGCATCTGGGCGGTGTGCCATTGCTGGCGGCCATGGCGATCGGCCTTTCCGCGTTGCTGGCCATTGCCTATTACCGTGCCAGCCTGCACGACCCGGGACTGACCACCGAGGTCGCATTGCTGCTCGTGCTGCTGCTTGGCGCACTGAGTGTCAAGAATCCGGAACTCGCCATCGGCCTGGGGGTGGTGCAGGCACTGTTGCAGGCGTATCGGGAGGGTCTGCACCATTTTGTCCGCATACAGCTGACCGAAACCGAGGTGCGCGACGGACTCTTCCTGGCCAGCGCGGCGCTCGTGATTCTGCCCCTGGTGCCGGACGCGTTCATTGGCCCCTACCAGATCATCAACTTGCGGACGGTCTGGATGCTGGCCGTTCTGATGATGGGGATCGGTGCACTCGGTCACCTGGCCATTCGCCTCGCCGGTACGCGCTTTGGCCTGCCCCTGGCAGGCTTCATTGCCGGCTTTGCATCGAGCACGGCTACGGTCGCGGCCATGGGAGAGCGGTCGCGTCGCGAGCCTGGAACGATGCGCGCCGCGGTTGCCGCGGCCACCATGTCCAGTGCCACCACCATGCTGCTCATGGCCATCGTCCTGGCCGCCATTGACGTGCGTATCCTGCCGGCATTGATGCTGCCACTGGGTTGCGCGTTTCTCACTGCCTGTGCCTATGCGGCACGCTATTCGCTGGTGGATCACGCCCGGGCCGAGCCAGACCAGCTCAACGGCCATGTGTTCGACTGGCGGCTTGCGCTCGGAGCGGCAGCGGTCATTGCGCTCGTTCAGGTGGCGTCGGCGCTGTTCTTTCACTGGCTCGGCAATCCCGGTGTATTGCTGTCCACAGCCCTGAGCGGTTTTGCCGATGTCCATGCGGCCGCGGCGGCCGCGGCGGTACTGGTAGCGGCCGGAAAAGTGCCGCCCGATGCGGTGGTCTTGCCGGTACTGGTGGCGATCACCACGAACACCTGTTCCAAGTGCTTCATGGCGGTGGTGGCAGGCGGGTGGCGGTATGCGGCGCGCGTGGCAACGGGGCTTGCCCTCATCCTGGCGGCCTTGTGGATGCCCTGGCTGTTTTCCTGAGCCATACTGGCGCTCAGGGAGAAAGGCCATGTCCAGTCCGTTTTGCACACTGCTGCGAGTCCGCTATGGCGAATGCGACGCCCAGCAAGTCGTCTTCAATGCCCGGTATGGCGACTACGTCGACGTCGCACTGACGGAATTCTTTCGCGCGCTTTTCGGGAGTTATCAGGCGTTACTGGCGCAGGGGCTGGATGGGCAGGTCGTGCGTATGGCCACGGACTGGAAGTCGTCGGCACGGTTTGATGAGGTGCTGGCGATGGAGGTATCCACTTCGCGCGTCGGCACGACGTCCTACACGCTGCTAGTGAGGATCAGCGAGTATTTTTCCGGCCGGCATGTGGCTGACGTCGAGATCGTCTACGTGATGGTCGATGCAGAGCGGAAAGAAAAAGTCACCGTGCCTGACGACGTGCGTCACCGCCTGCTGGCGGGCGCTCCGGGCGAGCGGGTCGACATGGCGGGCCTTGGCGAAATGAAGTGAAATGAGCCGGCCACGCGGGATGACTCTCCCGCATGGCCGGCTCACGGTTTCAGAAGCGGCCGTTCTGATAGTCGTGGAACGCCTGCTGGATTTCCTGCTGGGTGTTCATCACGAACGGACCGTAGCGTGCCACGGGTTCACGAAGCGGCAGTCCGGCCACCAGCAGCAGTCGGGCGCCGGCGGTACCGCCCACGATTTCCACGTGATCGCCCTGGCCCAGCACGGCCATCTGGCTGCACTGCACCGGATGGCGTGATGCCGCGGGCCCCGCTTCCGCATCTCCTTCGAACAGGTACAGGAACGCCTGGTGCGTGGCGGGCACCGGGGCACTCCACTCCGCACCGGGCGCCAGGCTGATGTCCCAGTACAGCGGCTGCGTGGCAATGCCACTGACCGGGCCGACACGGCCGGCGAGCTCACCCGCAATCAGCTTGACGCTGACCCCGTCAGCTGGCCGGACCACCGGCATGTCGCTGGCAGGAAATTCCTGATAGCGCGGCTCGGTCATCTTCAGTCGGGCCGGCAGGTTGATCCAGAGCTGGAAGCCCGCCATGAGACCGTCCTCCTGCTCAGGCATTTCGGAATGAACAATGCCGCGACCGGCCGTCATCCACTGTACGGAGCCTGCGTCCATGAGCCCGGTGTGGCCATGGTTGTCCTGGTGCCGCATGCGACCTGCCAGCATGTAGGTGACCGTCTCGAAGCCCCGGTGCGGATGATCGGGAAAGCCCGCGATGTAGTCGCCCGCATCATCGGAGCGGAATTCGTCCAGCATCAGGAAGGGATCGATGTCGGGCACTTGCTGGGTGCCGATGACGCGATTGAGCTTTACTCCGGCGCCATCGCTGGCGGGGGTGCCCCGCACCAGGCGCACAAGGTGGCGGCTGCCAGTGTCGTTGAGGTCGAGATTGGACATGAGAGGGTCTCCCGTTGGAATGATGGCAGTCTCGCGCAAGCGTAGGCCGGGATAAACCCTTTGACTCGCATTGCACTGTTCCCCGAGAGGGACAATGAAGCGGCGGCGGCTGCGCGTTGTCGTTCTGCCCGGTTACACTTTGGCCGCGCCAGCTCAACCGCTCTGTGGCGTCGAGAATTTGCCCATGTCCGCCATTCGACCGCCACCCCGCCTGCTGACCAGCCTGCTGCTGGCTATCGGCGTGCATGTCATGGTGCTGGCTGCGGGTGTCTGGCTGGATGTTGCCGTGCCGCCCCGACTTTCTACGCCTTCAATCGCGGTGACGCTGGTGTCATCTGCGCCGGCGTCCCGTGCGGGATCGGCTTCGTCGGCGTCGGCAATGCCGCCTGCAGTCGAACCGGGGAGGGCAGAGCCGTCCCGTGCAGCGGAGAGGGTTCCGGCCCGCTCCGCGTCGACCCAATCGATGTCGACAGGCGCTTTGGCCGGCGCGTCTGCTTCGCCGCCGCTACCCTCATTGCCTCGGCTATCGTCACCGCCGACATCGACATCGACATCGATATTGGCACCGGCGGTGTCGGTGTCGCATGAGGACAATGCGCAATTACCCGTGTCGGGCGCCACATCGTCGGCCGCCGCCACATCAACTGCCGTGGCTGTCGATGCGGCATTCGCGCCAGTCGCCGGACATTCTCAGGAGGAGCGCTCGTCACGTGAGAACGGCGAACTGACAACGCCCGGCCCGGCAGGCGCGTGGACTCCCCCCGGGTTTGACTCCGCCTTGCCTGCCAACCCGCGCCCGGCCTATCCGCTGGGTTCGCGCTGGGCGGGCGAGCAAGGGACGGTCTACCTCGACCTTTATGTGAATGCGGACGGACACGTTGGCGATGTGCGGCTGGTGCGCTCCAGCGGGTATCGACGGCTCGATGAGTCCGCGCTGACCGCCGTGCGCCGCTGGGTGTTCAGGCCGGCCCGCCGGAACGGAGAGGCGACGGCAGCCTGGATGAGTTATTCGATGGGCTTCAATCTCAGGGACTGAATTCGCAACGCCCTGATCGCGTACCGGTCGCATC
>DASSUO010000264.1:0-11812 GCA_035706925.1 Moraxellaceae bacterium
ATTCGCCGGCAAAAAAAAGCCCCGCATTGCGGGGCTTTTTTTGGGGGGGCTTCTGCTGCGCGGGGCAGTCAGGGGGCTGCCTTTGCGCCGATTGGTGGTCGCGACTTAAGCATGCTCCCGCATGCAGTGACGGCGAAAGCGGGCTATGCCATCGGCGTCGGCGTCGGCGTCGGCGTCGGCGTCGGCGTCGGCGTCGGGCGGTCGCAGGATGTCTCCGCGGGAGCGAAGGGGATCAGAACTCCTTGTAGGACTTCTCTTCGACGATGGCCGAGCCGGTGAGGATGTTGATCTGTTTTTTCACTGCGGCGCGCTTGTCATTGGTGATGTACACGGCGCGAGCCAGTTCGATGAACTTCGGGCCGAAGTCCTTTTTCCCTTCGCAATCACGGATGTCGTCTTCGATGACCCACAAGGCTTCGTTGATGGCCTTGAGTTCGGCCCACAGGCGGCGAAGCTCGGCAGAATCCGCCATGCCTTCACGTTGTGCCTTGCTCAGCACGTCCAGCTCATAGCGCACATTCTTGAGCTTGGCTTCGTCGGTCATGCGCTCGACCTTGATTTCGAGAATGGTGATCTTGTCGATCAACTCGCCGGGGCCGACTTCGATCAGGATGGGCCGGGGTTCTGTTGCGCTCATGAGTGCCTCTGTCGTCAAAATGTCGTGAATCGTGAATCGTGAATCGTGAATCGATAGCCGTTAGCTGTTAGCCGTTAGCCGGTGTTCGGGTGCCAGTCGCAGGGGCGTAGCCGGCAGAGGGCGTCAGTTCGTTGTCGCCGCGCGCCCGTAGCGGTCCTCCAGGCGGACAATATCGTCTTCACCCAGATAAGGCCCAACCTGCACCTCGATAAGGTCAAGGGGAATCTTTCCCGGATTTTCCAGCGCATGCACCGCGCCCACCGGCAGATAAATCGATTCGTTCTCGGTCACCAGCTTTTCAACGCCGTCCAGCGTGACGCGCGCGGTGCCCGATACGACGACCCAGTGTTCGGCCCGGTGGTGGTGCATCTGCACCGAGAGCTTGGCGCCCGGGTTCACGGTTATGCGCTTCACCTGGTAGCGGGCACCGGCGTCGATGGAGTCGTAGTGGCCCCACGGCCGGTAAACCTGGCGATGCAGGCGATATTCGCTTCGGCCCTGCGCCTTCAGAGTTTCCACAATCTTTTTCACATCCTGTACGCGATCTCTTGCAGCCACCAGTACGGCATCCTTGGTCTGCACGACGACCATGTCACTGAGGCCCACCGTGGCCACAAGACCGTTCTCGGCCTCCACCAGGCAGTTCCTCGTGTCATAGGCGATCACGTCGCCCTGCAGGGCATTGCCGTTCTCGTCCTTGGCCGATACTTCCCACAGTGCCGAGAAAGCCCCGACATCGCTCCAGCCGGCGGCCAGGGGCACCACTGCAGCATGAGCTGTCTTTTCCATTACGGCATAGTCAATGGAGTCCGATGGGCAGGCTTCGAAGGCAGCGGTGTCCACGCGCACGAAATCGAGGTCGCTCTGGGGCGTTGCCAGTGCAGCGCGGCAAGCGGCCAGAATGTCCGGACGATGCGTCTCAAGCTCCTTCAGGAAGACGCTGGCACGAAACAGGAACATGCCCGAGTTCCAGTCGTACTCTTTCGAGGCCAGATACGTTCCGGCGGTCTTGAGATCGGGCTTCTCGACGAAGCCGGCCACTTCGAATGCGCCGTCGCCCAGGGGCTTGCCGCGACGGATGTAGCCATAGCCCGTTTCGGGAGCGGTCGGAATGATGCCAAAGGTGACGAGGCGCCCCTGCTGTGCAAGGGGCAGTGCAATGTGGACTGCCGCCTGGAACGCCGCGACATCACGAATCACGTGGTCGGCCGCCAGCACGAGGAGCACGGGGTCCAGGCCGCCCTTTGTCGCCGTGAGCGCAGCGAGCGCAATCGCCGGCGCCGTGTTGCGGCCTACCGGTTCAAGCAGGATGTTTCCCTTGAGACGGCCCATCTGCCGGAGTTGCTCTGCGGCGATGAAACGATGGGCCTCATTGCTGATCACGAGCGGATACGCGTCGGTCAGGCCGTCGAGGCGCGCAAGTGTCGCTTGCAGCATGGAATGGGTCTGGCCGGGCAGGGTCAGGAACTGCTTGGGATGCAGCTCGCGCGAGAGCGGCCAGAGACGGGTGCCGGAACCGCCGGCCATGATGACGGGAAGGAGGTTCATGTGCGCATGTCCGCCGCGTGGGAAAGGAACCAGTCGTAAGTACTCTTGAGGCCCGCGCGCAGATCGATGCCGGCGCGCCAGCCCATTGCACCGAGTCGCGATACATCCATCAGCTTGCGTGGTGTACCGTCGGGCTTGGTGGTGTCGAATTCGATGCGCCCAGTGAAACCGGTCACTTCCGCAATCATTTCCGCCAGCTGGCGAATGGTGACGTCGGTACCGGTCCCGACATTGATGTGCGAAAGCATGGGATGCGTGTTGGATTCGTAAGTGGCCTTGTCGAGGCCGAGAACGAATACCGAGGCGGCGGCCATGTCGTCCACGTGCAGGAACTCGCGCATGGGCGTGCCGGAGCCCCAGATCGTGACACTTTCGGCGCCGGCCAGTTTTGCTTCGTGGAAGCGGCGCAGCAGGGCTGGCAGCACGTGGCTGTTCTGCGGGTGAAAGTTGTCGTTCGGACCGTAGAGATTGGTCGGCATCACGGAACGGTAGTCGGTTCCGTACTGGCGGTTGAAACTTTCACAGAGCTTGATGCCGGCAATTTTTGCGATGGCGTAAGGCTCGTTCGTGGACTCCAGCGTTCCGGTCAGTAGCGCCTCTTCTGCCATCGGCTGCGTGGCGAGCCTGGGATAGATGCACGAGCTGCCGAGGAACAACAGCTTTTGCACACCGGCGCGCCAGGCCTGGTGGATGACATTGGCCTCCATCATCAGGTTGTCGTAGATGAACTCGGCGGGGAAGGTGTTGTTGGCATGGATGCCGCCAACCTTTGCTGCGGCGAGGATCACCACATCAGGCTTTTCCAGCGTGAAGAACTCCGCCACAGCCGCCTGATGGGTCAGGTCGAGCTGCGCGTGGGTACGCGTGAGAATGTGGCGGCAGCCCTGCGCCTCGAGCTGGCGCACGATGGCGGAGCCCACCATGCCTCGGTGGCCTGCAACGTAGTAACGGAGAGACGTATCCAGCGACATGTCAATTCTCGCGGCGCACGGCCACGTCGTGGCCATGGGTCTTCAGCAGGACATGACGGCGCGCGTCTTCGAGGTCGTGAGCGACCATTTCCTTCACCATTTCGTCCAGCGTGATTTCCGGCACCCAGCCCAGCTTTTCCTTGGCCTTGGCGGGATCGCCCAGCAGTGTTTCCACTTCGGCAGGACGGAAGTAGCGGGGATCCACAGCGACGATGGTGTCGCCCGCCTTGAGGGCAGGTGCCTTGTCGCCATGAACCGAACGTACAACAGCTCTTTCATCGACGCCTTGGCCCACGAAATCCAGCTCGATGCCAAGTTCAGCCGCACTCTTGCGGATGAAATCGCGCACGGAGTACTGCACGCCGGTGGCGATCACGAAATCGTCGGGCGTTTCCTGCTGCAGCATCATCCACTGCATGCGCACATAATCCTTGGCATGGCCCCAGTCACGCAGCGCGTCCATATTGCCCATGTACAGGCATTTCTCCAGGCCCTGGGCAATATTGGCCAGTCCGCGGGTGACCTTTCGCGTCACGAATGTTTCGCCGCGACGTGGCGATTCGTGATTGAACAGGATGCCGTTGCAGGCGTAGAGCCCGTAGGCTTCGCGATAGTTCACGGTGATCCAGTACGCATACATCTTGGCGACGGCGTAGGGAGAGCGCGGGTAGAAGGGCGTGGTTTCCTTCTGGGGAATTTCCTGTACCAGGCCATAGAGCTCGGAGGTCGACGCCTGATAGAAGCGGGTCTTTTTCTCGAGGCCAAGGAAGCGGATGCCTTCGAGCAGGCGCAGCGTGCCGATCGCATCGACGTCGGCAGTGTATTCCGGAGACTCGAACGACACGGCGACATGGGACTGCGCGCCCAGATTGTAGACCTCGTCCGGTTGCACTTCCGAGAGGATGCGGATCAGGTTGGACGTGTCCGTCAGGTCGCCATAGTGGAGAAAAAGGCGGCGACCCTTCTGGTGCGGATCCTGATAGAGATGATCGATGCGCTCGGTGTTGAAGAGCGAGGCGCGTCGCTTGATGCCATGCACCTCATAGCCTTTCTCGAGGAGGAACTCGGCCAGATAGGATCCGTCCTGACCGGTAATGCCGGTGATCAGCGCCTTTTTCATGGGGCTTGGTGTCTCTTGATTGCAAGCCCGCCATTCTAAGTCATCCGGGCGGAGGGGGGTAAGGCCATGCGAGGGGGCCCGGTCCCTCAGACCCCCTGGTCCGGCGGTCCTGCACTCTGGTCCCTGGCGTGCGCCGGACGGGCAAGGCGCTCATAGAGCGCGAGAGTCTCGTCGCACATGGTCGAGAGCAGGAAATGACGGCTTTCGCCCGGCTGATCCGGCGCTGCCAGCCAGTGCCGGGTCGCGGCCTCAAGGGCGTCCACATCGCCCACGGGCACTCGTCCTTGCGGATAGCACCGGGCCAGAATCTCGCCCACTCCGCCCACATCCCAGCCCACGACGGGCCGGCCAAGTCGCAGTGCTTCCAGCACGGTGCGCCCGAATGTCTCGGGCTGGGTGGAGAGCGAGAAGACCAGATCACACTGGCTCAGGACGTCCCGCATGTCACTGCGATGCCCCGTGAAGCTGATGTGCCGGTCCAGTCCTGCCGTCGCCACGGCGTGTTTCAGTTCTTCCGCATAGGCGGCCTTCTTTGCCTCGGCGCCCCCCACGATGAGACCGTGGATGTCAGGATGATCCGTTATCAGCCGGCCAATGAGATCAATGAAGACGGCATGTCCCTTGAGCCGCGTGAGGCGGCCTGGAAGCGCCAGCACACGCCTGCCCTGCAGCTCGGGGAAGGTGTCCTGCCAGCGGGCCAGCCATGTCGCATCGGGGCGGTAGCGGTAGGGGAATTCCTGCGGATCCACGCCTTCCGGAATGAGGTGGACGCGTTCGGGGGGACACTGCGGGTAGTTCCCGGCGATGTAGCGGCGGACCGTTTCCGAGCCGGCGATGACGGCTTCGCCACGAACCATGATGGCGCTGTAAGGGCTGACCGAATGCAGGCCATGAACGGTGGTCACGAAGTGCGGGCGGGAGGCAGGGGGCAGTTTTCGCCAGGCCAGCCAGGCAACCCATCCCGGAACACGGGATCGCGCGTGGAGGATGTCGGGCCGCAGCGCTTCCAGTAGTCGGCGCAGCCGTCCGGTCTGCAGCAGGGTAAAAAGGGATTTGCGCTTGACCGGCAGGAGCACGTGCTCGCTGCCTTCCCGGATGAGCTGCTCCACCATGCGTCCTCCGCTGGAAATTACGACGGAGCGGTGACCGGCGGCGACCAGGGCCCGGGCAGTTTCCAGGGTACACCGCTCGACGCCGCCTGCTTCAAGTGACGGCAGGATCTGGACGACGGTCAGCGGCTTCATTGGTGCTCCTCGCTCGCCTTGCGGGCGGCCGCCTCGCGCTGGTAGCGAAGTTCCTTGGCCTTGTACTGATAGGGAAACTGCCCCCCTGGCGGAACCGTCTTGAACCGGCGGTGGTACCACATGTATTGCGTGGGCGCGCGGCGGATGAAGTCTTCCAGGGCCTTGTTGATGCGTGTGGCGTCTGCGACTTCATCGCCCGACGGATAATTCTCCAGCGGCCGCGACAAGGTCATGCGGTACTCTTCGCGGTCACCCACCCGGTGGAAGTGAATCATGATCACCGCCGAATCGGCCACGCGCGCCAGGCGCGTCGGCGTGGTGATCGTGGCAGCGCTGACACCGAAGAATGGCGCAAAAACGGCGTGACGCAGTCCGAAGTCCTGATCAGGCGTGTACCACACGATATGATCGCTCTTCAGTGCGCGGATCAGGCGCCGTGTGTCGTCGTGCGGTATCGCCCAGCCGTGGTAGCTCAAGCGGCGGGACGTCATGACGTATTCCAGCACCGCATTCTTCTGGGGGCGATAGACCGTGTCGACCGTGAAGTAGAGCGAGGCCATTCGTGCGGCGAGATCGAGCATGCTGTAGTGGGCGCCGAGCAACAGGACGCTGCGCCCGCCTTCTTGTGCGTGTTTCAGGTGCTCCAGGCCTTCGAGCGTGAATCGCTTCCGGTAGTACTCTGCAGATCGAAACCATGCGTTGGCGGATTCGAACAGGGTCAGGCCGGCGTTGCGAAAAATGTCGCGCACCATGGCTTCCTGTTCGGCGGCGGTTTTTTCCGGAAAACAGAGGCGAATATTGGTGCGAGTATCGTTGACCCGGCGACCGAGCAGGCGATACAGCAGCCAGCCGATACCGGCGCCGAGACGCCGTTGCAGGAACCAGGGCAGCTTCGCGAGCAGCCAGACGAGGCCGACGAGCAGCCATGCCGCCCAGTGGCGCGGCGCGAGCAATGAGGTGTCGAATCGGGGCGCAGACATCAGGTAAAAAGGGTATCCCAGACCGGACGTCCTGTTTCCGGGAATAGCAGGGGCAGCGCATCCGTGGGCTGTTCGTGTTCGGGTGTGACACCTTCCTTTTCCAGGTGCGCGAGCACCTGTCGCCCCAGGTTGGGCGCCAGCGTCAGTTTGCAGGGCCACGTCAGGATGTTGTTTCCGACACCCTGTACGAAGGCGTTGTCCGGACGCAGCAGTCCGCGGTCACCGCCCGGAAGGATGCGGGCAATCTTCAGGGACTTGTAGCGGGCGCCGCGAAGGTCCACCCAGGGCAGCAGTTCCTTGAGCTCTCGCTGGGCTTTCTCAATCTGGAGGCGCTCGTCGCGAAGTGCGCCCTCGTCGGCAAGCTCGCCGCCGAGATACCAGACATGCTCGCCGTCCCGGGCAGGATGCGTCGTAATGGTCAGGCGCGGATTGCGACTGGTGCCCAGGCAGTGCGCCCACAAGGGCGGCAATTCGCTGCGCTTGAGCATCACCATGTGGACCTCGCGGCGCTCCATGAGCGGCTCGTGAAGGCCGATGTCCTCGAGCAGCGCAGCATTGCCCTGTCCCCCCGCGAGAATCACGGCCGAGGGGTGGATTCGTATCGGCTCCATTCCCGCCGCCGTGATGAATACGGCAGTAGTGTTATGGCGATCGTCGGTCTCCAGGTGGCAGGTCTGCGGGCTGATCTTGTAGATGCAGCGCTTGTGGGCTCGCGTCAGCGCCTGTACCAGCGAGGGCATGTCGATGACCAGGTCGGAGAGCCGGTACACCGAGCCAGTGAACGCCTCGTGCTGCAGGGAGGCGGGGCGGTCGGCACCATCGACCGCTGTTACCTGCCCGGTCAGGAGTCGTGAGGCGAAAAAGGTCGTGGCACGTGCCGCAAGACTGGCTTCGGACCAGATGTGGGTGTGATCCGAGAGGACCCTGACACTGGTCAGGTCGATGTCGCCCTTGCCGGCGATGCACTCGCGCCAAAGCGCCGGCATGTCGTCCAGGGACTCGATGTCGCGCAACATGGCGGAAAGCCCGAATTTGAGGCCGCCGTGGATGATGCCGTTGGCGTTCAGGGTCTCGCTGCCGCCGAGGCGATCCTGCTCGAGGAGCAGCACGCTGTATCCGGCCGCACGGAGGCGGTTGAGCAGCCAGAGCCCCGCTACGCCACCGCCAAAGATGAGGATGTCGGTCTTGATCGTTTGCATGGAGCGAAGTGTATGCGAGATGCCGTGGGGCGACTATTCAGTCTGCATCTGCTTGACGACGATTGCCCGGAAAAGTGTGACCGCCGTCCGAGGGTTTTTACGTACCCCGGCTGGCGTAGCACGCCCGATTTTTGCACAATCCTTGCCACTGCCCGTCAGGGATGAATGGCCGGCCGGTCGCTGGCGGGTCGATGGTGCGCATGGGGTCGATCGAGTCCCGGGTGAGGGATTCTCCGGGGAGAGGTGGCGGACGCTGTTGCGGGTCCGCGCCAACAGCCATGCCCGACGATCCGGGCTTCAACCAGAATGGGCACACCCGTGGCGCGTCTTTTTTACACACTGCTTTTTCACCTGCTGCTGCCCTTCGTGCTGCTGCGGCTGCTCTGGCGCGCGCGGCGAGCGCCTGACTATCTGAAGCGGGTGGGTGAGCGGCTGGGATTCGGCATTCCGGCCATGCGGGGCGGCCTGTGGGTGCATGCCGTATCCGTAGGTGAAACGCTGGCGGCGGCGCCCCTCATCAATGCATGGCGCAAGGCGCATCCGGGAGAGCCCGTTTTCGTGAGCACAATGACGCCGACCGGCTCGGCGCGTGTTCATTCCCTTTGGGGTGCGTCCGTACATCACGCCTACGCGCCGTGGGATTTGCCATGGGCATGGGCGCTTTTTCTGCACCGTGTTCGCCCGGATCGTCTCGTCATCATGGAGACGGAGCTGTGGCCCAACATGATCCATGCCGCCCGCAAGCGGGGAATTCCGGTGATTCTTGCCAATGCCCGTCTTTCGGAGCGGTCGGCCCGGGGCTACGCGCGCGCGGGCTGGCTGGTGCGGCCGATGCTGGCCGAGTTGTCGCAAGTGGCTGCGCAAGATGACGCCACCGCCGGCCGGTTCCGTGCGCTCGGTGTACCGGCAGAGCGCATTACGGTGACCGGCAGTGTCAAGTTCGACATTACGCCGCCAGCCGACATCGAGGAGCGCGCGCATCAGCTGCACGTGGCCTGGAAACTCGCGCATCGACTGGTGATCGTGGCCGCAAGCACGCATTCGGGGGAAGACATTCCGGTACTCATGGCATTTGCGGCCATTCGCGCGCGGCACAAGCATGCACTGTTGATCCTGGTACCGCGCCATCCGGAGCGTTTCGAAAATGTGGCGAGCACGATCCAGCAAAAGCGCTTCACGCTGGCGCGCCGGAGCCGCAACGAAGCGGTGACGCCCGACACGGCGGTGTTGCTGGGCGATACCATGGGCGAGCTCATGCTGTGGTTCGCGCTGGCCGACATCGCCTTTGTCGGCGGTTCGCTGGTGCCGGTGGGCGGGCACAATGTGCTGGAGCCGATGGCGCTCGACGTGCCCACGCTGTCGGGGCCCTATATTCACAACTTCCAGACCATTGCCGATGAGCTCGTGGCGGCCGGCGCACTGCAGCTCGTGACCGCAGACGAACTGGCCAAGGCCAGTTGCGCGCTGCTGGATCACCCGGAAATGGCCAATGCCCGCGTGCAGGCGGCGCGCGAGGTGCTGTTGCGCAATCGCGGCGCGCTGGAGCGGCAGTTGGCCCTTATCGATGCGTGCGGCCCTCATGAACCTGCTCCTGCTCACGCCTGAGGATTGTCCGGCGCCCGACCGTGCCCTGCTCACGGGTCGACGACTGCAGCATGTACGGGAAGTGCACCGTGCGGCCGTGGGCGATCGCTTGCGCGTGGGATTGGTGGGTGGCCTGATGGGCGAGGGCTTGATCACCCGTCTGGATCGCGAGGTGCTGGAGCTCGAATTCGGCCTGGATCAGACGCCACCACCCAAGCTGCCCCTCACGCTGCTGCTCAGCCTGCCCCGGCCCAAGATGCTGAAGCGAATCTTGCAGACCGTTGCAGCCATGGGGGTGCCTCGTCTGGTTCTCATGAACAGCTACCGCGTTGAAAAGAGCTTCTGGGAGTCGCCCTGGCTGGCACCGGACGCCATTCGGGAGCATCTGCAGCTGGGACTGGAGCAGGCCCGGGACACTGTTTTGCCCGAGGTGATCCTTGAGCCGCGCTTTAAGCCGTTTGTTGAAGACCGGTTGCCGGCCCTGTGTCGCAATACCGTTGCGCTGGTGGCCCACCCGGTCGCCGCGGGGCCTTGTCCGGTCGCGATCGACAGGGCTGTGACCCTGGCCATCGGCCCCGAGGGTGGATTCATTCCGTACGAAGTTGAATTGCTCGAAACGGCCGGATTTCAGGCGGTCCATCTCGGGCCCCGGATTTTGCGGGTTGAAACTGCCGTCACGGCCCTGATCGCGCGCCTGTATCCCTGAGCATCGCCGTCTTCTCCCGGGCCGACGCAACGACGGCTGTTTTCACGGAAGCCATCGCTACGGGCCTATCCCTGTGGCCGCGAGACTTACGGTGCTGATGAATTCTTGCGGATGCGGACATTCGATTGCCTCGATGCCTCGCGTCCGTAGATGCGCAGCAATCGGGGTCAACCAGTACGCCCCATGAAAAAGGCCACCCGAAGGTGGCCTTTTTCATGGGGCGTCCAGAAGTCCGGCTCAGCGCTTCTTGCGCGAGGAAGGTGCAGCGGGCACAGCGGCTGGTGCAGGCTCGGCCGGTTTGTCCGGCGCGCTGACCACGCTCGCATTCGGATCCAGCCAACCGTTCAGCGCCTTGATATCCACTTCGCTGAGCTGACCGCTGGCTGCCTTGAGCCGCAGGCTGTTGAGCACGTAGTCGTAGCGGGCGGCAGCATAATCGCGCTTGGCGGCATACATGTTCCGCTGCGCAAGCAGCACGTCGACGATATTGCGCGTACCGACTTCATAGCCTGCCTGGGTGGCATCCAGCGAGGCTTCGCTGGAGGCAACCGCCTGCTTGCGTGCGTCGACACGGTAGGAGTCGGCCGAGACATTGTTGAAGGCGGTGCGCGTATTGTTCACGACCTGCTTTTCGGTTCCGTTGGCCGCATCTTGCGCTGCCGCGGCGCGGTAGCTGGCCTGCTTGCTGGCGGCATACGTCCGGCCCCCCGAGAACAGGATCCAGTTTGCCTGGAGCCCGACCGCTGTCGTGGTGCCGTTCTGGGCATTCAGAAAGCTTTGCGTTACAGGTGATGCGCCACTGGCACTGCGGTCCATGCTGCCGTAACTGGCATAGGCATCTACCGTCGGCAGGAAGCCTGATTTCACCTGCCGGCTCACGGCAGAGGCAGACTCCTGGTTCTTGCGCGCGGCAATCAGGTCGGGATTCTTTTCCCGGGCAAGACGCACCCAGGCTTCGGGGTCTTCGGGAACCGGTTTCACCATCGGGGCATCCGCCTTCAGCGGCACAAGCTTGCCCGGGTCTTCACCCACGATGGCAGCGAGGTTCTCGCGGGCGGCGGCCAGGCTCGCTTCTGCCGATATGCGGTTGGCCCGTGCGCCGTCAAAGCCGGCCCGTGCCTCCAGCACATCCGTGATGGCAATGAGCCCGACGTCGAAACGCTGCTGGGCCTGGTCGAGCTGGCGACCGTTGGCCGCCTCTTCGGACTGCGCATAGGCCAGGCCTTCTTCTGCCGAGAGCACACTGAAGTAGGCCTGTGACACACGAAGGGCAAGTTCCTGCTCCTGGCTGCGGAATGTCGCCTCCGCCTGCGAGGAGCTCGCCTGGGCGCGCTGATAGTCATTCCAGGCGTCGGCCCTGAACAGGGGCTGGGTGGCCTTGATTCCCCACTGTGTCTGGTTGAAGTCGTAATTGTTGCCGGCTGTCTTGCCGGTGAAACTGTCTTTCGAGACGTCTGCAGTGGCGGCAACGGTCGGCAGCAGGCCGCCGCGTCCGACGGTCACTTCCTCGCTCCCGGCGAGATAGTTGTTGCGCGCTGCCAGCCAGGTGGGGTCGTTCTGCAGCGCCTTTCCGTAGGCTTCGCTGAGGTCCAGACCGAAGGCCGGCGTGCCCACGAGCAGTGCCAGCGACAGTGCGGAAAGGGCGGGGAGGGTCTTGCGCATGGAAATTGGCTCTTTTTGTGAACCTGAATCGAGTCGCCAGCCTATGCAAACCGTTGATCTAATGCAATGACGCTTCCGGTGCATCCGCAGGGCATCCGGACAGGATCCGGCGGCACGTCGGATGCCTGTTCAGGTGAAAGGAAAAGCCCTGAAAAATCAGG
>DASSUO010000265.1:0-15466 GCA_035706925.1 Moraxellaceae bacterium
GTAGAGATTGTCCGCAGTGACCAGCTTGACGGAGAGGAGGTCGATGGCAAGGACTTCGCCCTCGGTCTGGCCCACACGGATGGTGTCGCCAATGGCGAAGGATCCCTCGCCAATGAGGAACAGGCCGCTGATCAGGTTGGAGGCAGAAGTCTGTGACGCGATACCGATGGCAACCGACAGTACGCCGGCGGCCCCCAGCAGGACGGACAAGTGAAAGCCCATTTCGCGCAGGGCCGTGATCACGAACAGGGTGAGCAGGCCGTGATGCAGCACCCGCCGCCAAACCACGAGCTGATGTGTGGACAGGCGGGCGGTCATGGAACGTTCGAACACGCGTGCGGCGATGCTGGCGACAAGCAGGCCGACAAGAATCAGCACAGCGCCGGTGACAAAATCACCGATGCGGTCGGCATGAAGGAGCTTGTCGAGCGCGGACGATGGCGAAAATACCTGTGTCATGAGAGACCTCAGTCGAAGAAGGTATCAAAGACGCGGATCAGGGCATGCTCATCGGAGCCGCGTCGTGCCGGACACAGGGACTCGACATGTCCGGCGAGGGTGCTGATGCCGGATTCAATGTGGACCTGCAGCGGCTGTGTGTGGGCCTGCCGCGTGATCGTGAGTGCCGGCGTCCACAGTCGGCCGGACTCGGCGCCGTACAGCGGCAGGAAGGGGGCAGGAATGTTGATGCGCTCGATGGGAAGCGCCGTTCCTGCGCTGTTGCGGACATGGACAGGGGTCACGGCGCGGAAGGGGCGGGTCTGCAATTGGTCAAGGCTGGTGACGCCGTTGACGCGTGTGGCGTAGCAGAGCTGGCCTCGTTCCGGCCCGGGACCAAACCAGGTGTCGCGCGGAATGACGACGGGCGCATCGAGCAAGGGCTCCGGTACGCCTTCGGCCCACGCCGTCACCCACAGCGGGGTGCTGACGTAGAACGTGGTTTCTTGTCCGGCAGGGACAAACAGGGGGCTCACCGGCCGAACGACCACCGAGCGGTCGGCGAGGCGCGGCAGCAGGCGCAGGCGACCGGAGGTCTGGCGGAAGACATGCCGCATCAGACGCGCCGCCGATGACGCGGCGGGATGCGGCCCCGTCTCTGATCGCCACGCGTGATTGTCTTCCGACTGCGCGCGGGTCCGCTCGAGGCGAAACTGCCATTCCTGGGGTTGGCGGGAAATTTCCAGCAGGAGGCCAGCCATGTCCCATGCGCGAGTCTGGCCGGGAGCAAAGTCCTGTGGTCCCCACCAGACGGGTTGCCGGTATTCCATGTGAGTCCTGCCTGTCGGGGCCGGGCCGCTATGCCGGCCCGGATGCCTGTCGTGATCCGGCATTATGCCGCAGGGTGTCCTGCGCAGGCTGTATAAAATCCATACAGGCCCTGCATTGAGAGGGGGCGCGGCCTTCCAGTAGACTCCATGTTCTTGCCGGGATTCAGCGTACTCATGGACACATTATTAGAAGAAAGCGCGGCAGCTCCACACCTTCCGGCGATTTCGCGCCGTTTCCCCTATGCCTTTGCCAAACGCCATGGCGTCCTGTTTGACCGCGTCGATGGGGGTACAGCGCATCTGTTCCACCGACCCGGGCTTCGACTTGCCAGCCTTGCCGAAGCAAGGCGCCTCCTGGGAATGCCATTGGCACTTGAGCAGGTCTCGCCTGAGGTATTCGGCAATCTTCTCGCGCGCGCTTATCAGTCGGACTCCAGTGAATCGATGCAGATGGTCGAGGGGCTGGGCGAAGACATGGATCTGGCCAGTCTGGCCGAGCTGGTGCCCGAGGCAGAAGACCTGATGGAGCAGGAGGATGACGCCCCCATCATCCGCCTCATCAATGCGCTGCTGACGGAAGCCATCCGTGAAAATGCCTCTGACATCCATATCGAGACATACGAGAAACGCTTGTCGGTCCGTTTGCGCGTCGACGGGGTATTGCGCGAAATCGTGCAGCCGCGGCGGGAGCTGGCGCCTCTGCTGGTCTCGCGCATCAAGGTCATGGCCAGGCTGGACATTGCGGAAAAGCGCGTCCCGCAGGACGGCCGCATTTCGCTCCGGCTGGCCGGGCGCGAAGTGGACGTGCGTGTCTCGACCATGCCGTCCAGTAATGGTGAGCGGGTCGTGCTGCGTCTTCTCGACAAACAGACGAGCCGGCTCGATCTGTCGCATCTCGGCATGTCGGCACAGGACCATCAGGCGCTGAGTGCACTCATCAACAAGCCGCACGGCATCATCCTGGTCACCGGCCCGACAGGTTCGGGCAAGACGACCACGTTATATGCGGCGTTGACCGAGCTGAACGACAAGACGCGAAACATCCTCACGGTAGAGGATCCGATCGAGTACCAACTGGACGGTATCGGCCAGACGCAGGTCAATACCAAGGTCGACATGACATTCGCCCGGGGCCTGCGCGCCATTCTGCGTCAGGATCCCGATGTCGTGATGGTCGGCGAAATCCGCGACCTCGAGACCGCCGAGATCGCCGTGCAGGCATCATTGACGGGTCACCTGGTGCTGTCCACGCTGCACACCAACTCGGCGGTAGGCGCCGTAACACGCCTTCACGACATGGGCATCGAGCCTTTCTTGCTGTCGTCGTCCCTGCTCGGCGTCCTGGCGCAGCGTCTCGTTCGCGTATTGTGCCGGGAGTGCCGCGAGCCCCACGTGGCCGATGCGTATTCCTGCGGCGTGTTGGGCGTGGACCCGTCGCATCCGCCAACGCTTTTCCGGGCCAAAGGTTGCGTGCACTGCAACGGCCTGGGCTATCGCGGCCGTACCGGCATTTACGAGCTCATCGTTATCGACGAAGAAATGCGTCGCCTGATCCACAATCACGCGGGTGAGCACGAACTCGAGGCGCATGCGCGTCGCGGCAGCATGAGCTTGCGGCAGGATGGAACACGGCGTGTTCTCGAAGGCACCACTACGCTGGAGGAGGTCCTGCGTGTCAGCCGGGAAGGCTGAAGGGCAGGCACGGGGGAATCTGAATGCCGGCGTTTGAATATGTTTCCGTTGATGGCGAAGGCCGAAAGCAGAAAGGGGTACTGGAAGCCGACAGTGCGCGCCAGGTCCGTCAGCAATTGCGTGACAAGGGGCTGCTGCCGGTTTCAGTGGAACCCGCCGCCGGTGAGCACAAGAGTGTCTCCGGCGCAGGGCCGCTCCGGCGCGGAATGTCGGCCTGGGAGCTGGCACTCATCACGCGGCAACTCGCCACGTTGATTGCGGCCGGCATCCCGGTAGAGGAATGTCTGCGGGCCGTGTCGCGACAGACCGAGCGTCCGGCGTCGCAGAGCCTGCTGCTGGCCGTTCGTGCACGGGTAATCGAGGGATATACGCTCGCGCAGGCGTTTTCCGAATTTCCCCAGGCGTTTCCTGACTTGTATCGCGCCACCGTGGCCGCCGGCGAAAAATCCGGCCACCTGGACCTGGTGCTGAACCAGCTCGCCGACTACACGGAATCACGCTACGACCTGCAGAAGAAAATCCAGGGGGCGCTCATCTATCCCGTCATACTGACGGTCCTCGCGACGGCAATCGTCATGGGATTGCTGACTTATGTCGTGCCGGACATCGTCAAGGTATTCCAGAGCAGCCGTCACGAATTGCCACTGCTGACACGCGGGCTGATTGCGACCAGTCATATGGCGCGTGTAGGCGGACCCTGGCTGCTGCTGATCCTGGTGACAGGCGGCTTTGCGCTTCGCCCCCTGGTCCGGCAGGAATCGACCCGTTACAAGTTGCACCGGCTGCAACTGCGCCTGCCCCTGGTCGGGCGCCTGGCCAGAGGGGCCAACGCCACCCGCTTCGCGAGCACGCTCAGCATCCTCACCCGCAGCAGTGTGCCGCTGGTGGATGCACTGCGCATTGCGGCAGAGGTGACCTCCAACCTGCTCATCCGTGATGCGATCCGGCGGGCGGCAGTCAAGGTGACCGAGGGCGGAAGCCTGTCGCGAGCACTTGAAGAGTGCGGGTACTTTCCGCCGATGATGATGCAGATGATTGCCAGCGGCGAGCAGAGCGGCGAGCTGGACCAGATGCTGTCCCGCGCCGCGATCATGCAGGAAAAGGAATTGTCGAGTCTCATCACCACCCTGGTCGGGCTGTTCGAGCCACTGATGCTGCTCGTGATGGCGGGCGTGGTCCTCATCATTGTACTGGCCATCATGTTGCCTATCCTTTCCATGAACAATCTGGTCCACTGAGGCGTCCGCAACCGTGAACGGGGAAGGGCGGTGGTGCCCATCACGTTTTGGTAGAGTGCCCCTCTGCACCGCGTCTATTTCGAGGTACTGCTCAAAATGAACAAGCGTTTCCGCCAACAGGGCGGCTTTACCCTGATCGAAGTCATGGTCGTTGTGGCCATTCTCGGGATCCTGGCTGCCATCGTCATGACCAACGTCATCGGGAAGGATGACCAGGCCCGCGTCACGACGACAAAGGCCAGCCTGTCCGCAGTTGCCAAGGCGCTGGACATGTACAAGCTGGACAATCACAAGTACCCCACGACGGACGAGGGCCTGAGCGCGCTGGTACACAAGCCAGCCTCCGCCAAGACCTGGCCGGATGGCGGCTACCTCACCACCATGCCTGAAGACCCATGGGGTCACCCGTTCCAGTATGTCTATCCGGGCAGCAACGGCCGCCGCTACGACCTCTACAGCCTGGGTGCCGATGGCGCCGAGGGTGGCGAAGGTTACGACGCCGACATCTACTACCAGTAAGCCCCCATGCCGGCCTCTCGCCCCGCCCGCGGCTTCACTCTTCTGGAGGTGCTGATGGTCGTGCTGCTGGTGGGCATCATCAGCAGCGTGGTGGTGGTGAGCGTAAACACGAGCGGTCCTGAGCGGGCACTGCCCGAAGAAGCGCAGCGGCTCGCGGCCCTGCTGGAGCAGGCGGGCAATGAAGCCGTGATGCAGAACAGGGAATATGGGCTTCGCGTCACGCCGGAGGGCTATACGTTCCTGTGCCTGAACGAGGAAAAGCAGCGCTGGGGTGCCTGCCCGGAAGACATTTTCCGGGAACGCCAGTTGCCGGAGGGCCTGGAGCTTCTCATCGAGAAGCCGGGCAGCCTGAAGGAGCTTCCGTCCATGGCAGGGCAGAACGATCTCGCTGCAAGTACCGCGGCACGTCAGCGTCAGGCGGACGAGAGCAATGGCAAAGACCGTCAGACGCCTGATGTCTTCCTGCTTTCGAGCGGGGAAAGCAGCGCGGCCAGCCTGCAGATTCGCGTCACTGACAGCCCCGATGTACACAGCGACATCATTGTCGATGAAGTGGGGCGGGTTCGCATCGAGGGCCTCGGGAATGACGAGGCGAAGCAGGGAGGCAGCGATGGCGGACCGGGCTGATCATCGCGGCTTCACACTGCTTGAAGTGCTGGTGGCCACGGCCATCTTTGCCATTGCGGCGTTGGCACTGCTCAATGCGCAGCAAACCCAGATCCGGACCGATGCGCACCTCGACGCCAAGACCTTCGCCCATTGGGTGGCGCTCAACCAACTGGCGGATCTGCGTCTCGGCAGGGCCTTCCCTGATGTCGGCGAAGTGCGCACGGAAACGCAGATGGCCGGACGCGACTGGCAGGTAATCACCAAGGCGGAGGCGACGCCAAGCGCGAACGTGCGCCTGCTCACCATATCGGTCGCAGAAAAGCCCCGTGAGTTCGGGGCAACGGCGACTCCTGTCACGGTTGTCACAGGGTTCATCTCGAGGAGCGCCGGAAATGCTGCGCCGTCGTCCTGAGCCGCAACGCGGGTTCACCCTGCTGGAGCTGCTCGTCGCCATCGCGATTCTGGCGCTTGTGGCTGTCGGATCTTACGAGCTGTTGTTCAGCACCATCTCGACCCGCGACCAGGCCATGGCCCGCGAGCGCGACCTGAGGTCCTTGCAACGTGCGGAGATGATGATGCAGCGCGATTTGCTGCAGACCGTGCAGCGACCCGTCCGCGATGAATTCGGCGATCTGCAGCCGGGCTTCTCGATCCCGCAAGACAACAGCATGGAGTTTACCCGCCTGGGCTGGCGCAATCCGCTGCAAGAGGTGCGTAGCGAGCTGGTGCGTGTGCGGTGGCGCGTCATCAACGGCCAACTGGTGCGTGAGCACTGGCCGGTACTCGATCGTGCACGCACCTCGACGCCGGTACAGACCGTGATGCTGGACGGCGTCAGCGATTTCCGCATCGCGGTTCATGGCAACGGGGCGTGGGCACCGACATGGCCCCCGCTAGCGTCGTCACAGGGACAGCCGGCCACCATGAATCCCCCCTTGCCCGACGCGGTCGAAGTGACCTTCTCTGTCGCGCGTTGGGGAACGATTCGTCGTGTCTTCATTCTGCCGGAAGGAAGCAGCGATGCGACTGCCGCGCAGAAAAGCTGATGCACGCCGGCGCCAGACCGGCGTCGCCCTGATCACCGTGCTCGTCGTCGTCGCGATCGCCACCGTGCTGTGCGTGGGGATGCTGCGTTCCCAGCAACAGGCGCTGGAGCACGCCGCCGGCCTGTTCCAGCAGGACCAGGCGTGGCTCTACACGCAGGGCGCCGAAGAATTCGTGAAAGACCTGCTGGCAGAAGATCTCCGCAGTGACAAACGTCGCAATCGGCTGACGGATTATCCGGGCGAAGCCTGGGCACGTCCGTTCCCACCGTTTCCCGTTGAGGGGGGCATGGTGCGCGCGCGGGTCCAGGACATGCAGGGTCGGTTCAACCTGAACCGGCTGGGTGCCGAGTCCGACAGCAACGGACCGGCCAATGTGATCTTTCGGCAACTGTTGAAAAATCTCGGGTTGCCCGACAACCTGGGCCCCGCCGTGGCCGACTGGATCGACGTGGACAATGATCCGCGCCCGGTGGATGGCGCCGAGGAAGACTATTACACGCGCCTGGATCCTCCTTACCGGATCGCCAACCAGCCTCTCGCCGATGTGTCGGAGCTTCTGCTGGTAAAGGGATTCACACCGGACATCGTGGCGCGGCTTCGGCCCTATGTTTGCACACTGCCCGGCGATGCCACGCTCAATATCAATACAGCGGCGCCGGAAATACTGGCCGCGCTGTCACCCAACCTGTCCAGTCGGGCGTCGACTGAACTGTTCAATCAGCGACCGGCGCAGGGCTACGGCACGGTCGACGAGTTCCTGGCGGAGCCCGCGTTCAATGGGCTGTCGTCCGCTGAAAAGGGCGCTCTCCGTGGGCAGCTCGATGTGCGTACGCATTATTTCGAGGTCGTCGCGGATGCTGACATCGATGGTCGGCACAGCATTTTGCACGCGGTGATGAAGCGGGATGATTCCGGTACACTCCGGGTGATCACTCGCGACTACAGTCGCAAGGTCGTCGAAGCGACCGGACGCTCACAAGAAGAGGGTGCGCAGGATGGTGTGC
Organism: Moraxellaceae bacterium; assembly: GCA_035706925.1. Taxonomy (GTDB): domain Bacteria; phylum Pseudomonadota; class Gammaproteobacteria; order Pseudomonadales; family Moraxellaceae; genus UBA2031. The sequence goes on from DASSUO010000265.1 coordinate 7,377, forward strand.
CCCCGGATCAGGAACGCTCCCAATGAAACTTCTGTATCTGCATCTGTCCACTTTCGAGGGACCGGCCCGTGCCTGGCGGGCGGAAACGGAGGGACTGGTCGATCTCGGGACCGGTGAGCTGACTGCCCTGGCGCAACAAAATGCAGGTAGCCCTTGCGTCGTGTTTCTCCCGTCGTCCTTGTGCCTGTTGGCCAATGCTGCCGTAAATGCCCGACAGTTGCGGCAAGCGGGATCCTCACTTTCGTGGCTCGTCGAGGACCAGACCGGAGAGGATGCGGACAGCCTTCATGTCGTGGCGTGCCCGTCCGAAGGCGACACGACCCCGTTGCTGGCCATTTCCCGGTCGATACTGCGGGAAGGACTCCGGGCCCTGCGCGCGACAGGGTTGCATCCCGTTGCCGTGATCCCGGATCTCTTTCTGCTACCGCGCGACGACAGCGACTGGCAGCTTCAGGTCCAGGGCAACTGCATGGTACTCCGGACTGGCGCCTATGCCGGAGCCGTGCTCGAGACCGATCTCGTCGGAACATTGCTGGATGCTGCCTTGCAGGAGCGGGGCAATGCGCCGCCACCGAGTATTAGTGTCGGAAGCGGTGCGCCCGCAGCCGTATGGACACAAGTGGAGCAGTGGGCGCAGGGACATGCGGACATCCGTTGTCGCCTGGCCGACAACCTGACGGCTCCGGCCGCCTTGGCGGCCGTGCCGGACTGGTCGCGCCATCCGGCCAACCTGCTACAGGGCGAATTTGCTGAAAGCGCCCGTCTTGCCGTCCCCGCCGCCCTGCGCTGGGCCGCCGTCTTTCTCGCCGTCGCATTCGGCCTGCAGTTGGTCAGTGAGATCGTTCATGCTGGCGTTTACCGGTTTCAGGCGGATCGTGTCGCGGCACAGGTAGTCAGTCGCTATCACGCACTGTTTCCCGAAGAACGATTGTCGGCGCAGCCGGCCTCGGCCTTGCAGGATGTGCAAAAGCGTCTGCGTGGAAAGCAGAACGAGGGACAATCCGGAGGCAATGTATTGCCGACGCTCACGCGCGTCGCACAGACGTTGCAGGGGTCCGGACTGAGCGCACAACGGATCGACATTCTGGGGGGCGTAGTCACCCTCGACGTTGATGCGCGTTCGCTGGGTGAACTCGACAGTTTCAAGCAAAAGCTCGATGGGGCAGGGCTCAGCACGGAAATCATGTCGGCCAACAACCAGGGGGGCAGCGTTCGCGGCCGTCTGAAAGTCGGAGGTGGTGCATGAATGCGTACGAGTCGATGCGCACGTCATGGGCGGAAGCACTGGCACCGTTACGGCAACGCTGGGCGGTGCTGGAATCCCGGGAGCAGCGTGCGCTGGGTATCCTGGCCGTAGCGCTGGTGGTGTTTGCGCTATGGGGCCTCTGGGCCGTGCTGCATGGCGCCGCCGTGAAGGCAGAGGCGCGACTGGAAGCCAATCGTGCGTTGCTGGGTCAGATTCAACGTCTTGCGCCCTCAGCCGCGTCGATGTCTGGTGGTGGCGCGTCCGTACTCCGCGCAGCCAGCGATGCCGCCGCCGCGGGCGGCTTGTCCCTTGGCCGGATCGAACCGGAAGGAGACGGCAAGGTACGTGTCTGGCTGGAAAAGGCCGATTTCAATGCAGTGGCGCGCTGGTTGGCCACGTTGTCGACGCAGGGAATTCGCGTGGAAGAAGCGCAGGTCGAGAAAATGGCAGAGGGCGGCGTGTCCGCGCGCGTCGCGCTGGCAAGGTGATGTGAACCGGAGATGCATTCGCTGGCTGCGGTACGCGGAACCTGGTTCACGGTTCACGGTTCACGGTTCACGGTAAGCAGAACAGAACCGGAAATGCCGTTCAATGGACCAAACCGCAAGAATTTCAGCAGCGCGGCAGGCATGTAAAAACGTGAAATGAAAAAGGCGACCCGAAGGTCGCCTTTTTCATTTCCGGAACACTTACATGTTCGGGTAATTGGGGCCACCACCACCTTCCGGCGTTACCCAGTTGATGTTCTGGGCGGGGTCCTTGATGTCGCAGGTCTTGCAGTGCACGCAGTTCTGGGCGTTGATCTGGAAGCGCGGGGTGCCGTCTGCATTCTCCAGCACTTCGTACACGCCAGCGGGGCAATACAGACGCGCCGGTTCGCCGTACAGCGGCAGGTTCTTCTTCAGCGGCACATCCGGATTCTTGAGCTGCAGGTGAACCGGCTGCTCTTCCTCGTGGTTGGTGTTGGAGAGGAACACCGAGGAGAGCTTGTCGAAGCTGATCTTTCCATCCGGCTTGGGATAGGTGATAGGCGAGGACTGCGCGGCCAGATCCAGCGTGGAGTAATCCGGCGTCGTGTCGTGGATGGTGTAGGGGATCTTGCCGTCGAACCAGTTCTGGTCGATGAAATTGAACGCGGCACCCATGAACATGCCCATGCGGTGCATGGCCGGTCCGAAGTTGCGCGAACGATAGAGTTCATCGAACAGCCAGGAGGCCTTGAACTTGCTGTCGAAGTCCAGCGAGGTCTTGCCTTCGGCGCCGGCCTTCAGGGCCTCGAACACGGTTTCTGCGCCCAGCATGCCGGACTTCATGGCCGTGTGGCTGCCCTTGATCTTGGAGAAGTTCAGGAAGCCGGCGTCGTCACCGATGATCAGGCCGCCCGGGAAAGAGGTCTTGGGCAGCGAGTTGAGGCCGCCCTTGCAGATGGCGCGGGCACCATAGGACACACGCTTGCCGCCCTCGAGGTACTGGCGGATCACCGGATGGTGCTTCAGGCGCTGCATCTCGTCGAAGGGCGAGACGTAGGGGTTGTGGTAGCTGAGGTCGGTGATCAGGCCCACGGAGATCTGGTTGTTCTCGTGGTGGTACAGCCACCAGCCACCGGTGCTGCCGGATTCGGTCAGGGGCCAGCCGGCGCCGTGCATGACCAGACCTGGCTTGTGCATGGCGGGATCGATGTCCCACAGTTCCTTGATGCCGAGGCCGTAGTGCTGGGGATCGCTGTCGCGGTCCAGGTCGAACTGGCGGATCAGCTGCTTGCCCAGATGGCCGCGGCAGCCTTCGGCGAACAGCGTGTACTTGGCGTGGAGTTCATAGCCCGGCGTGAAGGAGGGCTTCTGGTTGCCATGGCGGTCGATACCCATGTCACCGGTGACTACGCCCTTAACGGAACCGTCTTCGTGATAAAGGATGTCGGCAGCGGCAAAGCCCGGGAAGAGGTTCACTTCCAGCTCTTCGGCACGGGTAGCGAGCCAGCGCACCAGGTTGCCGAGGCTGATGATGTAGTTGCCGTCGTTATGCATGGGCTTGGGAATGGCCCAATGCGGGGTCAGCAGCTTGCTTTCGCCGTTGAGGAGGAAATAGACCTGGTCCTCGGTCACAGGCACGTTCAGCGGGGCGCCTTCTTCCTTCCAGTTCGGGAAGAGTTCATTCAGGGCGCGCGGCTCGAAGCAGGCACCGGACAGGATGTGGGCACCGAATTCGGATCCCTTCTCGACGACGCAAACCGACACTTCATGGCCGGACTCGATGCTGAGCTGGCGCAGACGGATCGCCGCGGACAGGCCGGCAGGGCCGCCCCCCACGATGACAACGTCGAACTCCATTGCTTCTCTTTCCACGACAGCCTCCTCGACAAGCTGGACTCAAACGGACGATGCGCTTTAATGGCAAACTGCTAAGTACGCACGGTGACTCGATTTTCGAGCGGCGCGTAGTATAAAAGCAGCCATCCGAAAGGCCAATAAAACTTGAATTGTTCTGTCCGACAACCTTTTTGAGTGACTCGTCAGGCACACCGATGACCGATACCCCCCCTTCGTCCCCCTCCCGGCTGCGCGCCGACCCCATGGCCATCGCCCGTTTGCTCAAGGACGAGTCCGGAGACGCCCCCAAGGGTCTTCCTCCCGTGCACAAGTGGAATCCGCCTTATTGCGGCGAACTCGACATGGAGATTCGCCGTAATGGGCAGTGGTTCTACATGGGGACCCCCATCGGGCGGCCGGCGCTGGTCAAGCTGTTCAGCACCGTCTTGAGGCACGATGACGACGGGTTTTACTACCTGGTGACCCCGGTCGAAAAGGTCCGGATCCGGGTCGAGGACGCGCCATTCCTGGCCGTACAGGTCGATCGTCACGAGGAGGACGGGGTCATTTATTTGCGCTTCACCACGCAGACCGGCGATGTCGTGGTGGCCGGTCCTGACCACCCCATCCGCGTCAGCTTCAGGGATGACCAGGAACCCAGCCCCTACGTCCATGTCCGTGACCGGCTCGACGCGCTGATCTCGCGCAACGTCTACTATCAATTGGTGGAGTGGGGCATCGAGACGGTTTTCGACGGTCGTCAGGCATTGGCGGTAGAAAGTGCAGGTGATCATTATCTGATCGGCTACCTCTGATGCCTTGAAGCGGCGCAAAGCCTTTCCTGTGCTGGCCCAGGCGCGGGTTCTTCCTGACTTTTTGCGGAAAGGGGGACGGCAAGGCCGCATGTACCCATACGGAATGTAAGGATAGAGGCTTATATCGATTCGTAAGGGGACTGGCGGATCAGTTCGCCTGTTCTAGGCTCAACAGTCTATTGGCAGAGGATGCTCCATGGCTGTCATGCGCAGTCGCCTGCGCGCTCATGCAGTGGAATGGCATGTAGCCCCGGCGGCCCACATCGATTCCCGACACCGCTCCGGCTTTCTGGAACTGCAGCGCCGCTGTAACCAGGAACTCTGCCGGCATCCCGCGCTCACCCATAATGCCTGGCTCGACAGCCTGGAGGCGCCACGCTCCCTCCCGACGGCCGAGCGGCTGCTGGACACCCTCGAACAATTCGGATACCTGCTAAGTGCGCTGGCCGAGGCGCGGGAAGCCCATGCTGCCACGCTGAAGGAAGGCCGCCGCGATGACTGTGCCGACTGCGGCACCGCCGTGGTGATCTGCTTTGACGAAAACGGGGTGCCCTGGTGCCCGCCATTGCCCGGTATGGGCATGGGTGACCCGGCGGTAATGCATGACCGGCTGCAGTCATGGGCGCGCGCGTGGCGCCGCGTGATCAACCGCGAAGCGGCAATGCCCCTGGTGCCAACCACGCAGGCACTCTGTGACCAAGTCGGCCGGGATTACAACGCGCCCAGCCTCAGCACTTCGCTCGGTACCATGATGGCGATGGAAAACGCCATCAGCACCGACTTCTGGCAGCGATTGACTCGCGATGTCCGCCATTGCGCGGATGCCCTGCAGTTCAAGTTTCCCGACGCGGGATTCTTCCCCGTTGCAGAAACCCATGCACGGCTGCAGGCGCGCCATGTGCTTTATCTGGTGGAAGGCGCCAGTGTCCACGACCTGCTGGACGAAGAGGCGTTCTTCCGGGCCGGCCTTGAGGTGCTGGGACACGTCGAAGCGTTTTGGGAAGCACAGGCCAGCCTGATCCAGCGCGCCCATTGATGCTGTGGCGCGCCGGAACCCGTTCGGCCCCCGATGCAGCGTCTCTGGTATTTATCCTGGCCCCGGTCAGGCCGCCACAATCAGGCGAACCGCATGGGCCACCAGCCGCAACCCCGCCAGAGCCTTTTCTCCCTCGGCAAGACGACGCTCAAGCGCGCGGATTTCCTGCGGACGAACGCCGGGGTTGATGGCTGCCAATGCCTTCAGTCGCTCCACCTCACCCCCGCACTGCGTACGCCACCGCGACAGGGCGGCGTCACGCACAGACGGCAGGCCTTGCTCGGCCGTTTGCGACGCCATCGCCAGCAGTTTTTCCAGTAATTCCTGCTGTTGCTTCACGACCTGTCGTGCGACGGCGCGATCGAGCGGCTGCAACTGTTTGACCAGCGTGTCGTGAGCGACTTTGTCGCCAAGCTCGCGCCCGCCCTGGTCCAGCAGCACACGGCGGGTGAGCGAGGGGAGGGCGGCATCGATGTTCAGTCCGCGCGGTGCCACTGTCTCCAGGCGGAGGAAAAGTTCGAGCAATACGGTACCGGGCTTGATGCCCTTGTTGCGGATCAGCGCAACGTTGGCATTGCCGTATTCCTGCGTTAGGAACAGGTCCAGCAGACCCTGTGCCATCGGGTGCTCCCAGGACAGGAAGTGCACGTCCTCGCGCGCAAGGGCGTAATCGCGCGAAAAGGATACCGTCATGCCATCCGGGTCCAGTCCGGGGAAGCCGTCCAGCAACTGGTGATCGCCAGGGCGCAGGATGTGCAGATGCGATTCCGCCTGTTCTTCCTGGTCCACGCCAAAGGCGGACCACGACCGTTCCAGAAAGTCGGGCAGGCGCGGATCGGCGTCTTCGTCGGAAAGTGCCGTGATCAACGCGGCCGCATCGTCCTTGCGACAGGAATTCAGTTCGATGAGGCGGTCGCGGCCTTTTTCCAGATCTGCCAGGAGTTCAGCGCGACGTGCCCTGGCATCGAGCAGCAGCTGCTCGAACGCTGGGCCCCCTTCCGCAATCCCGCGACGCAGTCGTGAGCGGAACTCCTCAACGAGGGTGCGGGCCGTGGGACTGATGCTTTCGAAGGCGTCGAGAGCCTCGTGGTACCAGCGAAACAGGCGCTCCTGCGCCGTACCGCTGAAATAGGGCACGTGCAGGCGGATCGTGTCGCGCTGTCCAATGCGGTCAAGGCGGCCGATGCGTTGTTCCAGGAGTTCAGGATCTGCCGGCAGGTCGAAAAGGACCAGATGGTGGGCGAACTGGAAGTTGCGCCCTTCTGACCCGATTTCGGAACAGAGCAGAATCTGCGCGCCATAGTCCTCATCGGCAAAATAGGCCGCGGCGCGATCGCGCTCCAGCAGGCTCATGCCTTCATGGAACACGGAGGTGCGCACGCCGTGCTTGAGGCGAAGGAATTCTTCCAGCGCGAGTGCCACCGGGCTGGACCGGCAAATCAGCAGCACCTTCTCGCGCTTCAGCGTCTTGAGGAGAGCCGACAGCCAGTCGACGCGGGGATCGGACTCGACCCAGTCATCTGTGGAAAACATTTCCGGGTAGAGCGACTGCGTGAGGTCATCCCTGTCGACACCGCCCTCCAGGGCGGCCGGGCGGCATTCGCGCGCCGGGAAGCCGCCGATGGCCTCGCGCGTGTTGCGAAACAGAACACGGCCTGTGCCATGGCGGTCGAGAAGTGCGGAGAGGGCGGCCTGGCGACCGGCTGCACTGTCGAGGTCATCCAGCAGGCTGGCTGGCAGCTTCTCGCGGAGTACCGCAAGCGTGTCCGCCGGGAGCGGCGTTTGCGCGAGGAGGGCTTCCGCCGCGTGCGCCACATCGGCGAAGGAGTCTTCTTCCGCGATGAAGGTTTCCAGGTCGTGGTAACGGGCCGGATCAAGCAGGCGCAGGCGGGCAAAATGGCTGGCCACGCCCAGATGCTCGGGAGTGGCTGTCAGAAGGAGAACACCGTCCGTCTTGGCGGCCAGTGTTTCGACGAGCGAATAGGCATCGCTGGCTTCCTCGGGAGTCCACTCCAGGTGGTGGGCTTCGTCGACCACCAGCAGATCCCAGGCCGCCTCGACGAGGGCCGCTTCGATGTGCGGATGGTCGACGGCGAGCTCCTGCGCCATCAGGACGATCTGCTCCGTTTCGAAGGGATTTTCCTCGTCATTGCTTTCCTTGAGTGCGGCGCAGCGCTCGAGATCGAACAGGGAGCAGTTCAGGTTGAAGCGGCGGCGCATTTCGACGAGCCACTGATACTGGAGATTTTCCGGAACCAGAATGAGGACACGGGAAGCGCGTCCGGTCACCAGCTGCTGATGAATGATGAGGCCCGCCTCGATGGTCTTGCCAAGACCGACTTCGTCCCCCAGCAGCACGCGCGGCTGCGGTCGCGTGCCCACTTCGTGCGCAATGTAGAACTGGTGCGGCACCTTGCCGAGACGCGGACCGATGAGACCCCGCACCGGCGATTGCGCCAGGCGTTCGCGCGTGAGGAGGGCCTGTACGCGAAGATTGAACAATTCGTTGCTGTCGAGTTGCGATGCCAGCAGACGCTCCTGCGGCCGCGCCAGATGGATGTCGGCGGAGAGCCGCGTCTCGTTGAGGACGGATGTCTCGCCTGACGCCGTGCGCACGACATAGCGCAGAAGACCCCGCTGTTCTTCTGCCGTCACGACCTCGTAGGCGGTGCCGGCAACGTCGTGCA
>DASSUO010000266.1:0-4595 GCA_035706925.1 Moraxellaceae bacterium
AAGAAGATGCCGGCAAATCCCTGCACGAGGATTTCTCCGGCATGACCGGAATCGACCTCAATCGCGCCGGCACGCCACTGCTCGAAATCGTGTCCGAGCCGGACATGCGCTCGGCGAAGGAAGCCGTCGCCTATGCCAAAGCCATCCATGCCCTGATCCGCTATCTGGATATTTCCGATGGCAACATGGCGGAAGGCTCCATGCGCTGCGACTGCAATGTATCGGTGCGGAAAAAAGGTGCAGAGAAATTCGGCACGCGCCGCGAGATCAAGAACGTCAACTCGTTCAAGTTCATCGAGAAGGCCATCAACAGCGAGATCGAGTGGCAGATCGACGAGCTGGAGTCAGGCCGTGCCATCCAGCAGGCCACCGTGCTCTACGATCCGGCCAGCAACAAGACGCGCGCCATGCGCAGCAAGGAAGAGGCGAACGATTACCGCTACTTCCCCGATCCGGACCTGCTCCCCGTGGTGCTGGACGATGCGCTCATCGACAGTATCCGCGCCCGGCTGCCAGAGCTGCCGGCAGCGAAGCGCGACCGCTTCATCTCGCAGTACGGCCTGCCGGAATACGACGCCGGCGTTCTGGTTGCCGACCGCGAAACCGCCCATTTCTTCGAGGCCACCGTGACGGCCGCCAATGGCGCCGCCAAACAGGCCTCCAACTGGATCATGGTGGACATTCTCGGCGGACTGAACCGCAGCGAAAAGGACATCGGCGAGTGCCCGGTGACGCCGCAGCAGCTTGGCGGCCTGATCAACCGCATCAATGACAACACCATTTCCGGCAAGATCGCCAAGCAGGTCTTCCAGTCCTTGTGGGACGGCGAAGGCGCCAGCGCGGACGAGATCATCGAGAAGAAGGGACTGAAGCAGGAGTCCGATTCGGGCGCCATCGAAGCGCTGATTGATGGCGTCCTCGCCGCCAATCCGCAGCAAGTGGAGCAGTACCGTGCCGCCGAAGAATCCAGACGCGGCAAGATGTTCGGCTTCTTCGTAGGACAGGTGATGAAGGTCTCGCAGGGCAAGGCCAATCCGGGCCAGGTCAACGACCTGCTGAAAAAGAAACTCGGTTGAACTTCGCCTCACCGAAATGAAAAAGCCCCGCATCGCGGGGCTTTTTCATTTTTCAAGCACACTGCATCAAGCGCACTTAGTGCAGTCGCGGCAGCTGACGTCCTTCCCCCAGCATTTCGATGCGGTCATCCGCAAACACATTGAGATCGGGCGCGAGGATCTTCACGTAACGGTCAAAATAGAGGATTTGCTTCAGCAACAATGCAAACGCGCGCGGGAAGCGGATGCCGTGGCGTTCTCCCGCAGCAACGATATCCAGCATGATGCGGTTGATCTCGTTGTCGTTTACCGCCCCGTTCAGCACATGCTCGGGATTGACGTTGGTGAACGTACCGTAGAGCTGCTCCAGATCCTTCTCCAGCGCCGTCACGTCGACCGAGCGGCGCGTCATGCCGATCTTGCCCATGCTCTGAGCCATGAGACGGAAATCACCGCTGGTCAGCGATTCGACGAAACTGTGCGTAGCCTCCCACGTCTGCGGATCGATGCGCCCGACAATGCCGAAATCAATAAAGCCCAGCCGGCCATCCGTCAGCACCATGAGATTGCCGGCGTGAAGATCGGCATGGAAGCTCTCGCAAAGCATGAGGCTGGAGAACCAGGTATTCATGGCCGTAATCAGCGTTCCGGCGGGATCGCGCGTGTACTTGCGGATGGTCTCGAGATCGGTCAGCGGCACGCCATAGAAGCGCTCCATCGTCAGTACGCGCAGACCGGAGGCATGTTCGTACACATGCGGAGCGATCGCCGTCTTGTTGGCGGTCCGCTTGAGGAACTCCGTAAAGTCCCGGATATTCCGCGCCTCCTTGTAGAAATCCGTTTCTTCCATCATGCAGGCCTGGATCTCGGAAACGATGGCCGACAGCGAAGCGAACTTCAGCTTCGGAAAAATCATTTCGAAGAGGCGAGCCGAGAAATACAGGAAGTTCAGATCGGTGAGCAGGATGTTCTCGACGCCCGGCTTCTGGATCTTGATCACGACCTGCTCGCCGGTCACGAGGCGTGCCGCATGCACCTGGGCGATGGATGCAGACGCCAGGGGCTTTTCGTCGATTTCCGCAAAGATCTGTTCGATCGGCTGACGCAGCTCGCGCTCGAGCACGCGGCGCATCACCTCGAAAGGCAGCGGCGTCGTCTTGTCCAGGCAGTGCTGGAACTCGGTCACATAGGCCTCTGGAAAAAGCGAAGGCGAGCTGGCGACGAACTGGCCCAGCTTGATGTAGGTGGCCCCCAGTTTCTCGAAGGTTTGGCGCAACAGACGCGGTGTGGGCGGACGATCGCCCAGCAGCCACCCGGCGCCCGTGCTCGCGAGCACCGCCCCCGTCTGGGTGAGGCGGAACAGTCCTTTCAGTGCATTTCCGAAATTTGCATACCGGTTCATGTCGATTCCTCAACGCCACGATCCGTCGCCTGGCGGCGACAACCACGGAGACTCCTGTTCTTCTGAAACGTGAAACATGCAGCGCAGGCAGAAGCCGCGCGCATAGACTCCTTTAACGCACCGCGCACACTGGACAGGCCGGATCGCGAGGCACGCCAAGGGTGCGCATGGTCGACCCCAGGGCCTCCCAGAGCCAGAGCCTCCCGACCAGCGGCTGACCCGCGCCGGTGAGTATTTTCAAGGCTTCGGTGGCGGCGAGGGCACCAACCACACCAACCACTGGTGCCAGCACGCCCGACTCCGCACACGATGCCGCTGCCTCGTCCAGGTCAGGGTAAAGACAGCGATAGCAGGGGGAAGTCGGCACGCGTGAATCAAACACCGCCAATTGCGCGCCCATGCCGATGGCCGCCGCGCTGACCAGGGGCTTCCCGGCCGCCACGCAGGCCGCATTGACCGCATCGCGGGTCGGAAAGTTGTCACAGCCATCGATGACGAGATCGACGCCGTCGACCAGGGGCCGGAGGTTATCGACCGAAAGCAGCTCTCGGCACTCGTCGATGTGTACGTGCGGATTTTGCGCCCGGAGACGATCGGCAGCCACCGTTGTCTTGTGACGGCCCACATCGGCGGCAGTGAAGAGCACCTGCCGCTGAAGATTGGTGGTATCGACGGTGTCGAAATCCGCCAGCACCAGCGTACCCACCCCTGCTGCCGCCAGATATTGTGCAACCGGGCAACCAATACCACCCACGCCGACCACCAGAACCCGTGCCGCCTTCAACGCCTCCTGACCGGCCACGTCGACCTGCGGCAGCATGATCTGTCGCGAATAGCGCAGCAGTTCTTCATCGTTCAGCATGGCCACTGGCCTCCGCTGATCCGCTCGTTCCCGCCGAAGTCACGACGGGTGGCCACGGTCATAAATCCCCGCGCATTGAGCAAGTCTCGCACCGCCGCCCCCTGGTCATGACCATGCTCGAGCAGCAGCCACCCGCCCCTGGCGAGATGCATCGGCGCAGCCGAAATGATGCACCGCAGGTCACGCAGCCCCTGCTCAGCCGCCACCAGTGCCGTGGCAGGTTCGAAGCGCAGATCGCCCTCGCCGAGATGCGGATCGTCTTCTGCGATATAGGGCGGATTCGCGACGACAAGATCGAACCGGCGTCCATTCAGCGCAGCAAACCAGTCACTGACCAGGAACTCGACCGAAAGATCCAGCCGCGCCCCGTTCTGCCTGGCAACATCCAGCGCCGCCGGGGACGCATCGACCGCCGTCACGATTGCGCCCGGACGTTCGTGGGCGATGGCCAGGGCAATTGCCCCACTGCCAGTGCCCAGATCCAGCACACGCACTTGCGAGGTCGGCGACAGCAACTCTGTCGCCCACTCCACCAGGATTTCGGTATCCGCGCGCGGAACGAGGGTCGCCGCATCCACCGCCAGATCCAGCGTCCAGAAGCCGCGAGAGCCCGTGATGTACGCCACCGGCTCACCGCACTCACGGCGCGCAAGCGCCGTCTCGAATTGCGACCGGTCCGTCGCCGTCAGCACATCGTCTTCATGAAGCCGAATCCAGGTGCGGTCCTTGCCGAGTACATGCTGCATCAGCATGTCGGCATCAGCACGCGGTGATGGCGAGCTCGCCAGTCGACGGCAGGCATCAGCCAGCAGTGTACGCACGGTACTCATGCGTCGTTACCGGCCAAATGCGCCAGCTGGTCGGCCTGATGTTCGCGCGCCAGCGCATCCAGCACTTCGTCAAGATCGCCTTCGATGACCCGATCCAGCGAGTACACGGTCAGGTTGATGCGGTGATCGGTCAACCGCCCCTGCGGAAAATTGTAGGTACGAATACGCTCGGAGCGGTCACCCGACCCCACGAGATCGCGACGAAGAGACGCCTGCTGGGCATGCTGCTCCGCCTTGCGCGTTGCCAGCAGCTTCGCCGCCAGCAGGCTCATTGCGCGCGCCTTGTTCTTGTGCTGCGAGCGCTCATCCTGGCATTCCACAGTGATGCCGGTGGGAAGATGCACGATGCGGATCGCGGAGTCGGTGGTATTCACATGCTGGCCACCGGCGCCGGAGGAGCGGAAAGTATCGATGCGCAAATCTTCCTTGCGAAGGTCGACGCCCTC
>DASSUO010000267.1:0-5425 GCA_035706925.1 Moraxellaceae bacterium
AGTCCCTAATATTCGCGGCCTCAGCGATTCCCCGATAGCTCAGTTGGTAGAGCGCAGGACTGTTAATCCTTAGGTCGCTGGTTCGAGCCCAGCTCGGGGAGCCATATATCTGTTTCAACGCATCAGTCGATGCGGACGAAACAAAAAAAAGCCCAGCTCATGCTGGGCTTTTGTTTTTCAGCCCTCCGAGGCTCATCCTCCGCCACCGATGCGCGACACGTGCCACTCCGTTGCGCAACGTGTAGACGCCGGCAATCTTGCCTCGCTCGCTTGTGTTGTCAGGTGAGCCCGGACAACGTAGCCATGTCGCCCTGCATTTCGCTGCGTCTTGTACAACCCGCAGCGAAATGTGAGACCCATCACAGGGTGACGACCCGGACGGCGGCTTACGGGAAAGAACGGGTGCCCAATCTTTCATTTATCAGTAAATTGAACGGCATGAGCCCGGTTATCCCGTGGCCCTTTCAATGCAACACAGCCTTTAGAGATTCGACGGAGTACCTGATGAGCAAGACATCCTTCCTTCTGGGCGTGGCCATTGCCCTCGCCCCGGTAACCGTTCTGGCCGTGGACGGCCAGGCCGTTCTGGGTAGCGCCATCGGCGCGGCGGCGGGAACCGCCATCGGCTCCGAGATCGGTGGCCGCAACGGTGCCGTGGTCGGCGGCGCCATCGGTGGCGCCACTGGCGCTTCCGTCGGTTCCAACCACTCCCACGTGCAGACCCAGACCCAGGTCAATGTGCAGTCCGGATCGCGTCGCTATGACGACGATGACGACGATGGCCACCGCGGTCGTCGTCATCATCACCATGACAACGGCCACCACTACGGCGAAGAACGTCGCGACCGCGACTGATCGCCTGCCCGGACGCATCATGGTCGCCCGGGATGCCTTCGGGATGAATGCCGACGCCTGTAAAAAGGCTTCGGCCACAAAGCCGGTCCGCATGACCGGCTTTTTTCTTGCGCCAGGACCGCGCTCCTTGTGCCAGAATGGCGGCTTGTATCACCGCCTGCGACTGCTCCTCCCTGAATGAAGACACCCGCCCGCCTCCTTCCCCTGCTCGAAGACGGCCTGATTGACGAAGTCGTCGCCCAACTCAAGAGCGGCAAAGAAGCGACCGTGTATCTGGTCCGCAGCAGCGGCGTGCTGCGCTGCGCCAAGGTCTACAAGGACGCGCACCACCGCAGCTTCAAGCAGGCCACACGTTATCTCGAGGGCCGCAAAGTCAAGAACAGCCGCGCGGCCCGCGCCATGGAAAAAGGCTCCCGCTTTGGCAAGCAGGAACTGGAAGAGGCCTGGCAGAACGCAGAGGTCGGGGCACTCTATCGCCTGGCCGCCGCCGGCGTTCGCGTGCCGGTACCTTATGGCTGCTTCGAGGGTGTCCTGTTAATGGAGATGGTGGATGACGGCACCGGTCATCCTGCGCCCCGGCTGGGCGAAGTGGCGTTCTCACCCGAGCAGGCGCGCGAGTGTCATGACCGACTGGTGCGCGAAGTGGTGCGGATGCTCTGCGCCGGGCTCGTGCATGGTGACTTGTCGGAATACAACATCCTCATGGACCCGAATGGCCCCGTGATTATCGACCTGCCCCAGGCGGTGGATGCGGCCGGCAACAATCATGCGCGCCCCATGCTGGAACGCGACGTGGAGAACCTGCGGCTGTACTTCGGTCAGTTTGCGCCCGAGCTCCTGGATACTCGCTATGCGAAAGAAATCTGGCAGCACTATGAGGCCGGTGAGCTGACGCCTGACACGGTACTGACAGGACATGTCGAGGAAGACGAAGCGCCTGCGGACCTCGATGCCCTGCTGCGCGAGATCATGGACGCGAAGGATGAAGCCGAGCGTCGGCGCGAAAGGGAAGCGCTGCGCTACGAAGAGTGAAGGCCGCAGGCTGAGGGATTCAAGTAGCCGGTCACCGGAGACCGGAGACCGGAGACCGGAGACCGGAGACCGGAGACCGGAGACCGGAGACCGGAGACCGGAGACCGGAGACCGGAGACCGGAGACCGGAGACCGGGTGATTTTCCCGGGTCCGGTTCCCACTGCAACAATATGGTCGAGCCGCCCAACTGCTTTTGACGTTCGACGTTTGACGTTTGACGTTTGACGTTTGACGTTTGACGTTTGACGTTTGACGGCAGGAGCTTACTTTTTCGGGGGCTGCCCTGCGCCACCCGCTCCGCCAGGACCCGGGCCGCTCCCCATTCCTCCGGGACCCTGCTGACCGGGCTGCCGCGACGGGACAAAGCGCAGCTGACAGGTGCCTTGCATGGCGCCACGCGGTCCGTTCACCGTGGCAGCATCACCCTCCTTTTTGCCCTTGCAGGCCTCCATGAATTCAGGCGGCGGTCCCGGATGCATGCCAGGCCCCATTCCGCCGCGCATGCCGCCTTGCATTCCCCCCTGCATGCCGCCGCCCTGCATACCTCCTTGCATCCCGCCCTGCATGCCCCCTTGATTACCTCCATAGGGTTCGGCCAGCGCAGCCAATGGCAACCCCAACACTACACACACCAGCACATGCTTTTTCATGAAAGCCTCCTGATTGCTCGTTGTCCCCATCCTGCGAAGTGCGCGTTCGCACCTTCATTGGCTGATCGGGCTTACAAGTCTGGACAAGGTCTTTGCGAAGGGCCAGCCCAGCCTTCGTGGCGGGGATCAGAGGCAACAGGCAGCCGCCAGGCGGCGGCCCTGCTGCAGACGGTTACCATGGCCGCTGCCATGGCACTCTCATCTGTCTTCTGACGATCGTCCTGCATGTGCCGGCCGGATTGGCACTACCTGTCCTGATTGCCCCATATCGACTGGCGTCCGGCCAGCGTCAATCGGGCAAGGGCTCGGCTACATTTCAGGCGGACCACGCACGCGTGAGAATGGCGACGAAATCCGTATCGCGAGGCAAGGTACCGTAATTGTGGTGCCCGGCACTGGCGAGACGGCTGCGGCAAAAGGCGTCTGCAACCACCATTGGCGCATGCTGTACGAGCAGGGCCGCCTGCAGTGCGGTCGCCATGCGATCCACCACATCGCGCGCACGCACCTCGAAGTCGGATGGATCCGCAAAATCCCGGAGCAGTGTTTCCACATGTGCGTCCAGCGCCGCATGGCCGCCCCGCGCCTTGCGAAGCTCGACGACAAAAGCGTCCACCACGGCCGGGGTCTTTTGCATGGCACGCAGCACATCGAGGCACTGGACGTTGCCGCTGCCCTCCCAGATGGCGTTGACTGGAGACTCACGGAACAGGCGCGGAAACGGCGAGTTCTCCATGACACCGCTGCCGCCAATGCACTCCATCGCCTCATAGGCATGGTTGGGTGTGCGCTTGCAGATCCAGTATTTTCCTACCGCCGTCGCCAGACGGACCAGGAGGTCCTCCTGTTCGTCGTGGCGATTGTCCATGGCCCGCGCCATCCGCATCGTCAAGGTCGTGGCCGCTTCGGACTCCAGCGCAAGATCGGCCAGGACATTGCGCATCAAGGGCTGATCGATAAGCTTGCGGCCAAAGGCACTGCGCTGGCGACAATGGTGCGCCGCCTGCGACAGTGCCATGCGCATACCGGCGCTGGAGCCAATCATGCAATCGAAACGCGTCATGCCGACCATTTCAATGATGGTACGGACACCACGGCCTTCTTCGCCGACACGCCAGGCCAGCGCACCGCGCAATTCGATTTCACTCGATGCATTGGAGCGATTGCCCATCTTTTCCTTGAGTCGCAGCACCTCGAGGGGATTCTTGCTGCCGTCCGGTCGCCAGCGCGGGACCAGAAAGCAGGTCAGTCCGCCAGGCGCCTGCGCCAGCACCAGAAAGAGGTCGCACATGGGTGCGGACAGGAAGAATTTGTGCCCCACGAGTTCGTAGGCGTCGCCCACCGGATAGGCACGGGTGGTGTTGGCACGTACATCCGAACCGCCCTGCTTCTCGGTCATTCCCATACCCACCGTGAGCCCTGCTTTTGCAGTCGGCGGCACATTGCGCGCATCGTAGACTCGCGACGTGATGGCGGGTTCCCACAGGGCTGCCAGGTCCGGCTGTGTCCGTAACGAGGGCACGGCCGCAAAGGTCATGGTGACAGGACAGCCATGACCAGCTTCCACCTGTGAGTGCATGTAAAAGCGGGCGGCACGCGCCACATGTGCGCCCGGACCCGGGCGAGTCCAGGGGGAGGAATGAATGCCGTGCTCGATCGAGGTCTGCATCAGGCGGTGATAGGCCGGATGGTATTTCACGAGATCGACGCGATTGCCGAACCGGTCGTGCGTATCGAATTCGGGGACAAAGCGGTTGGCGAGGTGTCCGAGCTCCAGATAGTCCGCCGCCCCGATCATCTTGCCGAAGGACTGGAGAGAATCGAACTCGAGGCCAGCACCTTCTCGCTGTACGGCCTCGATCAACGCGACGTCGGCATCGAACAGGTTGTAGTCCTGCAATTCGCGGGACACGTTGAACACCTCGTGCGTCGCCGATGCGTAGGGGGAACCGGGCGTTGATGTTCCGGGGGCGCTCATGGTGTTCTCCTCGGTCAGGTTCTTCGTTACCAACGTAGTTACTCCTGCGTGCTGCTTGTTGCTTGCTGCCCAAGGAGCATGCAGGGGTTAATCAGGAAAATTCGAGCCGGGCCTCGCACCATGCCGTAGTGCTGTATGGCGATGTCGAGGCGACGCGGTCTCCCCGCGCATTGAAAATCATGGACAGGCCCTGGCTGGGAATGAACGGTGCACCTGCGCCCCAGTTTGCATTGGCAATCGCGATACCGTGGCGTCGTGCCAAGGCGCCAAGCTGGTCGTTGCGACTGTCGTGTTCTTCTACCCATGCCGAGGGGAACAGCATCAGGTCTGCTGCCACCAAGGCCTCCCAGGCATCGGTCTCGACAAAATGAATGTCGAAACAGATGGCGGCGCAGATCTTAATTCCGAGGAATTCCACGACTGGCGTTCCCGTATTGCCTGGGGAGGCCCACGCCTCCGGATACCAGGGATGACGCTTGCGCCAGTGACCGACCAGGGTCCCCTCGCGATCTATCAGGAAATAACTGTTGTAGAAATACGTGCCATCCTGCTCCACCAGTGGTGCGCCCAGGGCAACACGGTGATAGCGCGCAAGAGCGCATAGTTGCTGCAGCGTTTCGCCCTCGGGCGGTTCACCAAAGGGTGTCACGTCGAAGTTGCCACGTGGAGAAACGTAGCCACTCAACGCCAGTTCAGGCAGCAGGACCAGATCGGCATGATGCGAGTTCAGCAAGCCCTCAAGGACGGCGACCTGACCAGCGACGTCCCCGAATACGGCAGGCAATTGCGCAATGCCGACCTGCAGCTGACGCATTCCATACTCCTATCTGACGGTCGTTTCGGCGGATGCGCCTGACGAGACGATGGCCAGGACTTGAAGATAGCCCGGTGACGGAGGCACTGCCCCGC
>DASSUO010000268.1:0-2193 GCA_035706925.1 Moraxellaceae bacterium
CCTTCCCCGGGAGGCCGAGGGACAGCTTCGCCTCCAGCACCTTGCCGGTGTCATTGGTGAGCACCGCCTTGATGTTCGGCCCCACCGAGCCCAGCACTACCTTCGGAGTCATTCGCCGGTCCCCCAGATCACGCGGAAATCGCCGTAGAGCAGCGCCGCCTTGCCACCCTGATCATCGACGAAGGTCTGCGAGTGGACGTAAGCCGCCGGCTCGACGCTGTCCACCGTGGCGAGCGGCGCGGTATGCGCCGCGTCGATCGCGAAACGGATCACGCCGATGGCGGCATCGGTCAGGTCGTAGACCCAGGGAGTGACCAGCGAGCGATCGGACACCTTGTAGACGCCCCCGGCGAACGTGTAGCCGGACACGTCTATCGCAGCGCCCGTGGCGAGATCCGTGAAGGTCCACACGAAGCTGCAGGTGTCCACACCCTGCCGGATGAGGATGTCGGCTTCGACGCCGCGGAGGTCAACGCTGATGGCCATGATCGCCTCACAGCTTGATGATGGGCAAGTACGCCCGGTTGGCCGGGCGGGTCTCAGTACCGGAGCCGGACACCGCGCCACCCGTGGCGGAAGCCGTAGTGTCGGCGGACGAACCGCCAGCTGCCGTGCCGTAGCTTCCGCCGGCGGTAGCATCAAGCAACTGCTCGGAATGCCCGGAGGCCAAGCGGGTGTGAGTGTGGTCCTTGAACGCATCGGCTTGCGACGTACCCAGTGTCCGGCTCGGGTCGATGCCCGTCCCCGCGGTATTGAGGCCACGGTCGAACCGCCCACGGTCGTCCGGCAACGGGAGTCGTTTGTTGGCCGCGAAGTCCGCCGCCGCGCTGGCGCCGCGAGAGGTCGGCGAACCGCTGCTATCCTGTATATGGAACGCACCGGAGTCCATCGTGTTGTCGGTGCTGTTCCAGATCAGCGTATAGAGTGCCAGGGTGTCCGCGTTCGCCCGCCCGGTGGCGCTGGATGACGCGGAGCCAATGGTCTTGCCGTCGCGGATGATCCAGCCGGAGGGGGCGGTGCTGCCGAAGTGGTGCGCGACGTTGCCCGTGGGGACGGCAGACCCGACAAGGGTCTGGATGGCGGTGAACAATTGGTTGAAGGTGGACTTGCTCAGCGCACCACCCGCGCCGGTGACGACGTTGGCGATTTCTTCCTGGATCATGTTGAGCCAGTCGCCGGTAACTTTGGTCGCCGGTACGCCGAGGCCGGGGTTGCCCTCGGTGAAATAGCCGGGTATGCCTGCCGCACCGGGGGTGGGCAGCGCGTTGGCTGCAGTTACGTCGTCAATACGAAACATGGTCGGACCTCAAGTGTAGGCGAAGATGACTTTGCAATGCGCGGGCTTCACTTCGTCCATCACGCACTCCAGCACAGTATTACCCCACGATGCCAGGGGCTCGCCGGCGTGCGACCCGGCAACAAAATGCGAGGAGGACACCAACGGCGCATTCACCACATAGGTGAAAATATCGTTGCCGGTGTCCGTCACAAGGCGCGTGCCCGCGGTGTTTCCCGCGACAAATTGCGTCAGCGTACCGCCCGCAGGGGCTTGCTCGGTAATCGTTACCGTATAGCCGAATAGCGCCGCAAAATCAATCAGCAACTGTTTTGCCTGACCGCCGGTGCCGACAAGCCGGGCGACGACCTGCGCCTGGCGATCCGCGATCGTGGTTGCGGGCCCGGCGCACGGGTCAGGAAGACCGAGCAATGCCTCCCACGTCGCCAACAGTTCGACAGACGTCGAAGGAAACGCATCGACGATCAGCTGCTCGGCGCGACCGGCCAGCCGGGCGAAGGTTGGCCCGATGAACGACAATGCCTGCACCTGCGCGGAGGAGGGGTCTTTCGGCCACACCTTGCCGCGCGGCAGCAGGGCGAGCAGCGCCTGGGTGAAATTGTCTGCAGAATAGCTCATGTCAACACCTACGCCGTGCTCCCCGTAATCCGCCACCAGGAAGCCGCTGAAATCCACCGTGACGTGACCAGCGTTGAACACGACGTTGCCGTTGTTCGACAAAACACCGGCGAACAAGCGCAGGCCCTGCCCGGCGGCTTTGATCGTGCTCAGGTTCACGTTGACCGGGCCATATGGCGTGCCGCCGACAATCGCCGTCACATCGCCCGTGCTGTAGTCCAGCGACATTTGCACCGTGCCGCCGAGCGATACCGTACCGGAGGATTCTACCGCCACCG
>DASSUO010000269.1:0-2599 GCA_035706925.1 Moraxellaceae bacterium
CGCTGACGCTGACGCTGACGCTGACGCTGACGCTGACGCTGACGCTGACGCTGACGCTGACGCTGACGCTGACGCTGACAGCGTTGGTGGTCGCGGGCGGTGGTCGCGGGTCCGGCGGGGTCGCGCTGCCATTCATGGCGCGACGATAATGCTTCTCGTCAGCCCTGGTGTGGCGTATTGGGATACTGGCGCGCCAGGCTGTGATACAGCGAGTGGCTGAAGATGCGCGACACGAGGTGGGCGAGCAGGGCGGTGGCGATAAGGCTCAGCACCATCGAGTGTCCATCGATCATTTCCATGACGATGACAAACGTCGTCACGGGAACTTGCGTGACACCTGCCAGAAAGCCGGCCATGCCGAGTGCGACCCATTCACCCGGTGTGCCGTAGGCTGGGGCCAATGTCTGCAGATCCTGGCCGAGGCCGGCGCCAATCGCGAGCGAGGGCGCAAAAATGCCGCCGGGAATGCCGGAAAAATACGAGAGCAGTGTCGCCACCGATTTGTACAGCGGATAGGTGGCGGGCATGACGTGCCCTCCTTCCAGGGCCGCGCGTGTGACGTGATAACCCCCGCCAAAGGCAAGTCCGTCGGAAAACACCCCCAGCAGTGCGACGCCGAGACCACAGGCGCCCGCAAACCAGAGCGGATGGGCGGAGCGCAAGCGCCCCAGCAGGCTCCGGTGGGGATGGCTTGCATGCACCATCACGCGGCTGAACAGCCCGCCGAAGACTCCGCCGGCAAGACCGGTGACCAGAATGGGCAGCAGGAGCTGGTGGCCGGTGGCGGTGATGGCCAGGCGACCGAAGTAGGAACTGTTGCCACGCCAACCGATCGAGACCGCGCAGGCCACGATGATGGTGGTAAGCAGGATCACATTGCTGCGACGGTCGAACCGGCGTCCCAGTTCCTCAATGGCAAATACGATGCCCGCGAGGGGCGTGTTGAAGGCGACGGCGATGCCGGCGGCGCCGCCTGCCAGCAGCAGTTGTTCACCGCGGATGTGCAGGCGCTCCGGCAAAAAACGGTTGCAGGCCTGCATGATGCTGGCGCCGATCTGCACCGAGGGGCCTTCCTTGCCACTGGCGAATCCGCACAGCAGTGCGAGTGAGCCGAGGCCGATCTTCCCGATGGCCAGGCGCAGCGATACAAGGCCGCGGCGAGCGCTGTCGTCGCGTTGCGGCTTGAGCGCCGCGATCGTTTGCGGGATGCCGCTGCCGGCGGCCCCGGGGAAAAAGCGTCGTGTCAGGTAGACGACAAGGACGCCGCCAGCCGGGGTCAGGAGCAGCGGCAGCCACGGCATGGCCACGCGCAGGGTGATGAAGCGCTCCGTGCCGGCATCGACGAGGCTGGAAAAAACGAGAATGGCGACGGCCAGGGCAATGGCGCCAAGGGCCAGAACAACGCGACCCTGCCACCGGCGCCAGTGTGCCAGGCGCGCGCTGCGGTCGGCGGCCTGCTTCAGGACCGTTGCGGCGGTGTAGGCGACAGAGGGGCGGGGAGTTTCCATGCGCGGGCGGCTCGCGGTGACGCGGAACCCCGGCAATGTGGCCGTCAGTCCCGCAGGATTTCAGAGAGCGGTATGCCGGCGGCTTCCGCTTCCACTTCCGACAAGGTGCTGATCAGGTCGGTCAGGCTGGCATTGAGTTGCCCAAGCTTGTCAGCCGGCATGCGGGAGATGGCATCGGGCAGCAGACCCGTGACCGGACCGGCGACGTTCTGCAGCAACTGGCGGCCACGATCCGTGGCCTCGAGTTGCGTGACACGCAGGTCTGTCCCCCGCTTGTGGCGTTCGGCCAGACCGAGTTGCACCAGTTTGTCGACCAGGTTGCTGGCGGTGGACTGGTGGATTGACATGGCCGAAGCCAATGCCGATACCGTGACGCCGGGCTGGTCAGCCAGCAACGACAAGGCCCATGCCTGCGCACCCGAAATGCCGGCGTGTTTCTCGATGAGCTGGTAGTGGCGTCGCACCGCCCGGAAAATCATCCGGAACGCGCGCAATGCCTCTGTCTGTTGCTCGGAAAGCGTCAGCGTCATGCGATGCGGGGCCCGGTGTACGGGCCCCGCTTCCCTTTACGGGGCTTCGTTCTGGTACTGCAGTTCGACGCGGCGGTTCTTGGCCCAGGCTTCTTCGGTCTGGTCGCGATCCACCGGCTTTTCTTCGCCGTAGCTGACGACGTCGAGCTGGTTGGCCTTGACGCCGTGGGTCAGCAGGTAGGCCTGCGCGCTCTTGGCACGACGCTCGCCGAGAGCCATGTTGTATTCGGCGGTGCCGCGCTCGTCGGTGTGGCCACCGAGCAGCACCTGGGCCTTGGGATGCGCGCTCAGGTAGCGGGCATTGGCGTCCAGGATGGCCAGGTCTTCGGTGCGCAGGGTGGACACGTCGAAGTCGAAGTGAATGGTGTTCTGGCTGCGCAGGGCAGCAGCGGCGGCATCGGCTTCGGCCTTGCGCTTCTGCGCTTCCAGGGCGGCGGTGTCGATGGTGGTGCCGGTGCTGGCGGCGCTGGTCGTGGCGGCGGGGGCTTCGGCGGGCTTCTGCTGCTGAGCCGGGGCGGGCGTCTGGGCCGGGGTTTCGACGGCGCGGTGGGAGGCGCAGCC
>DASSUO010000270.1:0-11922 GCA_035706925.1 Moraxellaceae bacterium
GCCGCCACCGCAAACAGGTAGCAGGGCAGAAACGTTCCGGCCGCCGCCACACAGGCACCGGGCAGGCCTGCCACCAGGTAGCCGATAAAGGCAGTGGTGATGACCACCGGCCCCGGCGTGATCATGGCCACCGCCACGGCATCGACAAACTGCCTCTCACTCAGCCAGTGATGCTCGGTGACCACTCCGCCGTAGAGAAAAGGCACGATCGCCAGTCCCGAACCGAACACGAAGGCCCCAGCCTTGGTGAAGAACAGCGCAATCTGGACGAGCACGCCGGGCGCCGCCGCTCCGGTCACCATCAGCGGCAAGGGTGTCAGGGCCAGCATCGGCGTATTGCGCAGAAGCGGTTTGCAGCGGACCAGCCAGACCAGTACGCCGGCGACAATGAAGAGAGAAGCGATCTCGGACCGCGTGATGAAGGTAATCACCGCCAGGACCGCAAAAATTCCCCACAGCAGCTTGTCCTGACCAATCGTTTTGGTGGTGAGTTTCTGGGCGCTGATGGCGATGATGCCGATCACGGCCGCACCGACGCCATAGAATACCGAGTGCATCCAGCTGAGGCCGCCATAGCGCAAATAGGCCCAGCCAAGCCCGATCACCATGAAAAATGACGGCAGGATGAAGGCCAGTCCCACAAGGGTGGCGCCGCGCAAACGATAATGGACAAAGCCCAGATACATGGCCAATTGCGCAGCGAGCGGCCCGGGGGCCATCTGTGACAGCGCGAGCCCTTCGTTGTAGTCGGACTCACTGATCCAGCCGCGACGCTCAACCAGATCACGGCGCATATAGCCAACCAGTGCCACCGGCCCGCCAAAACCGATCGTACCCAGACCCAGAAAATAAACTATCAGCTCCCAAAGGGTGTAACGAGGTGTCGACTCTTCTCTCACGACGCATGCTCCCCGGATATGCTGAACGCGGCCAGCAGACCGTCGAAAATGTTGCCCGCTGCGGCCAGCAACTGGTCGTCGTCGGGGATGCTGTCACGAAATCCACGCAACACTTGCTCGATGCCGGCCGCTTCAGCAGGCGCGATGCCGCCGACGTCAAGGTAATGGACGATGTCGCCGAGGCGGACCAGTGCCGGATCGTCAAGTCCGAAACTGGCGACCAGTGTTTCAAAGCTGACGCGGTCCCCCACATGTGTGAAGGCGGCCCCGTCGAAATCGAAGCCGAGGGCGTCGGTCGGACAGTCAGAGGGCGAGTCCAGCCAGAGGATTTGTGCGTGAGGATCGATGAACCGGCCAATCAGCCAGGCGCTGGCCAGCCGGTCCACCCAGGGGCGACGTCGGGTGGCCCATCGACGGCCCTGATAGTCCGCCCTGGTCAGGCGCGGAAGTGTGCCGGAGGTGGCGCAAGGTTCATCCGGGGACAACAGGCGGGTCACGGCCTTTTCAGCGGCCAGCAGGGCGGCCTCCGCCCGACGCCGGGCGTCGCCGGAAAAGAAGTCCGTCTCGGTCACGGACGAATAGGTCTTGCGCAGTTTGCGCACCTGCTTCTGCGCATCCGGACCGGCGTCGGCCAGGTCCTGCACAAAGGCGCTGATGTCGGCCAGAAGGTCTTGATAGGCCTCGCGGCGATCAAACAAGCCCGAAAACCGGCCGGCCTCCGGCTCTTCCATCGCTGTCACGAGGGCCATGCCGCCGGCCGACCTTACGTCGTGAGCAATCGCATCGAAGACGGCCCGCTGTGCTGGACGGTCCGGCAGCAAATACACGCCATCGCGCAGGGTGGCGGCACCTGAGGCCTTGATACTGCGCCAGGCCCGCATCCGTACGGTGGCGTTGTCAGTAGAAAGGCTGAGTATGAGCGTGATCCAGGATTCCATGTAGATCAGGCTACATATCTGTAGTCTTTGCTACAAGCGTGAATTCCGGCGGCGACGGCGTTGCCGGTCACCATCCGCATGTGGTCGACGGCAGCGGTCTCGGTGAAGCGACTGGCCGCGACCTGCGCTGGCGCCGGCCTGCCGCGAAAACGGGATCAGCCGTTGTCGCGGGTCAGGTAGGGCTCCAGCAGATCGCGTGCATAAATCTGCGCACCAATCACCGTCATGAAGGTGTAGGCCCCCATGAACTTGCGGCTGATGAACATCACTTCCTTGGGCGGAACCGAGAAATGGCGAGTGGCCGCTGAGCGCGCCGCCAATGCAGCAACGCGGACGTGCAGCCGGCCTTTCGCCCAGTCGTAATTGCCCTCGGGTGTGACGGCTTCAGGCGGTGCGTCCTTGAGATCGGAGAACGGCTCGATCGCCAGGAAAAACAGGTCGGTCAGGCTGGCCTTAACCGTCTCCGGCATGTTGTCGAAGAAGGTGAAGCCCCGCATGGCCTTCACCATGCCGTCGCGATCACGATAGAACGCGGCGCGTGAAAGTTGGCGCGCCAGCGCCAGTAGGTCTTCCGGGAAGTCGCGGACGGCGCCGAAGTCCAGCAGCACGATCTGGTCGGTTGCGTCGGGCGTGTCGGCCAGGCGAACCAGGTAGTTGCCGAAGTTGGGGTCGGTCTGAATCTCGCCCCACTCAAAGACTTCGCGGCAGCAGATGTCCAGCGCCGCCCGGGCAATGCGGTTGCGGCGCTCTTGCGGCAGGTTCAGCACGATCGGGCTGTTGATGGGGACGCCGCGCTCGAAGCTCATGCACAGCACGCTGTCGGTGCAGTATTCCGGATAGATGCGCGGCACGATGAAGCGCTCGTCGTTGCGCAAATAGGAGTAGAAGAGGCGGGTGGTTTCTGCTTCCTGCGGATAATTCACCTCGCGGTGCATCATCATCCGCACCTCTTCCAGCCACTCGTCAAATTCGCGGGTCTGCGGCACGGCCTTGGTCAGGCGCAGCATTTGCGTGACGAGATTGAGGTCGGAATCGATGGCGTGGGCAACGCCGGGGTACTGGATCTTGAGGACCAGCTCGGCGCCGTCACTCTTGCGACGGGCGCGATGTACCTGGGCCAGCGACGCCGCGCCTAGGGGCTCCGGATCAATCTCGAGCTCGGCAAAGCGCTTGTCGCCAAGCTGTGCGCGAACCACCGGCTCCAGTGACTGCCACGTGAGGGTGGTGGTGTCATCGTTGAGCTGGTGCAGGGCGCGGGTGACTTCTTCCGGCAGGAAGTGTTCGCCGTAAAGGGCCATCATCTGGCCGATCTTCACTACCGATCCCTTCAGCTTGCCAAGCTCCCTGACCAGGTACTGGGCTTGTTCAGCCATGATGCGTCGCCGCTTCTCCTCACGCTCTTCCGGACTGGCGAACAGGGAGCCGGCGGCGCCGGCAGCAAAACGGGTACCGGCGACAAAGCCGGCTTTGGCCAGAGACAGTCGGCGTTCAAAGGCGCCCGTCTTGAGGCGTTTCATCTGGTGCGGGTTGTCGCTCATCCGGCGGGATCCAGGGCGGCAGAGGCAAAGGGAGGCGGCATTCTACCTGAAACACAGCCAAGCTGGCCTCCTTTGCCGATGCCCGTCAACGGGCCCGTCGGTATCATCCCCTGATTCTCTTCTCGCCAAAGGCCTTACATGTCCCGCCGCTTGCCCGATCCCCTGGACTTCACGCCGCCGCCTCCTGCCTTGTTGCGCCATCTCCTGGCGGGTCGCCGTTTCTGGTTCGATCCGCAGTTTTCCGGTCTGGAGCATCTCGATCCGGCACGTCCGGCGCTGTATGTCGGCAACCATACCCTGTTCGGCATTCTCGATGCGCCGCTCATGGTGCAGGGGGTCTATGACCGTACCGGGATCTATTTCCGGTCACTGGGCGACCACTTCCATTTCGTGACGCCGGGGTGGGGGCGAATGCTGCTGCGCTTCGGTGCCGTCGACGGGACGCCGGAGAATTGCTCAAGACTGATGCAGGCGGGGGCCCACATCATCGTGTACCCGGGCGGCGCTCGGGAGGTCATGAAGAACGCCGGCGAGGAATACCGACTGGTGTGGAAGCAACGGACCGGCTTTGCACGAATGGCCATGCAGCACGGCTACGACATCATTCCCTTTGCGGCGGTCGGTGCGGACGATGCGATGACGATCCGCTATGACAGCAAGACGTTCCAGCGTTCCTGGCTGGGGCGGCTGGCCCGGCAGAGTGGCGTACTGGATCGCTGGTTCCGTGGCGGGGATACCTGGATGCCATTGGCAACCGGCGTTGCCGGCACACCCCTGCCACGGCCCGAGCGGATGTACTTCAAGTTTGGCGAGCGCATCCCGACCGCGCATCTGCGTGCGGCGGCGGAAAACCGGCAGGCGCAATGGCAGGTGCGGCACGAGGTGGAGCAGGCAGTGTACCGTCAGATGGACGACCTGTTCCGGGCTCGCGCCCGGGATAATGATTGGCCGCTATGGCGTCGGCGCCTGATCGCGCGCCCGGGCCAAGCATGACGACACACCCATGAACGAAGGGTCAGACCCCGAAGGAGTCGCGGATCAGCCCGACGAATACCCCCTCGATCACCATGTCTTCCGGTGATACCAGGATGGGTTGGTAGTTCATGTTGGCCGGAACCAGCTTGACCTTGCCTTCTTCCTGGTCGAGGTACTTCACGGTGACCTCGTTTTCGATACGGGCCACGACAATCTGTCCCTTGCGCGCAATGCTCGTCTTGTAGACCGCAATGAGGTCTCCTTCGAGGATGCCGGCGTCCTTCATGGAGTCCCCTTTGACCCGCAGGAGATAAGTGGGTCGCTTGGAGAACATGCCTTGCGGAACGGGCAGGGCATGGTCGCGGTTCTCGATGGCTTCAATGGGCAGGCCGGCAGCCACAGACCCGATGATGGGAACCAGGTCCGGGTCCGCCTCTTCCAGCAACTGGATGCCCCGCGAAAGCTCTGCATGAAGCTTGATATAGCCTTTGTGTTCGAGCGCGCGCAGGTGATCGGCAGCGGCGTTCTTCGACTTGAAGCCGAAACGCAGGGCGACCTCGGCGCGGGTAGGGGCCATGCCCGTGCGCTCGATGTTCTCGCGGATGAACTCGAGGATTTCTGCCTGCCGGGTGGTCAAGCCTTCCATTGCGTAGTCCTCACAACCAGTTGCCGTTAGGGATGGGCTACGCTAGCACGTGCACTGAACGTGTGTACAGTCCTGTGATTATGTTCAGGTCTGGCCTCCTGATCAGCGGTCACGGCGGCAATGTGCCGCCCGCCTGCGCGGCAAAGGGGGGGTATTAATGGTCGTACCACGCCAGGCAATTAGCTACGGTAAGGTGCCTGATCATGATCTTACCAATTTAATCGCAATGATCGGCGGGGCGGACGGCAGTTTGATGGCTGGGCCTGGGTGAGTGGTCGCACCAGTCGCCGAGGTCGCCTCGTGAGAGGGATTGCCGGTGTTGTTCCGGGGCCGGACAATGCCTTTCCTGGCTATTTGCCTTGGGGAGTTTGCATGCATATCAGCGAGTTGGCGATTCATCCGCTCAAGTCGGCGCGTCGCGTCCTTGTGCCTGAGTTGCGCCTGGGCGCCCTGGGTCCGGAATCCGACCGGCGCTGGATGCTGGTGGATGCGCAGGGGTGTTTCGTGACCCAGCGCACCCATCCGCGCCTTTGCCTGCTGTCCGCCCTGCCGGAGCCATCCGGATTGCGGCTGTCTGCAGAGGGGATGAGTGATTTGGTCGTACCAGTTCCTGCGCATGCCGATTTCCTGCGAGTGACGGTCTGGGACGATGCGGTAATGGCGTCGCCGGCATCGGCCGAGGCGGATCGCTGGTGCTCGGCCTTTTTAGGCCTGTCGGTGCGCCTGGTGTACATGCCGGCGGAGGTCCTGCGCGCCGTCGATCCGCGTTATGCCGGCCAGGGACACCGGACAGCATTTTCTGATGGCTTTCCCCTTTTGCTGGTGACCCAGTCTTCGCTGGACCATCTCAATCGCCTGCTGAAGGAGGAGGGGGTGCCGACAGTCGACTGGGGGCGCTTCCGGCCCAATATCGTCGTGGAAGGGGACATCCCGCCGCATGCGGAGGACGGCTGGCAGCGGCTTCGCATTGGCGAGACCGAACTGATGCTGGTCAAGCCATGCTCGCGCTGCGTGATTCCATCGATTGATCCTGTGACGGCCGTCAAAGACGGTCGCATTCTGACGATTTTGCGCCGCTACCGGGGTCGCGAAGACGGCAGGATTTATCTTGGCCAGAATGTCGTGGTGGCGGCGGCGCCTGCCGGCAGCCGTCTGAAGTTGGGCGACAAGGTGCAAGTTCTGAGATAGTGTCAGCATCCGCCGTGAACTGCGCACTCCGTCACATAATTGGGCGGCTCGGCAAAAAATGCCGGTGAGGCAGGTTCAGGGCGAGGATTCGGGTCGGCCTGTCTTTTGCATGGCAGTATGGGGGACACGAATTCCCGGATACCGCCAGCGGCATGACCAGCCGTCAGTGGACGTCACTTTTGCCGGGCCGGGGGAATGACACCTCAGGCTCGCGGACATAACAGAATAATCATGACGCACATCCATTATTACTTCACTTTCGATGACGGCCTCGAACTGCGGTTCGATGTCAATCTGGACCGCTCGTTCGACTCGCAACGCATACCGGTTGACGCTCCGGAGTGGACGCGCCTCGGCAACAACCAAT
This sequence comes from Moraxellaceae bacterium, assembly GCA_035706925.1. GTDB lineage: Bacteria > Pseudomonadota > Gammaproteobacteria > Pseudomonadales > Moraxellaceae > UBA2031. The sequence goes on from DASSUO010000270.1 coordinate 6,552, forward strand.
GCAGCAACTGCCCGTTGTCCGGCGTGGAGCACAGCCACTGTCCGGCAGCGCTCGACCTCGACAAGGTGGCACGTGACTTCCAGAAGCTGCCGGCGCACACCAAGGCGAACGTGCGGGTCGTGACCCCCGAGCGCGAATACGTGAAGCGCGTCGGCCTGGAGGAGGGCGTGCGTGCCCTGATGGGACTGATCATGGCAACCAGTGCCTGTCCGGTGTTTGGTGCGCTCAAGGCAAATGCACGCATGCACCTGCCATTTGCGACGCCGCACGAGTTCATCACCCGCTCGGCCTCCATGTACCTCATGCGGCAATACTTCATTGCCCGCGAGGGGGGCACGCCGGATTGGGAGCTCAAGGGCCTGGTCAAGACCAATGAGCAGTTGCAGCTCGTGAATCACGCGTTCTGGCAGCGTACCGTCGCGGCTTTCCAGAACGATGCCAACTCCAAGGCGCTGCTGAGCTTCTTCACGCTCTCGTCCAGTGTCTCGAGTTCGCTTGATGCTCAGCTGGCCAAGGTCAAGCCGATCTTTCTGGTGCCGGAACCCGTGGCTTCGTGAGCTATTTCGCTGTCGCGCTGATCGTGGTGGTGGCGTTCGTGCTGGGGCAGATTTCGCTGCTCCGGCCGAGCGCCCGGGATACCCGCCTGATGCAGCTCCGCGCCGACGCGCGCAAGGCGGGGATGCATCCGCGCCTGCTTGCGCCGCCGGAGTGGTATCGCGGGGAGCGTCCCGGTGGCGGTCTGTTGGCCTGCTACTCCCTGCTCCTGCCAGACGATGCGCCGGGACTCGCCTATTTTCGCGCCGAGCGCCTTCCGGATGGCGAGTGGGTGACGCGTAGCGGCAAGACCGGCGTTCTGGCGAGTCTTTCGCTGCCGCCCGAGGCCGGACAGTGGGTGGCGCTGGAGGCCCGAGCCAATGCCGTGAGCCTCTGGTGGACGGAAGGGGCCGGTCCCGAGTCCCTGCCTGCACTGCATTCCCTGCTTCAGGATCTCCTGAAAAAACTCCAGTAAATTCAATAGCGTGCCTCTCCCTGTCGAGGGAGGCAGCCGCCGGCCTCCCACAATTGGCCGCTTGACCCCGCCTGTTGTGCCTCTTATATATGCCGATTCTCCGGCCGGCCTCGGCCGATTCTCATCCTCCACTGGCTGTGACATCCCATGGGTAAATCGCTGGTCATCGTCGAGTCGCCCGCCAAGGCGAAGACGATCAACAAGTACCTCGGCAAAGACTTCGTGGTGAAGTCCAGTGTCGGCCACGTCCGCGACCTGCCCGTCAGTGGGTCGGGCACCAAGGTGGACCCTGCCGAGCGCGCCAAGGCGGCCGCGGCGACCCGCAAGCTCTCTGCCGAGGCCAAGGCCCTGCAGAAGGAAAGCAAGGGCAAGGCCGCGCTGGTCGCGCGCATGGGGGTGGACCCCGAGAAGGACTGGAAGGCGCATTACGAGATCCTGCCCGGCAAGGAAAAGGTCATCGACGAGCTCAAGAAGCTCGCCAAGGATGCCGACACCGTCTATCTGGCCACCGACTTGGATCGCGAAGGAGAGGCCATTGCCTGGCATCTGCGCGAGGTCATCGGTGGCGACGAAGGCCGCTTCAAGCGCGTCGTCTTCAACGAAATCACCAAGAATGCGATCACCGAAGCGTTCAAGCATCCGGGCGTCCTCAACCAATCGCGCGTGAATGCCCAGCAGGCGCGTCGTTTCCTCGATCGTGTCGTGGGCTACATGGTGTCGCCGCTGCTGTGGGAAAAAATCGCCCGCGGCCTCAGCGCCGGCCGTGTGCAGTCGGTGGCCGTGCGCCTGGTGGTGGAGCGTGAGCGTGAAATCCGCGCCTTCATTCCCGAAGAGTTCTGGGAAATCCATGCCGACACCCACACTGGCAAGAAGGAAGCACTCCGCCTCGAAGTCACGCGCGAAGGTGACAGCGCCTTCCGTCCGACGAACAAGGCGGACGCCGATGCCGCCCTGAAGCGGCTCGAAAAGGCGACCTATACGGTGGCCAGGCGCGATGACAAGCCGACGCGCACGCGTCCCAACGCGCCCTTCATCACGTCGACGCTGCAGCAGGCGGCAAGCACCCGTCTCGGCTTCTCGGTGAAGAAGACCATGACGCTGGCGCAGCGTCTCTACGAAGCCGGCCACATCACCTACATGCGTACCGACTCGACCAACCTGAGCCAGGACGCCATCAACATGGTGCGCGGTTTCATCGAGGACGAGTTCGGCAAGAAGTACCTGCCTGAAAAACCCAATTCCTATTCCAGCAAGGAAGGCGCGCAGGAAGCCCACGAAGCCATCCGTCCTTCGGACGTCAACGCGAAGCCGGGCGATATCGGTGGTCTCGAGCGTGACGCCGAGCGCCTGTACGAGCTGATCTGGCGCCAGTTCGTGGCTTGCCAGATGCCCGACGCCGAATATCTGTCGACCAGTCTTGCGGTCAGCGCGGAAAAATTCGAGCTGCGCACCCGCGGACGCATCCTGAAGTTCGACGGCTTCACCCGTGTGATGGCCCCCGCGCAGAAGGACAAGGAAGACGTGGTGCTGCCCGATGTGAAGGTGGGTGAGACGCTTGCGTTGAAAAAGCTCGATCCCAGCCAGCACTTCACCAAGCCATCCGCGCGTTTCACCGAAGCGACGCTGGTGCGTGAGCTGGAAAAGCGCGGCATTGGTCGTCCGTCCACTTACGCTGCCATCATCTCCACCATCCAGGAACGCGGCTACGTCAAGCTCGACAATCGTCGCCTCTATGCCGAGAAGATGGGCGACATCGTCACCGACCGCCTGACCGAGAACTTTGACGACCTCATGGACTACGCGTTCACCGCCGAGCTCGAAGCCGAACTCGACAAGGTGGCGGAAGGGTCACTGGAGTGGAAGAAAGTCCTCAACGATTTCTACAAGGGCTTCAAAGCGCGACTGCAGAAGGCCGGCCAGGATGACGGCATGCGGCCCAACCAGCCGGTGACGACCGACATTCCGTGTCCGCAATGCGGCCGCCCCATGCAGATCCGTACGGCCAGCACCGGCGTATTCCTCGGCTGTTCGGGTTATGCGCTTCCGCCGAAGGAACGCTGCAAGGCCACCATCAATCTCGTGCCCGGCGGGGAAGTCGTCGCCATCGACGACAACGACGAAGAAAGCGAATCCCGCCAGTTGCTGGCCCGTCACCGCTGCCCCAAGTGTGCAACGGCCATGGACAGCTACCTGATCGACGAGCATCGCAAGCTGCATGTCTGCGGCAACAATCCGGATTGCGACGGTTACGAGATCGAGAAGGGCAACTACCGCATCAAGGGCTATGAAGGCCCGGTGATCGAGTGCGACAAGTGCGGCTCCGACATGCAGCTCAAGACCGGCCGCTTCGGCAAGTATTTCGGTTGTACCAACAGCGCCTGCGGCAACACCCGCAAGCTGCTGCGCAACGGTGAGGCGGCGCCGCCCAAGGCGGATCCGATTCCCATGCCGCAACTGCGCTGCGAGAAGTCGGACGATTTCTTCCTGCTGCGCGACGGCGCCGCGGGTCTCTTCCTGGCTGCGAGCCAGTTTCCCAAGCATCGCGAAACGCGCGCGCCCACGATCGAGGAACTGCAGAGCGTAGCCGACAAGCTCGACGAGAAGCACAAGTACCTGCTGAAGGCCCCGGCAAAGGACAAGGAAGGCAACAAGGCCGTGCTACGATTCAGTCGAAAGACTCGCGAGCAGTTCGTGGTCACCGAGAAGGACGGCAAGCCCACCGGCTGGCAGGCCTTCTTCCACGACGGCAAGTGGGTGGAGACCCCCGCCAAGGCCAAATGATCCCGCACCCCGGGACCTTCCCGGGGCCTGTCGGCGCCGCTGGCCGTGCGTGACGACGTCCGGTGGATGACGGGCCGCCCACATCGCGCCCCGGCCCGCCCCGCTCATCGGGCTCGGCCACCTGCGGGACTGGCTCCGCCCCATTCGGACCAGTCTCGCCACACCGGGACTGACGGCACCGTGTCGAGGCCGGCCACAACGTCGCTGGCCTCGCAACGTCGGGGCCTGTTTCGCCAAACACGCAGGAGCGGCTTCTGCCGCGAAAGAGGTACCCCATGAAAGGCGCCATCGACACCGGCAAACTGCGTCCCAACCAGGGGCGCACCAACCAGAAGCTCTACTTTGCCCGCCTTCAGCTGGATCGCGTCCAGGCGCTGCTCGAGGCAAAGACGGCGTTCTCCTGGGAAGCCGAGGCCCTGTCCTGCCGCGAGGCGGCGATCCTGCATCTGCACGGCGCCTATCTTGCCTTCCTGCAGGAACTCGTACGCTTCTACAAATTGCAGGGGCCGCTGATGACGAGCGAGGCTGTCCGCGTGGCGATGGCCGCGAAAGGGCAGGTCTCACCCGAAATCACCGTGCTGCAACAGCTCGAGCAGGACGCCGGTTCCTGGCTTGCCGAACTGATGCGTGCACACCAGGACTGCCTGATTGCGCCGGATCAGGTACCGGTGGCAGTGGCCGAAGAGGAGACCGCGTCACGCGCAATCAACGTGGTCGTAGTGGCGGGTGATAATCCGCTTTCTTCTCGTGATATCGCGTCCATTCAGCGCTGGTTGCAGGAACTCACCCAGGTCATCCGCGATTTCCGTCGTGAAATGCAGGAGTGGTGAACCCGCCGGACCTCACCCCGATCGCAGGTCGCGCGGGTGAGGACGTGCCGGGGTTTCAGGTTCATGCGCTTGCCACACCCACACCTGCTTCGTGCTCCCGCTCGCGCTTCAGTACGTCCCTTGGCTTCCGTACCCCGGTCGGCTGTGGCAAAACGCGCGGCCGCTTGAAATCCTGTAGCGTCACCCCATCTAGCTTGATATCCAGGAACTTGAATGTCAGAGAGCACCATGTCCACCGCGCAGTCGCTTGAAGTCGTGGAAACCGAAGAAGGTGAAGTCCTGCTGCGTCGCAGTGATGTCGAGGACGACGACGCCGAGCCGCTTGTCCTGCTCCGCTTTTCGCCGGAAGTCCGTGCCATGCTGGGTGTCCACCTGAACGAGGTCGCAATGGCCATGCTGGGTGCAGGCATGCGGGCGACGTCGGCCCTCGCGCAGCGACAGGCGCTGGGCGATGACGGGGCGCCGCGCCTGTTGCATTGAATGCGGTTATTTGCTGCTTACAAAAGGCCCGCCATTGAGCGGGCTTTTTCTTTGGACACCCGGTTCTCCTCCTTGTGCGCATTTTCCAGGGATCGTTTGCCGGAATCAGTGAGCCGCACGTCTTCATGACGAAGAGGACAGTTGCCGCCTTTCCCCGGATCGTCGCAGGCGCATGACGGGCTGGTGCCATGCCTTTCGTCCTGCCGCTCAACCGTTGTTCGCGTTGTGAACGGTCCGGCGGCACGAAGGGGGGGCCACTGCTAGACTCCAG
>DASSUO010000271.1:0-7164 GCA_035706925.1 Moraxellaceae bacterium
TGCTGGAGCTCGAGAATCCCGGTGGCGAAGTGCAACTGCAGCTCGAAGAGTTCCTGGAGCAGCGGCTGGCGGTGGAGCAGGAGCTTGCCGATGTGCGCCGTGACCTCGAAGCAGTGCAGCACGAGTTTCGCGAGCACGAACGCAAGCGTCAGCAGGCCGAGCAGCAAGCACAGCAGGTTCGCGACATGCTGGGGGCACAGCGGCTGGAATGGCAGAACGCGATCTCGCGCCGCGAGTCCCTGCAGGAACAGCTCGTCGAGGCACAATTCGATCTGGAAACGGTACTGGCCAATCTGCCGGGCGACGCCACGGAGTCTCAGTGGCAGGAAGACCTGGAGAAGGTTTCCGGGCGCATTTCCCGCCTGGGGCCGATCAACCTGGCGGCCATTGACGAATATCAGGCGCAATCAGAACGCAAGACGTATCTGGATGCACAGGATGCCGACTTGCGCGAGGCTCTCGAGACGCTGGAAAACGCAATCCGCAAGATCGACCGTGAAACGCGAACGTTGTTCAAGGATACGTTTGACCGCGTCAACAAGGGCCTGCAGGACCTCTTCCCCAAGGTATTCGGGGGCGGGCACGCCTATCTGGAGCTCACGGGCGAGGACCTGCTCGAGGCCGGCGTGGCCATCATGGCGCGTCCGCCTGGCAAGCGTAACTCGACGATCCACCTGCTCTCCGGTGGTGAGAAAGCGCTGACGGCACTGGCCCTGGTGTTTTCGATCTTCCAGTTGAACCCGGCACCTTTCTGTATGCTGGATGAAGTGGATGCACCGCTTGATGACGCCAACGTCGGGCGTTATGCGCGTCTGGTCGAGGAAATGTCCGAGAAGGTGCAGTTCATCTATATCACCCACAACAAGATCGCCATGGAGATGGCGCATCAGCTGATGGGGGTGACCATGCACGAGCCGGGCGTTTCCCGCCTCGTGTCCGTGAACGTGGAGGAGGCCGCCGCGCTGGCGGCGGTCTGATCAAGGCTGACGCATGGAACTTCTTTACGTAGTGGGCGGTCTGATCCTGCTTGCGCTGCTGTGGCGCGGCATCTCATGGCTGCGTGAATTCCAGCGCCGTGTGCGTGTGCGCCTGGAGCCGGTTCCACCTGGACCAGAGACGATCGACTCCTTTCCGGAGCTCGGGAAAGTGCGGGTTCGTCCGCGGTTCAGTGATGACATGCCGCCGGATGAGGACGTCCCGCTGGAGCCTGTGATCGTGGTGGGCACGCGGGATCGCGCCGATCGCTCCGTTATCGCATCGTCCCCGGAACGTACTGACCAGCCCCGTACGGAAAGTGCGGGGTTTGATGCGGCGGCCGCCGCAACAAGGACAGAGCCCTCCATGGCCCTGTCGGCCGCTCGCGAGCTGCCTGGCGACAGGCAGCCTTCTTCAGCGCCAACGGTGGCAGGACAGCACCTGCGGTCATATCCGGCGCACGCCCCGTCATCAATGCAGGAGCAGGTGTCTGGTAGTGTCGAGGGGGAGGTAGTGCCACCCCCGGTTGAAAATGTCTCTGCCGCGCCGGAGCAGCCGCCTGTGCTGCTCACACCAGTCGCTTCGCCGATTCATGAGGCGGAGCAACAAGACATGTTTGCCGATCAGACGATTGCGCCGCCGCCCATGCCCGGCAGGACGCGCACGCGTGCGCAGGCGCTTTACGACAGCCCGCCCGTGGAGCCTGTCAGATCGGTGCGGCAGGCAGATGCACGGCCGCATGTCGACGTGCAGGACGTGATTGCGCTGCACGTGGTTTCACGTCAGCATCCTTTCAACGGCGAAGACCTGTTGCGCTGCATCCTGAGCTATGGCCTGCGTTTCGGCGACATGAACATCTTCCACCGGCACGAGCGGCCCACCGGGCAGGGGCAAGTCCTGTTCAGCATGGCCAAGGCGGTCGAGCCCGGAACCTTCGACCTGCAGGAAATGACCGGCGAAGAAATTCCGGGCGTGAGTTTCTTCCTGAGCCTTCCAGGCGTGAGCAGCATCCTGGCCTACGACATCATGGTTGATACGGCCAAGCGTCTGGCGACAGAACTGCAAGGCGACATTCTCGATGAGCAAAGTCAGCCACTGACACGTCAGCTGATCGAGCATTACCGGGAGCGGGTTCAGGAATTCGAGCGCCGTCGCCTGATGCAGCGGCCGTCGCACTGAGGGCATGAGCGTGCACAAGGAAGAGGCTGCGCGCGAGGTTGATCGCCTGCGCACCGAGCTGCGGCATCATAATTTCCGCTACTACGTCCTGGATGATCCCGAGCTGCCTGACAGCGAGTACGACCGGATGTTCATCCGGTTGCGCGAACTCGAAGCGCAGTTTCCCGACCTGGTGACCGAGGATTCTCCCACTCGCCGGGTCGGTGGCGAGGCAGTCAGCGCCTTTTCGACGGTGCAGCATGAGGTCCCGATGCTGTCGCTGGATAATGTCTTCAGCGCCGACGAATTCGCGGACTTTGATCGTCGTGCTCGCGACCGACTTGGCGGTTTGCTTGGTCAGGGAGTGGATTTGCTGGCGAGTCCGCCGATTCCCTATTGTTGCGAGCCCAAGCTCGATGGCCTGGCTATTTCCCTTGTCTATGAAAACGGTGTGCTGGTGCGTGGCGCCACGCGGGGCGACGGCGTCACCGGGGAAGACATCACGCACAATGTCCGGACAATCAAGACCATCCCCTTGCGGCTTGAGGGGGCAGTGATTCCGCGTCTGCTGGAAGTCAGGGGCGAGGTCGTCATGCCCAAGGCAGGCTTCCTTCGGCTGAACGAGCAAAATGCCTCGCGCGGCGAAAAAACATTTGCCAATCCGCGTAACGCCGCCGCCGGCAGCTTGCGCCAGCTGGATCCTCGCGTTGCCGCCCTGCGCCCGCTGGAGTTCTATGCCTACAGTCTGGTGCGAAGCGAGGGGCTGACGCCAGAGCCCACCCAGTACCGCATGTTGCAACAAGTCAAAGCGCTTGGATTCCGGATCAGCAAGGAAATCCGTCAGGGAGAAGGAGTGGCCTTTGTTCAGGCCTTCTACGACGATGTACAGCGTCGTCGCGACAGTCTGCCTTACGAAATCGATGGCGTAGTCATCAAGGTTGATCCCGTCCGTTGGCAGCAAGAGCTTGGTTTCGTATCGCGCGCACCGCGCTGGGCAACGGCCTACAAATTCCCGGCGCAAGAGGCGGTGACGGTCATACGGGCCGTCGAGTTCCAGGTCGGCCGTACCGGGGCCCTGACACCGGTGGCGCGTCTGGAGCCTGTTGCTGTGGGCGGGGTGACGGTCAGCAATGCAACGTTGCACAATTTCGATGAAATCGAACGAATGGATGTGCGCGTCGGCGACAGCGTGGTCATCTACAGGGCCGGGGACGTCATTCCCAAGATCGTGCGAGTGCTGCCAGAGCGGCGTCCTGCCGGTACGGTTGTACTGCCGTTGCCGACCCATTGTCCGGTTTGCGGTTCCGACATCGAGCGGCCCGAGGATGAGGCAATCGCGCGCTGTTCTGGTGGTCTCTACTGTCCTGCCCAGCAGAAGGAGTCGCTCAAGCACTTCGTTTCGCGACGGGCGATGGATGTCGAAGGCTTGGGCGACAAATGGATCGAGCAGCTTGTCGATCTTGGCCTGATTCGCTCCAGTGCAGACCTCTATGCATTGAAGAAGGCAGATCTCCTGCCGCTGGATCGCATGGGAGACAAGCTGGCTGACAACCTGCTTGGGGCAATCGACCGGAGTAGAAGCACCACGCTGCCCCGCTTTCTTTATGCGCTTGGAATCCGCGAGGTGGGTGAGGCCACGGCCCTGAATCTGGCCCGGCATTTCGGAAACCTCGATGCACTCGTGGCGGCCGACGAAGCGGCCTTGATGGCGGTAGTCGATGTAGGCCCGGTGGTGGCGGAGTCGATAGCGACTTTTTTCCGGCAGCCGCATAACCGAGAGGTGATCGCGCATTTGCGTGAGCGGGGCGTGCACTGGCCGGACATGGAAGGGATCGGTGAGCGTGAGCAACCGCTCGCCGGGCAGACCTGGGTTCTCACGGGCAGTCTGCAATCCATGAGTCGCGACCAGGCCAAGGACAAGCTTCAGCAGCTCGGGGCGAAAGTGTCAGGCTCCGTGTCAAAAAAGACGCACTGCGTCGTCGCGGGGGAAGCCGCAGGATCCAAACTGGCTGAAGCAGAGAAATTGGCCGTTCCCGTCATCGACGAAGCGGCATTCCTGGCGTTCCTGTCAGGACACGGACAGTAGTGAGCACCATGGATCAGGAATCAATTGTTTACGGGATTGTCCGGGACGTCGCATTCGGAACGCAGATGGAGCGCCGTGTGCGGCGTGCACACAATCTCGGCATCGTGGACATGCTGCCTGATGCTGACGGTTGGCCATTCTGCAAGGAAATGTTCGGCATATCGGGCTTTGATGAAACCGCCGGGACGTATCAAACGCAGGTCATCCATTTCGGGGCGAGTTATCGCGCCATCGAATATGAATGGGACTTGTGGATGAAGAAGTTCGAGCACCTGTTGATGCAGATGTATTGGGCCAGCGCCAAGGTACACCTCGAAACCGAGATGTCAGGTGTTCACACCTTTATCTGGGAGGCCGTGAATGGTTCCCATGCGCCCGGCGACAGTTTGCAGGTGCGATGTGAATGGGAGCGCGAGGGCGGACTGTCTCCCCGTCGTTGACGAGACGGTGTCTGTCAGCGCCCCCGCCGAAGCTGCCGGACACGAAAGCGCATCGGGTGCAAGGCGTCGAGAACCGCACGTGATACCGGTGCGGGCTCGTCATTGATCTCGGCCGCCAGAATTTCTGCAGCAAGCGCGGCCTGACTGAATCCCTTCGAGCCGTGCGCCAGGTTTACATACAGTCCTGGCAGAACGGGAGGCGGCGGATAGTCGATCCGTTTTCCGTCACGCAGTCCTGCATAGCGCCGGTCGAATTCCTGCGGATCGCAGACGGGGCCCACCAGAGGCAAATAATCAGGGCTTTGGCAACGAAGCGCGGCGCGTCCCGTCCATTCTGTCTCTGGAGGGAGCGATGCTGCCAACTCGGGGAGGGCTTGTGCAAGAAGCTCACGATTGGCGCGATGATCGTCGACTCGTACGGACGTGTCCGTATCGCCAGGATGAAAGGTTGCGCCCAGACAGTGGCCTGCTTCGGGCAGTGCCGGGCTGATGTAGCCGTCGTGACAGACCATTAGCCGCAGTGCTGCAGATTCGGGTGTCGAGGGAGCGAGCGAAACCTGTCCCCGGATGGATGAGAGAGGAAGATCAGACAGGGCGTCAATCGGTGGAATGGCTCCTGCCGATGCCAGGACAACGATGGGAAAGCCGACATGCTCACCGCTGGAGAGACCGACGGACCATTCACCTTCATGTGGTGACAGCGAGATCACCGCTTCGCCGGTTCTGGTTTCGATCTGTGGATGATTCAGTAGCGAGTGGCAATAGCGTCGTGCATCGAGCCATCCCGCCGTTGGAAAATATACGGCGGGGAATTTTACCGGAATGCCTGCGAGAGCCGATGCTTCCTCCTGGCTGACAGGGCGGGCAAAGTCGAGTGGAGCCATTTCGCCGTGATTGGGGTCCGCCAACGCTGCCTGGTTTCCGGTGGCCAGTTGCAGGATGCCGCAGGGATGCCATGCCGGATCGGCGGGCTGCTGTGCGGACAATTCCCTTACCATGAAGAGCCAGGATGCCTGCGGGAAATGATCGAGCGCCTTTCCCGGTGCCGCCAATCGACCATAGACAACGGCGGCCGGATTACCCGATCCGGCATTCGCCACGCTTTCTTTTTCAATGACCGTCACGCGCCAACCTCGCAGGGCGAGGCGGTGAGCCACCTGGCATCCGGCAATGCCGGCACCGACCACGCAGGCTTCCCGTCGTAACGGGGCGACATGCGGCCTCATGAACCACGGGGTGGCGGCGCGTGTTGGCGCGACCATTGGCGTGGTGATTCGGCCGGCCAGCATTTCCCGCTTTTTTCCAAAACCTGCAGACTTTTCTACTTCGAATCCTGCGGCGATCAGTCCGCGACGAACGTCGCCAGCGGCCGTGAAGGTGGCAAACGTCGCCCCCGGCCTGCTGCAACGAGCAATGCCGCTGAAGAGTGCGTCGGTCCACATGTCGGGATTGCGGGAGGGAGCAAAACCGTCGAGAAACCAGGCGTCGGCCCTGGCGTCGGTGCGAGGCAGAAATTCATCGATGCCACCCAGAAAGAGGGTGAGGGGGGCGCGAAGTGACGGAAAAACGAGGCGATGGAAGCCGGGGACGAGAACGGGATAGTACTGTTGAAGCTGTGCGGCGAGATCCCGCAATGCAGGCCAGACATCATGGGCACGGCAAAGATCATCTTTCGACAGGGGAAGCTTTTCGACACTGATGTAGTGAAGCCACGCATCGACGTCGGCGTCCTGCCAGGCGCGAAGTGTGACCAGAAAATTCAGGCCGGTACCGAACCCGGTTTCCGCGATGGTGAAACGGCCTCCCGACGTCAGTCCGGAAAAGCGCTCCGGCAATCCGTTCCCGGCCAGAAAGACATGTCGCGTTTCGTCCGGCCCGCCTTCACGCGAAAAGTAGACGTCGCCGAAATCAAGGGAGAAAGGGGTCCCCTGCGTCCAGTCCAGACGCGCCGTGCGCAGGGGGCCGTTCATTGCGGAGGAGTGGGGATTACCAACTGCTCTTGCGACGGCTGCCGGTAGCGAAGAACCATCCCATCAGGAAGCCGGCAATCACGGCCAGTGCCCCCTTCCAGATGCCCTCGGAGCTTTTGTCATGACGAATGATGTTGAGCTGCATGTCGAGGTTTTCATTTTTGAGTTGCAGCTCCTGGGTGCGCGCCAGGAGATCACGATTCGCCTTGTCGATGCGCTCTGCATTTGACAGCAGTTCCTGCTGGTGTCGCTGCTCCAGGGTGAGAGGCGCAGGTGTGGCGGGTGGGATGGGGGCGGCGACAACGGGCGCAGCCGGCGCCGCAGCGGGAGCGACAGGCTTGGCTGAGGCCGGTGCAGCGGGTTTGAGGGGCGTCGCCGGAGCGGCGGTTGTGGCGGTTGGCGCGGTAACCGGCTTGGCCGGAGTAGCGGCCGCTGGCTTGACGACGGCGGCCGTCGTCGCTGGCGCTACGGGCTTGGCTGTTGCCGATGCGGGAGCCGTCTCTGCATGGGCCGCAGGAAGGGTAAACAGGCAGAT
>DASSUO010000272.1:0-2702 GCA_035706925.1 Moraxellaceae bacterium
ATACGAAACGCCATCAGCATAGCCCCGCGCGAAGCGACAAGCAAGTGCTTAAATTTTCCAGCAGGTGCTTGACGCCTTAACCGGATGTGGTTAAAGTCGGTCGTACTGACAACAAGAGGACACCATCATGTTTTTCACGTATCGGCAAAACAACAGCGGCGGATCATTCAACATCGACTCGGAGGCGGGGATCAGTATCTTTGTCGTCGTCGAGGCAGATTCCGCAGACGACGCGGATCGCCGCGCCGTTGACATCGGCTTGTACTTCGACGGTTGCGAGACGGGCGAAGACTGCGAGTGCTGCGGGGACCGCTGGTCGCGTGCTTATGAGGGCTACGACGTTCCCAGTGAATACGGCAAGCCCATCGCTGATTTGCTGGATGATAAGCGCCGAGTTCACTGGGAAGGCAGCAATCCGATGGCGTACATCCACTACAAGAACGGCGAAATCCTCGCCGTGGGAGGACAGTCGTGAAGCAACACGAAAAAGACGCGCAGATTGCCGTGCTTCGCAAGCAGATTGAGAAACTGGAGGCGATTCCGGTTGAACCGGAGCAGCCGTTGTGCGTGATTCCGGGGCGGATGGCGCGTGGGGAGAAATACGTATACCAAAGCACGGGGGGTGAATCATTTCCCACTACTGATACGCAAGATTTAGCTGATGGTGGTTTATTCTCTTTCGGCAACTACTTCTCTTCCCACCGCCAAGCCTCAGCCGACGCGCACGCCGTCAGCGTGATGCGGAGGATGCGGAGGATGCCGGGGGTTGTGGGGGCGGATGCGGTTGGAACGAAATACATGGTGCATGTGATTGCGGATTTTGTTCGTGTCGAAAACTACCACCTTCCCTTTCTATCCGCCTGCATGTTCCCATGCTACTCAACCGAAGCCCAAGCCCGTGCCGCGATCGAAGCCGTGGGCGGGGAAGATGCTTTGCGCCGTTGTGCTGAATACTGGAGCGGGGCGATGAAATGAAGCAAGCCCTCGGCAAGATCCTCACCGGCGTCACGATCGGCCTGTCCTGCGCCGCGTGGTACGCCCTGACAACCGGCCGACTGACCTTCGGCACCCTGCTGGTCATGCTGGCGCTTTCCTCCGCCTTCCTGGCGGTCCTGATGCTCGACGGAGCCTGATCATGAAGCCCACCCTGCTCTTTGCCGCCTTCGCCCTCCCGGCGCTGGCCACCACCCCCACCGGCATGGCCGTCCTCACCGGCGCCCAGGTCCTGCTGTCCCTGCTCGTCGTGCGGAGGCTGCCATGCTGAACTTTCGCCACGAACGCTACGACGGCCTGCGCCTCCTCGTCGAACTGTACGACGGCGACCGCTACGTCGCCACGATGAGCAAGGAGGACGCCGCTCGCGTGATCCGCGACCGGCTCACCGCCGACGCCTCCAACGTCTTGCGCGACGTGCTACGCACCGCCGTGCCCAAGGCCCAGGCCCAACTGGCCGGCCACAACCCCCGCGCCGCCGTGCAGACGCTGCAGCAGGCGTGCCTGCAACTGGAGAAGCTGTGATGGATATCACTTATCTGCCCGAAGGCATTGCTCTAATTGGCGTGATTATCGGACTTGCGGATTGCTATCTCATGTGGAAGCACCGCAACAAAGGAGAAAAGAAATGACCTGGTTCTTGTTCGTCTGCGCCGTCCTGGCGCTGTTCGCCTGGCGCATCCGCGCCATCCTCAACACACCGGACGATGAGCCGTGCACGAGATGCAACGGAGAGGGGTGGGTTATTCAGTACTCCCCTGATCACGGTAAAGATCGCGTAAAACATTGTTCCCATTGCAACGGGAGCGGACTGAAATGATCATCCACCCCAACACGCCGGAATCCCTCAAGGTCGCCTCCCGGGTGCGCAGCATCGCGCTGGCCAACCCGGAGGCGAAGCTGGTCATCATCCACGACACCGACGGCTACCTGGTGCGCTTCTGGGTGCCGGGCGACGCCTGCCTGTGCTTCGTGGCCCGCGACTGGCTGGCCCTGCATGACATGTGGATGACGAGAGGAGAAGAGTGATGGCACAAACATCCATGACACCGGAATTTCTGGTCGATGGGCTGAATAAGATTGTCTCGGACGATCTGGAGCGGCGCATCCGGGCAAATCTGATGCTGGAAGCCGAAAAGATCGTGAACGAAGCGGCGCACGAATTGGCCGTCAACATTCGTCACGCGGTAACGGCGTACCGCAATTACGGGTCGGGTCGCGAGGAGATCGTGATCAATCTGAGCCTGGACGGCGTAAAGCAGATGGTGCCGCAGCGATGACCACCATCCTCTCAGCAGTCATCGTGCTGCTCCTGGTCATTATCGTCTGCTTGCTGCGCTACCTCCGCAATACCCTGGAGCGCCTTGTCGAGGCTCAAGAAGACGCGATCGCCGCCCGGTGGGCGCACACCCGGACGGAATACAATTTGCTGGCTTGCCAGCGCGCCCGTCTTGACATGGTCAAGGAGTACATGGAGATGGCTAAAAAATGCCCCAACCCGTAGTCATCTCAAAAGCCCGCACCGGCGACTACACCGTGCGTGTGGTGACGCCGCAACGCATCGGGTGGGTGCGCGGCGTGATGACGCTGCGCGACGCCCGCATGGCGGCCGACGTGCTGGCGTTCATGCTGACCGTGTCCGGCCGGGTCGAGGCGATCCGTGCCGCCCTGGCGCTGTGCTGGGTGCGGCGAGTGAGTATCTTTGTGAG
>DASSUO010000273.1:0-11667 GCA_035706925.1 Moraxellaceae bacterium
ACGCGAAAACGGCCTGCACACCTACTTTGCCGCCGACGTTGCCTACCATCTGGACAAACTGGAGCGCGGCTTCGACACCCTGATCGATGTGTGGGGTGCCGACCATCACGGCTACATTGCGCGCGTCCGCGCCGCCATCGAAGCGCTGACGGGCCAGGGCGACCGTTTCCATGTTGCGCTCATCCAGTTCGTGACCCTGTCGTCGGGCCGCATGGGAAAGCGCTCCGGCAATTTCGTGACACTGCATCAACTGATCGAAGAGGCCGGCAACGATGCCACTCGTTTCTTCTACCTGTCGCGCTCGCCGGACCAGCACCTGGAGTTTGACATCGACCTCGCGCGGTCGCAGACGGCAGATAATCCCGTTTACTACCTCCAGTACGCCCATGCCCGTATTTGCAGCATGTTGCGCGAACTGGACGAACGCGGCGGCGCATTCGATGCCGTGGAAGGTCTTTCCGCCCTGGCCGAACTTCCCGAGGCAGCCGCCGAAGAACTCGCGAAGCGACTGGGCAGTTGGCCGGAAACTGTGGCCTCCGCTGCGCGCAACCGCGCGCCCCAGCAGCTCGCCAATGCCCTGCGCGACATTGCCCAGGAGTTCCACGCCTATTACAACGCCCACAAGATCCTCGTCGAGGATGTGCGCGTGCGGAACGCGCGCCTCACACTGTGCGTAGCGGTCAAGTCAGTCATCGCCCAAGGCCTCGGCCTGCTGGGTGTCGCCGCACCGGACCGGATGTAAGCCATGGCCAAGGCCGCTGCCAAAAAGCCCGCCGCCCGCAAGCGTGGCGCCAGCCGTAATCCGCCCAAGGGCCAGCGCAAGGGGGCCCCGGGTGCGTTGTGGCTGGTCCTCGGCCTGCTGACCGGCCTGTTCGTCGCCCTCCTCTGGCATTTGTGGGAATTGCGCAAGGATCACCCGCGGGCAGTCACTGCCGCGGTTGCCCCCGGGACGCTGCCCGCCGCAGGGGCCACCGGCCAAGAGGGAGGCGGCAATGCTCCTGCATCCGGCAAGCCGCAAGAGCCCCGCTTCGAGTTCTATACCCTGCTGCCCAAACAGGAGGCGATGCCCGGAAGCGCCCCGCCACCGTCCGCAGCAGCCACCGCGTCCTCCACACCGGCAGAAAAGACGGGGCCTGGCTATCTTCTGCAGGCCGGCTCCTTCAAGAGCGAAGAGGAGGCGGACAAACGACGCGCCGCCATCCTGATGCTAGGGCTGCCGGTC
Source organism: Moraxellaceae bacterium (assembly GCA_035706925.1). Taxonomy (GTDB): domain Bacteria; phylum Pseudomonadota; class Gammaproteobacteria; order Pseudomonadales; family Moraxellaceae; genus UBA2031. The sequence continues at coordinate 1,223 of DASSUO010000273.1, forward strand.
AAGGTGACCAAGGTCCCCGTCACGCCGGGCGAAGCATGGTTTCGCGTCATGGTTGGCCCCTTCAAGGGCAAGTCGGAGGCCGCAAGCGCCCGCTCCAGCCTGAAGGACAATGGTGTGGAGGCACTGGTCGTCAAGCAGGGTTAAGCCGGGCAGCTGCACAGGTTCCGGCTTGAATTTCCGGACGACGCCTCCATTTCCCGGAGATTCCGTATGCGAGTCGAGGCCTTCCCGTGACCACCATTGTTTCTGTACGCCGTGGCAATCTCGTCGCCCTTGGGGGCGATGGCCAGGTATCCCTTGGCAATACCGTCATGAAGGGCAATGCCCGCAAGGTACGACGCCTCTACAATAACCAGGTGATTGCCGGGTTCGCTGGCGGAACGGCGGACGCGTTCACGCTCTTCGACTATTTCGAAAACAAGCTTCAGAAACATTCGGGCCATCTGCTGCGCTCGGCCGTCGAACTGGCGAAGGACTGGCGAACGGATCGCACCCTGCGTCGTCTCGAAGCGATGCTGGTCGTTGCCGACAAAACCGCTTCACTCATCATCACCGGCAATGGCGACGTACTGGAACCCGAGCAAGGCATCCTCGCCATCGGTTCAGGCGGCAACTACGCACAAGCAGCTGCCCGCGCCCTGTACGAAAATACCGATCTGGACGCGCGGACCATCGTGGAGAAATCCTTGTCGATCGCCGCCGACATCTGCGTATTCACCAATCACAGCACCGTGGTCGAAACGCTGGAAGCGTAACAGGATCACACCTCACCGGTCGCGCCGGGGCCGGCCCCTGATGCCACGAACGAACCCGTGCACCGCATGTCACTCTGGCGGTGCCGATGCAAAGGATCCGCCATGAGCCAGATGACACCGCGTGAAATTGTTCACGAACTCGATCGCCACATTGTGGGACAGACCGCTGCGAAGCGGGCGGTTGCAGTCGCCCTGCGCAACCGCTGGCGCCGCATGCAGGTGGATGAAGCCCACCGCAATGAAATCACGCCAAAAAACATCCTGATGATCGGGCCGACCGGTGTCGGCAAGACCGAGATCGCCCGTCGCCTCGCAAGGTTGGCCAATGCCCCCTTCCTCAAGGTGGAAGCCACCAAGTTCACGGAAGTCGGTTACGTCGGCCGCGACGTCGAGACCATCATTCGCGACCTGGCGGACATTGCCTTCAAGATGACACGCGAACAGGAAGCGCAAAAGGTCGGACACCGAGCAAAAGAGGCTGCCGAAGAACGCATTCTCGACATCCTCCTGCCTGCCGCGCGACAAGACTGGGGCAACGCAGGCACGCCTCCGCCCGACACCGGGACACGCGCCGCTTTTCGCCGAAAGCTGCGGGACGGCGAACTGGATGACCGTGAAATCGAGATCGAGGTCTCGATACCTGCCTCCGGCGTCAACCTGATGGCGCCACCTGGCATGGAGGACATGGCGGGGCAACTGCAAAGCCTGTTCGCCACCATGGGAAGCGGAAAAGGACGTACCCGTCGGCTGCGCATTGCCGAGGCACTGAAACTGCTTCAGGACGAAGAGGCGGGCAAGCTCCTCAACGAAGACGAGATAAAGACCCGGGCCATGCAGGCCGTTGAGCAGAACGGCATTGTGTTCATCGACGAGATCGACAAGGTGTGCCGGCGCGGCGAGACAACCGGCGGCGCCGATGTGTCGCGCGAGGGTGTTCAACGCGACCTGCTGCCCCTCATCGAGGGCAGCACGGTGTCCACCAAATACGGAATGGTAAAAACCGATCACATCCTTTTCATCGCGTCAGGCGCCTTTCACCTTGCACGTCCGTCGGACCTGATCCCTGAATTGCAGGGGCGACTGCCCATTCGCGTTGAACTCGACGCCCTTTCGCCCGCCGACTTCGAGCGCATCCTGACCGAGCCCCATTTCTCCCTGACGCAGCAATACAGGGCCCTGCTTGCGGCAGAGGGTCTGGAGGTGGAGTTCACTCCGGAGTGTGTACGGCGTATCGCCGAGGTCGCCTGGCAGGTGAACGAACGGACCGAGAACATTGGAGCGCGCCGGCTGCACACGGTGCTGGAAAAGCTGCTGGAGGAAATTTCCTTCAATGCGGCCGATCTGGCCGCCGAGCGCCGGGGCTCACCCCTCGCCATTACCGCCGACGACGTGCAGCATCGTCTTGGCAGCCTGGTCGAAGACGAAGACCTGAGCCGCTTCATCCTGTAAGTGCGGCGGCCTGACACGGCCCTTCCCAGCCCGAGCATATGCCCATGAACACCCCCGCCCCGACCGAATTGCGCTATCACCGCGAACGCCGCGAGCTCACCGTCAGCTGGGGGAGCGAGCGCCATGTCCTCGGCGCCGAGTTCCTCCGGGTGCATTCGCCTTCAGCGGAAGTGCAAGGACACGGGGGCGAGGGCGGCACCTTGCCGACAGGAAAGTCCGACGTCGCCATTACTGCGATCGAGCCGGTCGGCAACTATGCCGTGAAAATCATCTTTTCAGATGGCCACGCGTCCGGCCTGTACAGCTGGGACTGGCTGCAGTCCCTCTGCGCCCGCCGGGACATCCTGTGGCAGGAATACCTGGACAAGGTCCATCGCCTGCCGCCAGCGGTGCCAAACGCGGCGCCCGCTTCCGTCGGTCACTACACGCCACCGAAGTAAGTGCCCACTATCTGTTCGCCCGTGTCACAAATTGGCATGCTTTCAGACTGCCGCGAAGGCCAAGGGACGGTAGAATTGCGCCGCCGGAAGCTGGTCCGGCGGCCATTCCCAACGAGACCCGACCATCATGCACAGCAGCACCATGTCGGCCATTACGGCTGCGGCCACGGAGATTCCCATGACCACCGGTAATGCCGAGCTCGTCTACACGCCCGAAGGCCATGCACTGCGGCGTGACGACATCCGGACGCTCGCCGACCAGATGCGCTACGAGCTGGGCCGTTTTCGCACATGGCGCAGCCATCATGACGAGCCGTTCCGGGAGCGCTTCATTTCGATCCAGAAGTGGCAAGCCGCGCGCCTGACGCGCACCCACGCCGATTTCCTGGCCGACCCCCGCTACGAAGCCGTGACCCGCTTCTTCCTTTCGGACCTTTACGGCGGGCTTGACCTCAATGAGCTTGCCCGCGAGATCGAACGCGCGCTGCCCGTGGCCACCCGCCTGCTGCCCGATTCCGTCATGCGGACCTCGGCTGTGGCCCTGGAGCTGAATGCCCTGACCGGCGAGCTCGACGAGGACGTGGCCACCATGCTGTTCGAGACGCTCGGCTACAAGGACATCACGGAACTGAACATCCTGGAGGCCTACCGCGCCTGCGGTCACTTCGAGGAACGCCACCGGCAACTCGACCTGCTTGCCGAACTGGGCAAGGGGCTGGACCGCTATGTCCGCTCGCGCGTGATCTACGCGACGTTCCGTATTGCGCACCGCCCTGCCCGCATGGCCGGACTCGCCGGGCTTTACGACTTTCTGGGCCGGGGTTTTGAGGTCATGCGCCCCATGGGCTCCGCGCAGGACTTCATCAACCTGTTCATCAGCCGCGAACGCGCCATCCTCGACAACATCCAGGCAGGCAAGGCCGACCCTTACGCACTCTGACGCGGGTCAAACACGGGGGCGGGCCGCTTCGGTCCGCCCTTGCCAGCCCTGCGGCGACCGGCGGACAATGCCGGTCCCTTTCCAGGCCCCGTCCTGCAGTCCACATCATGTCCGATTCCCGCTCTGATCCGCCCGCCCAGAAAGACGGTACCACCCACTTCGGCTACCAGACCGTACCGACCGCCGAGAAGGCCCGGAAGGTGGCGGATGTCTTCCATTCCGTCGCCGACCGCTACGACATCATGAACGACCTGATGTCGCTAGGGATTCACCGCCTCTGGAAGCGCTACGCGATCGAGATGTCGGCGGTTCGGCCCGGCCACCAGGTGCTGGACATTGCCGGAGGCACCGGCGACCTGGCCCGCGCCTTCTCGAAGCGCGTGGGTCCGGCGGGCCGTGTCGTCCTGGCCGACATCAACGCCTCCATGCTGGGGGTGGGGCGCGACCGGCTCATTGACGCGGGACTCTCCCAGAATCTCGAGTTCGTGCAGGCGAATGCCGAGTGCCTGCCGTTTGCCGACAACAGCTTCGACCTTGTCACCATTGCCTTCGGCCTGCGCAATGTGACCGACAAGGATGCCGCGCTTCGCTCGATGTTCCGTGTCCTCAAGCCCGGCGGACGCCTGCTGGTGCTGGAATTCTCCAAGCCAGTGGCGGAGCCTCTCGCAAAGGTGTACGACGCCTATTCGTTCAACATCCTGCCCGCGATGGGACAGCTGGTCGCGCAGGATGCCTCAAGCTACCGCTATCTGGCCGAATCCATCCGCATGCACCCCGACCAGGAAACCCTGAAGGGCATGATGGATCGCGCCGGCTTCGAGCGAACCGACTTCCACAATCTCACGGGCGGCATCGTCGCCCTGCACCGCGGGTTCAAGCTGTGACGTCGTTGCCCCAAGTCCTTGCCATCAAGGCCCTGGAGTCGGTGATCCACCAGGCGCTGACCCTCGATCCCGGCACACGCGAACGTCTCGCGCGCTATGCGGGCAAACGCATTTTTGTCGAAACGCGTGCACCGGTGCTTGGCATTCTCGTGTGCTTCGACAGCGATGGCGTGCGCCTCTCGCCGGAAAACGGCCAGCACCCGCACGCCACCATCGAGGCCCCCAGCTTCGAGCTCCTGAAAATGGCGCTGTCCCATGAAGCGCACTTCATCGGCGGCCCGGTCAAGGTCAACGGCGATGTGATCCTTGTGCAGGAACTGCATGCCATTGGCCGGCAGCTCGACATCGACTGGGAAACGGGCCTGTCCCGCCTGCTGGGCGATACGGTGTCATATCCCGTGTCGCGCGGCCTTCGCCATCTGTTCGGCTTTGCCAACCGGGTGGCCAATACGCTGCTCCAGAACACGGGGGAATACCTGCGTGAAGAAAAGGAGCTCGTGCCGGTTCCCTGGGAGGTCGACGAGCTCCTCACCGACAATCGCGACCTGCGTGTCGACCTCGACCGCATCGAGTCACGCCTGACCCGGCTCAAGCGCCGCCTGGAAAAGCTCGAGCAAAACGGCAAGGACACCGTCTGATGCTGCAGCACCTGCCCCGCCTTCTTGCCATCTGGGCCGTCATTGCCCGTTATCGCCTTGATACCCTGCTGCCACCGCCCCCCACAGTGAGGGCCCGCCTGGTGCTGGTACTGCTTCGCCTGCATCCCCTCTGGTGGCTGGCCGGGCGGCAGGCGCACTCGCCCGACCGCCTGCGCCTCGCCTTCGAGGAACTCGGTCCGCTGTTCATCAAACTCGGCCAACTGCTCGCCACACGCCGTGACCTGCTGCCCGATGCCGTGCTGGACGAACTGGCCAAGCTGCAGGACCAGGTCGCCCCCTTCTCTACCCGGCAGGCCGTGTCCATCGTCGAGCGCGAACTCGGCGCGCCGCTGGCACAAAAGTTCTCCCGCTTCGACGAGCAGCCGCTGGCCGCGGCCTCCATTGCCCAGGTCCACACCGCCGCCCTGCCCGACGGACGCGAAGTCGTCGTCAAGATCCTGCGTCCCGGCGTGGAAGCGGAGATCCGTCGTGACATGGCGCTGGTACGTGACTTCACCCTGTGGCTGGAAGACCGCTTTCCCGAACTGCAGCAGTTCCATCCGCATCGCATCGCCCGCGATTACGAGCAGACGCTGATCGACGAAACGGACCTGCTGCGTGAAGCCGCCAATACCCGGCGCATGCGCGCCAACTTCCCCGGCTCGCCCCTGCTTTATGTGCCCGAGGTGTATCCGGAGTGGTGTACGGCACGCATGATGGTGGCCGAGCGGATCCACGGCGAGCCCATCGACCAGATCGCCGCCTTCGACCGACTCGGCATCGACCGCAAGGCGCTGGCGGAAAAGGGCCTCACGATCTTTTTCACCCAGCTGCTGACGCACAACTTCTTCCACGCCGACATGCATCCGGGCAACGTCTTCGTGGAAACCGCCAATCCGCAGGCCCCGCGCTACATTGCCCTCGACGTTGCCATTGTCGGGCAGCTCTCCCGCGAGGACCAGCTCACGGTGGCCCGCCTCGTACTGGCGATGACCCAGCGTGATTTCATGGAGATCATCCGGGTGGCACATCGCGCCGGCTGGTTGCCCCCCGGGGCCAACCTGGGACAACTCGCCGACGAGGTCCAGCGCATCGCCGGCCGCGCCCTGGATGTCCCTATCGACCAGCTCGAATTCGGCCCCATCATGGTCAACCTGCTGGACATGGCGCGCACCCATCACCTCGAGATTCCGGTACAGCTGGTGCTGCTGATCAAGACACTGATCCATGTCGAAGGGCTCGGCCGCTCGCTGTATCCGCAACTCGACATCTGGGCACTGGCCCGACCCATCGTGACCCGCTGGGTCAAAGAGCAGGTCGGCCCCGGCGCGCTCGCAAAACGGTTGTCCGAACAGGTACCCGCAATGCTGGCCGGGGCGCCGGACATGCCGGAGCTCGTGCTGGATGCACTCACGCAAATGCGCAGCAGCGGACAATGGCAAGACCGCCAGCTCCGCGAGCTCATGCTCCTGCGTCACGAGCTTCGTGCCGGCCGGCGCCGGGACCTGCTGGCGGGAACCGGCCTGGCCGGGGGCATCGCACTCGCGGTATGGGGTGCCGGCCCCGTTGCCCCCCTTGGCGCCCTGCTCGCGGTGGCGGCCTTTGGCTGGCGCCTCGCCGCAGGCTGACTGACAGGGTATCCTTTGACCCAACGTGATCCGGATGTGACTCGATGAACTGGCTGGACGAAGTGCGATGGGACAATGACGGCCTGGTGCCGGCGATTGCCCAGGATTTCCGCACCGGCCGCGTGCTGATGGTGGCCTGGATGAACCGCGAGGCCCTGACGCTGACAGCACAGGAAGGGCGCGCGGTGTATTGGTCGCGCTCGCGCGGCAAACTCTGGCGCAAGGGCGAAGAGTCAGGCCACGTGCAGACGCTGCACGAACTGCGCCTCGACTGTGATGGCGACGTCATCATCATGCAGGTGGAGCAACTGGGCGGCATTGCCTGCCATACCGGCCGTGAATCCTGCTTCTTCCGTCGTCTGGTCGACGGTCGCTGGGAAACGGTCGATGCAGTCCTCAAGGATCCCGACGCCATCTATGCCACCCCCAAGGGCCAGCCGTAATGAACAACGACATCCTCGACGCCCTGGCCAAGGTGCTGGACGAACGCAAGCACGCCGCGCCCGAGTCCTCCTATGTGGCAAGCCTCTACCACAAGGGCCTGAACAAGATCCTGGAAAAGGTGGGCGAGGAATGCACCGAGACCCTCATCGCCGCCAAGGACGCTGCCGTAACCGGAAAGCATGACGACCTCGTCTATGAAACGGCCGATCTGTGGTTTCATAGCCTCGTCATGCTGTCACACTTCAACCTGCACCCCGATGTGGTGCTGAACGAACTTGCACGCCGCTTCAATGTCTCCGGCCATGCCGAAAAAGCGGCGCGCACCCCGTCTTCCCAGAACCCATCCGCGGAGTAAGCCACCATGCTGTCCGGTCTGTCCCTACCCCACATCATCCTGCTGCTCGTCATCGTCGTGCTGATTTTCGGCACCGGCAAGCTGCGCAATGCCGGCCGTGACCTGGGCGGCTTCATCAAGGGCTTCAAGGAAGGAATGAAGAGCGAAGACGAAAAGCCCCAGGCCCCGCCCCAGCAACTCACGCAGCAGGACAGCACCCGCACCTACGCGACCGCTGACAAGAAAGACTCCGTCTAAGCCATGTTCGACATCGGCTTCAGCGAGCTGCTGCTCCTGGCCATCGTGGCACTGGTCGTGCTCGGCCCGGAAAAGCTCCCGCATGCCGCACGCATTGCGGGTGCCTGGGTCGGCCGCCTGCGCCGCACCGTCAGCACCATGCAGGCGGAGATCGAGCGTGAAGTCGCCGCGCAGGAAGTGCGCCAGCAGTTCGAAAAGCAGATGCGCGAGATCGGTGCGACCGACATCGTGAAAGACCTCGACACCGAACGGCGGCAAATCGAGGCCGCCTTCAGCAATGCGGCAGCCGCGTTCGATCCGGCGCCCGCCCCGGCCCCGTCGACGCCGGCAGCCGCCGTTGCTCCTTCGGGCGCGGTCGACACGGCTGAACCGGTCCTCCCAAAGGCGACGACATCGCCTGACACCGTGCAACTGGATGGAGAAGTTGCGTACCGCGAGTGGCTTGCCACCCAGCGCCGCGACAACCGCATCGCCCCGCCCACCCCTGCCGACAAGGATCCCGCCGCATGACGGAGCAAGCCCCCGAAATGCCGGTGGTGGCACACCTCATCGAGTTGCGTACCCGCCTGATCCGCATCCTTACGGTGCTCATGGTCGGCTTCTTTTCGCTCGTCTATTTCCGCAACGACCTCTACAGCGTGGTGTCCGCACCGCTGCGCAAGTTGCTGCCGGCGGGCAGCACCATGATTGCCACGGATGTGACGGCGCCCTTCATGGCACCGTTCAAGCTCACGTTCTTTGTCACGTTGTTCGCCGCCGCTCCTTACATCCTGCATCAGCTCTGGGGCTTCATTTCGCCAGCGCTCTACCGTCACGAAAAGCGCATCGCCGTCCCCCTGCTGGTTTCCAGCGTGTTGCTGTTCTACTCCGGCGTCGCCTTTGCCTATTTCGTGACGCTGCCGGCCATCCTCGGCTTTTTCACGAAGGTGGGGCCGGTGGGCGTGGCCATGATGACGGACATCAACCTCTATCTTGATTTCGTGCTCAAGCTCCTGCTGGTCTTCGGCTTCACGTTCGAGATTCCGGTCGCCGTCTTCCTGCTGATCTGGGCGGGCATCGTGAGCAGCGACTCGCTTATCGACAAGCGCCGTTACGTGATTGTGTTCTGCTTCCTTGTCGCGATGTTCCTGACGCCGCCCGATGCCCTGTCCATGGCCATGCTGGCGGTGCCGATGTGGCTGCTGTTCGAGGCCGGGCTCTTTTTCGGCCGCCTCATGGAAAAGCGCAAGGCTGCCGCGCTCGAACAGTAACCGCCGTTCGTTTGTGCCAATAAAAAGCCGGCTTGATGCCGGCTTTTTATTGGCAAGGCACTGACTGATGCAAACACATCCGTCGAAACCTTGATCATGATGGTGGCGAACTTTCCAGAAGGAACGTTACCGGGCCGTCATTGACCAGATGCACCTTCATGTCGGCACCAAAGCGGCCGCTGGCGACCACCGCGTGACGTGCCCGCGCCTCTCCGATCACATGCTCGTAAATCGCCTCTGCACGCGCCGGCACCTCCGCCGGATCGAAGCCGGGCCGCAGTCCCTTGCGGGTCTCTGCCGCCAGCGTGAATTGCGACACGACGAGCAGCCCCCCGCCCGTGTCGGCCAGGCTGAGATTCATGCGCCCCGCATCGTCAGGAAACAGGCGATAGGCAAGGATCTTTTCCACAAGCCGCGTGGCCTGCTCCACGGTATCGCCCTTGTGCACACCCAGCAGAAGCAGGATGCCCGGACCGATTTCGCCGACACACTGCCCCTCGACCATGACGCGCGCCTCGCTGACGCGCTGAAGCAATCCGCGCACGATGCCTCCGCTTACCGGGTCGCGAGGCGACGGGCAAAGTCGTTGGTGGCGCGCACCAGGGCATCGATGATGCCAGGCTCTGCGGCAGAGTGTCCGGCATCGGGAACGATGCGGAGCTCCGCCTCGGGCCACTTCTCGTGCAAGGCAAACGCATTATCAAGCGGGCAGATCATGTCGTAGCGGCCGTGCACGATCACGCCGGGAATTCCGGCCAGCCGGTGCGACTGCGCCAGCAGCTGGCCCTCCTCCAGGAAGATGCGGTTCACGAAGTAGTGCGCCTCGATCCGTGCAAGGGCGAGTGCCACATGGGGATCAGAGAAGTGATCCACCACATTCGCATTCGGCCGAAGCGTGGCGCACACCCCTTCCCACACGGACCAGGCCTTTGCCGCGGCCATGCGTGCGATCTCGTCATCCCCCGTGAGCCGACGATGAAAGGCATGGAGAAAATCATGGCGCTCGTTTTCCGGGATCGGACGCACGTAATCCGCCCAGTGATCCGGATACACATGGCTGGCGCCATCCTGATAGAACCAGCGGATATCCTGGTCCCGGCACAGGAAAATGCCGCGCAGGATCAATCCAAGTACGCGCTGTGGATGGGTCTCTGCATACGCCAGCGCCAGCGTTGATCCCCATGAGCCACCAAAAACCACCCAGCGGTCGATGCCGAGATGGGCTCGCAGTTGCTCTATGTCGGAAATGAGGGCTTGCGTCGTGTTGCCCTCCAGATGCGCATGCGGCGTGGAGCGCCCGGCGCCTCGCTGATCGAAGAGAACGATGCGGTAGCGGGCCGGATCGAAAAACCGGCGGTTCCAGGCCTGGAAGCCTGCACCCGGGCCGCCATGCAGGAAGAGCACCGGCAGGCCTTCAGGGTTACC
>DASSUO010000274.1:0-3364 GCA_035706925.1 Moraxellaceae bacterium
ATCGTCGGCGTGTACCTGCTCTCGGCCGCCGCCGCAACGCTGATTGCCCTGGGCGTGAACTACTACCTCAAGCTGCAGAACTGATCCGTACCGGCCGGGCGGCGTGAGCGTCGCCCGGCCTTCGCTCTCTCCGGGCTAACAATCCCGTTGAGCCGCCCGCTTGTCAGTCCTCCACGCCCCTCTCCCTGCTCTGGCCCATCGCTAGCCACCTGCCCGTCACTCGCCAAAGGCCGCCCTACGCTCGCTCGACCCTCTCGACCGCTCGCTTCCCTCCACTCGCTGCCCCTTGCTTCCTGTCCCCCTCTCCGCCGTTTCCTGCTCCCTACTCCTTGCCCCCTGCTTCCCGTTTCCAACTCTCTGTACTCTGCTCTGCTCTGCTCTGCTCTGCTCCGCTCTGCTGTGCCCTGCCCAGCTCTGGGCTGGGTTACGGGCTTTACGTTGCGGGTCCAGGTCCAGGTCCGGGGCTTTCGGCTTTCGGCTTTCGGCTTTCGGCTTTCGGGACGATCCTCCTGTACACTTCGCGCTTTGGCCGATTCGTGCCCGATTCCTTCCTGACTGCCATCCGGTCATCGGCTGACAAAAGCCTCGCATCGTCTGTCACGCGTGTGACTTCACGGACCTTGCATAATTGAGGTCGTCAGGAACGGTCCGGCGGCGGGTCAGGGGTTGCCCCTCCGCCATGCGACGGCCGCCCCAGCGTCCCGCATGAGCGCTGGTGGCGGCCGGGGCCGGTCTTGATTCTCCCCTGGACTGTATTGCGAATGACCCACGTGACTGGGCCGATGTTTCGCCCGACGCATCCGCTCCTGGGCCTGCTGCCCTGCCTTTTGCTGCTTCACTGCATGCCTGCCTCTGCCGATGCTCCGGCAGAACCGTACATCCTGTCCGCTCACCTGATTGCCGACAGCTGGACCAACACGATGGGTGGCGTGCAGCGCGAAAGTCGCCTGGTCGACATGATGGTCCTCGGCGCACAAGTGAACACCGCACCGGCATTCGGCCACGATGGCGGTACGATTTTCGTGGATGCGCTGCTCCACCAGCACACCGCCACGGATCTCGCCGGCGAAACACAGGCGCTGTCCAACATCAGCTTCGGCGACGGACAACAACTCTTCGAAGCCTGGTTTCAGCAGGCGGTGGGCGACAACGGCTCGTCGGTGAAAGCCGGCCTCTACGATCTCAATTCCGAGTTCGACCACATCGATGCGTCGGGACTGTTTCTCAACAGCAATTTCGGCATCGGCGTGGACTTCTCGCAGAGCGGAGTGAACGGCCCGTCAATCGCTCCGCTGTCGGCGCTGGCCTTGCGCGGCGCCTGGCAGACCGATGCGCAGTGGCGGCTTCAAGCCGCGGTGATCGACGGTGTGGCGGGCGAAGCGGGCAGCAGTAATCGCCACAATCACATTGACCTGGGGCCGCGCGAAGGCGCCCTGCTGGTAAGCGAGATTGTGTATGCGGGCTTCCCGGGGCAACGCATCGGGCTCGGCACCTGGTATTACACGAAATCCCAGCGTCGTCTGGACTCGCCCTCGCCAGGCACCAGCCAGGGCGGCTACGCCCATGCCGAACAGCCTCTGATCCCGACCGGCGCTTACGCCTGGACGGGCTTTGTGCGCGCCGGCCTCGCCTCGCCGGACGTCAACCCCGTGCAGTACGGCCTGGAGGGGGGACTGGTCTGTAGCGGACCGGTCTGGCACGCGGATGACCAACTGGGTCTGGCGATCTCGGCTGCACGAAACGGCGACACCTGGCGGGATGCCAGGGCGCTTGCGGGGGTCGCCACGGACAGCACCGAAACCTTCGTCGAACTGACGTGGCAGACGCACATCACTCACTGGCTGTCACTGCAGCCGGACCTGCAATACTTCATTCACCCCGGCACCATTGCGGGCCGCGGCAACGCGCTACTGGCCGGACTGCGGATCCGCATCGACGGGTCACGTCCCTGAACCGGACCGGCCTGCACAAGACCGCGACAGAAAGCCCTCATCGGCACTACCGGCTCGACCAATCCATCGTCACGCCCATTGCTGAAACGACAACGCCCCTCTCGGGGCGCTGTCGTTTCAGCAGAAATTTCACTCAGGCGCGGAGCAAGCAGCCAGGGGCCGCCGGATTAGCCCGCGTTACAAACCCGTTCAGACCTGCTGGGGTTGCTGCAAGGGCATGTCGCGCAGTCCGGCGAGTCGCGCATCCTTTTCACTCCAGATCTCGTGCAGCCAGTTCTGGATGCGGGCGCGATGAACCGGGTCGGCATGGTAGTCGCCCGCCAACAACTGCTGTGGCACGGGGCGCACGAGGACATGCAGGCGCACGTCGGCCTGCTCACCACAGAGCCAGCTCCACGCCAGCGCGCGCGTTGTGGGGACATACTCGACAGTCACATCGATGATGCCGGCAAACTGGTCGCCCATGGCATTCAGCGTGTACGCGATGCCACCGGATTTGGGCTTCAGCAGGTGCTGGTACGGCGACTTTGTTGCGGCATGCTTGGTGGGCGTGAAGCGGGTGCCTTCCAGAAAGTTGACCACGGTGACCGGCACCTCGCGGTACAACTCGCAGGCACGCCGCGTGGTCGCCAGATCGCCTGTTCCGGCCTTGCGCGTCATGAAGGGAAAATCCATGGCCCAGCACACCACGCCGATGATGGGAACGTACATCAGGTCACGCTTGAGGAAGAATCGTGCAAACGGCGTACGTCGGTGAAACAGGTCAAACAGCACGAGGATGTCGGCCCAGCTCTGGTGATTGGACACCAGCAGGTAGGACTGCTCCGGATCGAGCACGCCATCAATGTCGATTTCCCAGTTGACCCGGTGCAGCAGGCGCAACATCAGCACATTGCTGGCCACCCAGTTGGTGGCGATCCAGACGCAGTAGCGTGAGGCGAGGCGTTGCAGGCGATACACCGGCACGCAGCGCAGCACGACGCCGGGCAACATCATCAGGAACCAGAAGGTGATGATGCCGATAAGGGAAAGCAGGGTGACAATGCCCGTGAACCAGGCGGGGAACAATGCCGCGATCATGTGGGATCCATTCCTGTAGTGCGCTGACGGGAGGCGCGACCGTCGTCGCGCCCGGGCCTGGGCTGCCCGGTGTCCGCCTGGGGCGGACAGGGCGCCCATTATTGTCCAACAAGACGACACCCGCCGGTCACCGGTCGGACAACGCCTTTCCGGCCTTGCCTGCGGCGTCTGCTCAGTTGGGGGCCAGCTTCTGCACGGTCCAGGACGTGAACCGCTGGATCAGGCCGGCATCATGCACCTTGCAGCGCGGATCGGTGACCTGCAGCGAATGGATCACGTAGCGCGGTATGGGCAGCTTTTCGCAGCCATGCGTCTGTTCGCAGATCATGTCG
>DASSUO010000275.1:0-8620 GCA_035706925.1 Moraxellaceae bacterium
AGTCGGTGGACACGAGAGTGCAACGCACTGGCCGACCAGATTCCGGGCGTGCTGCTGCACCTGCAGCACGCCCTGGCAACGTGACCACGCATCGCCGCCTGGCGGCACCGCTACGCCTGGCGCTGCGGGGAACCGAACGACGCCTCGCCCATCAGGTAACTCACGTCGATTCCCGGCGTGACCCATCCGGGCGTGCACTCGCTGGACGATGCACAGTTCGGGTAATCCGGATTGACGGACGGCCCGGCGACCGTTTTCTCCATCACCATTGAAAGATACTGGTCGTTACTGTTCTCCAGCGTATTGCCGTTCAGGATGACCTCGACACCCGTTGCCTTCGCGTAGCGGCGAATGGCATTGACTCTCGAATTCTGCGGCGCATAGGCGTCGGCGCCGACGCCGTTTTCAGAGGTCACGCGGATGCCGTCCGGTACACGCACTGCCAGCGAGTGATTGCCTTCGGTGTGGCCAGGCGTGTGCAGGAGCGCAACACCCGGACCGAGTTGCAGGCTGCCTTCGAAGGGCACCACCCGGTCGGCCGGCAAGCCGGCAATGCCACCCGGACAATACCAGTCGGCCTGCACCGGCAAGAGGGTTTGCGTGGAAATCCATTCCTGCCGATGCACGAGCAGCTTTGCATTGGGGAAAAATCCCGCTTGCGTGCCGGTTCCGAGCCAGCGACGAACATCCTGCGTATGCAGATGGTCATAGCTGATGTAGTCCACCTGTTCAGGACGAATGCCGGCAGCCGCCAATGCCTGCGGCACATCATTCATGACCGGCGCCAGCAGGTTCTGCACGACACGCGGCCCGGGAAAGCCCTCCGCCAGGCGCTTGAAGAAGGGAGTTTCGCGATTGCCCTCGATGTCAGACGGCGAGAACAGCAGCGTGCGCAATGCGCCGTCGAAATCCTTGTACTGCACGACGAAGAGCCGGTTCAGGATATGGACGAACGGAAACTTGTAGGCGCTCTGCGCGAACACGCCGGAGAAGGCGTACCAGGTCGGATACGGAACGCGAACCAGATTGATGCTCTTGTAGAAAAGTGCTTCAGGCTCGTCGAGAAAACGCTCCCGGAAGGCCTGCGCACGCTTGCGGACTTCCGCGAGACGGACCTGGGGTTGGGGATCACGGCGGGCACCGTCGAAGTCGGTGAGCGTACGCATGCCGGGCTGTGGCGTTGTCATGGAGGATGCTTCCCTGTCAGTGAGTGGCGGCGAGATGGCGGTTGATGAGGCGGGTGAGCCAGTCAGGGGTGATGCCCGCCATCTTGTAGAACAGGCGGGCCTGTATCCCGACAATGCGATGCACACGCGGTACGCGCGGCACTCGGGTGGCGGCGTCGACGACGACGGCGGCCACGTCGTCGGGCCCGAGATTGATGCCCAGGCGACCGATGGATGCGGCATCCATGCCCTGCACCATGGCGGTCTGCACGAACAACGGCATCACGTCGAGAACGCGGATGCCGTGCGCCTGCCATTCGAGGTCCAGTGCTTCGGTCAGTCCGCGTACCGCGAACTTGGTCGCGGAATACACGGCGAGCGACGGTTGTCCGTAAATGGCCGATGCCGACGACAGATTGATCACGCAGGCACCCGGTGTGTCGCGCAGATAGGGAAATGCCGAGTGACAGCCGTTCAGCACGCCCTTCACGTTCACGTCGACCAGAGCCTGCTGCCGTTCCAGCGGAATGGCATCGAACGGGCCCGAGGCCAGGATGCCGGCATTGTTCACCAGCACATCCAGGCGGCCTGTGCGACGCACGAAGGTGTCGAGTGCAAGGCGCCACTCCTCGGCACGGGTGACATCCAGGCGGCCGGCCAAGGCACGGTCGGCGCCCAGCTCGGTGGCCAACCGGTCGACACCAGCCTGGTCCACATCAAAAAGACCCACGAACCACCCCCTGGCGGCAAAGCGGCGGGCCGTGGCGGCGCCGATGCCGGCGGCGGCACCGGTGATGAATACGCAACGCTGGGTCATGGGGAGAGACCTTGATGGCAAAAAGAAAAGGACTGCTGACGCGCGGGGAAAACATCCCCCTAGCCAGCCGGTGAACGACTCGCCATAATTTAGACAAGAATCCTTTCCTGAATCAAGTCATGTCCGCCAATCCCCCCTCACCTCCCCCACGCCGCGGCTATGGAGGGCGAACAGCCGAAGCCCTTGCGGCCGAGCGCCGGCAGCGCCTGCTGGAGACCGCGCTGGAGCTGTTCGGCACGCAGGGCTATGCCGCCACATCGACTGAAAAACTGTGTGCAGCGGCCCGGGTAACGACGCGCCATTTTTACGAGCAGTTCAGGGACAGGGAGGCGCTGTTGCTGGAGGTATTCCGGCACGTCATGCAGGACACGCGCGGCCGCGTCACAGAGGCCCTGCTGGTGGCGTCGGGCCCGCCACAAGACCGCTTGTTGGCCGCCCTCGAGGCCTTTCTCGACGCGCAACTCGACGATCCCCGTCGCGCACGCCTCACCACCACCGAAGTACTGGGCGTGAGTCCGCTCGTCGAGGCAAGACGCAATGAGGTCATCAACGACTTTGCGCGGCTGATCGAAACGTATGCCGACCTGCTCGCGCAAATGGGCCTGCTGCCCCGACGCAATTTCCGGGTCCTTGCCTTCTGCATCGTGGGCGCCATGCACGAACTGCAGATCGCCTGGCTGAATCCGGCAAACGACCTCACGCGCGAGGCAGTCAAAGGGGAGATGCGTTTTTTGGTCCAGGCCTTCCTCGCCGGCGCCACGGTCGCTTGATCCCGATCAGATCGCCACGCCATCACACCGCCGCAAGTCGGGAACGTCCACGCTCCCCCGCCGTCCGGGCATATGCTGTTCAAAGCGCGTAACGCCATCGCGCCCGATCCGCGAATTACAGGGAGATGCCACCATGAGTCGCAATCGCAAAAAGGACGTCCGGCAGCAGCAGGGCACGGGCGATCCAGCCAACCGTCAGTTCGAGGGCAGCCGGCAGGCAGAGCGCCAGGCCAAGCGCAAGACACACGACAGCAAGAAGACGCTGCGCGAAAAGGAAGAGCCGAGCTGACCGCGGTAACGGCCAGCCTGATTGTGCGACGCGAGCACGCAAGAACCTGCCGCCCGTTGTGTGACGTAGCGTCGGCGGATGCATGAATCCGGGTGGATACGCTGACGCCCGGGCGACTGTCGTGATCTTTTCCGCGCTTGCACTTCAGCGGTCCTCAGCAGGCCCTGTCGCTTTCCGGCCCGGGGCCTCGCGCCAGCCAGCGCTCCAGCACGCGACGCAATTCACTCATGCGAACCGGCTTGGCGATGAAGTCATTCATGCCGGCCGCCAGGCAGTTGTTGCGGTCCGCATCTGATGCCGCCGCCGTGAGGGCCACGATGGGCAGATGCTGCGTGTCCGGCGCGGCACGGATCTGGCGGCTGGCGGCAAGGCCATCCATCACGGGCATGTGGCAATCCATGAGGATGAGGTCGAACATGCCGTCGCGGGTGGCGGCCACTGCGGCTTCTCCATCGGCCACTACCGCCACCTCGATGCCGAAATGCTGCAACATGCCCCGCGCCACCATCTGGTTGACGGGATTGTCCTCCGCCAGCAGCACTCGCGCCGTCAGCAACGGCCGCGGCACCGGGTTGCTTTCGGGGGCTGCCACTGCCAGTGCCGACGGCACCTGGCTGGCGAGCGGCAGCGGCAGCTCCAGCCAGAAGGTACTGCCACGCCCCGGTGTGCTGTCCACGCCCAACGATCCGCCCATCGCCTCGACCAGACGCTTGCAGATGGACAGTCCCAGTCCGGTGCCGCCAAAGCGGCGGGTCGTGGACGCTTCTGCCTGGACAAACGGCTGGAAGAGCCGCGCCCGTGCATCGGCATCGATGCCGATGCCGGTATCGGCAATCTCGAAACGCAGCCAGCACGGATCCGCCAGGGGAAGACAGCGCAGAACGACGCTCCCCTGCAAGGTGAATTTGACGGCGTTATTCAGCAGGTTGAGCAGGACTTGCGAGAGTCGCGCAGGATCACCACACACGGCGGGCGCATCGAACGGTACGCAGGTGAGCGTCAGTCCCTTTTCCCGCGCACACTCCCTCACCAGTTCGAGCGTCTCCTCCACCACCTGCCGGGGATGAAAGGTAAGGAGCTCCAGTTCCAGCTGACCGGCTTCGATCTTGGAAAAATCGAGCAGGTTGTTCACCAGATGCAGCAGGGTTTCCCCCGACTGCGACATCAGTCTGAGATAGTGCGTGCGGGTGCTGTCACTCGCGCCGCTTTGCATGAGCTGCGTCAAACCGAGGATGCCGTTCAGCGGCGTGCGGATTTCGTGACTCATCACCGCCAGGAATTCGCTCTTGGCCCGGCTGGCCTTCTCGGCCTCCATACGCGCGGCATCCGCGTCGCGTTTGGCGCGCTGCTCTGCCGCCAGGCTGCAGGCCAGTTGCGCCACGAACCGGTCGCGCGACAACCGCGCCGCGAGTCCCAGCAAGGTGCTGAACAGGATCAGCGTGAGGTGCCCCGTTACCTGGAGCACGGCCGGCTCGGCGCGAGACATTCCGGGCAGCCATTGCTCCCACAATGCCATGCCCAGGATGGACGCCATGCACAATCCCATCCACACCATGGTGGCACGCACACTGGTAAAGAAGGCGGCGCTCATGGGGAGGATGCCGAAGTACCAGCTGGCCACTGATGTGGTGCCCCCGCTCAGCAGGCTGGCCGCCAACAGGACGACAAGCACGACGCCGACAGTGAGGTGGAGCCCGACACCCAGCCGCAGGGGATCGTCTCCGGCCTGCATCCAGCGCCAGAGGCCCAGCACGACCATGGCGAGGCCGGCGCTCAGCACGGCCACTGCAGGATTTCCCGCCAGCACGTAGCCGACCGCATTGACCAGGGCCCCGGCCACCCCGGACAGGCAGAAGTAGCGCAGCCGGTGAAAGTCCTCGGCTTGCGTATGCGATGGAGACCGGGGTGAAGCCGGCATCCCGTGCACGAGAGTGGGCATGAAATCCTGGCGGAGGGATGTTGTTGTCGTGGTGTTCCGCAGTCGTGCGAACCCGCAGGGCACGGTGCCCCGGGAAAGGGGAAGGATGCGCACGCCGGAGGCCGCCCGCCAGCCCCACCTTTTTCGGTGAATCGATAAGAACTTCTTACGAGAGAAAGCACCCCTTCACGCGGCGTGTGCAACGCAAGGAGGGAGACCCCGGGGGAAACGGCCGCAGATCGTTGTTTAGGAACGGGCGGGGGTTCTGGTTTGAGGTTTGAGGTTTGAGGTTTGAGGTTTGGGGTGCGGGGTGCGGGGTGCGAAGGCAGGATGATTGCCTCCGCACCCGTCATGCCACCGGTCAGCGACTCTGCTTGCCCTGCTGGCCTTGCTGCTGCTGTGTCTGCTGCTGGCCTTGCTGGGCCTTCTTTTGCGACGCCTGTTGCTGACCCTGCTGGGCCTTCTGCTGTTGTTGCGACTGTTGCGATTGCTGCTGGCTCTGCTGCCGTTGCCGGTCCTGTTGGCCCTGTGCCATCGCACACCTCCTGCGCACATCGCGCTTGCCATCACAGCTGCAAACCAGCTGCGGTCTTGAGGCTAGTTCATCACCCGCGAAACGGCGGCCCTCCCGTCACCTGTTGCAAAGTCAGAACAGACGCGCGACGAAAGGGAACAGTCACCGTCTTGCCCACACGAAAGTCACGGCCCGACGGATACCTCGGACGTCGCAACGGGGGACAACCAGACACCCAGCAGTGCCGCAAGGTCGGCGATGCGCACGGGCTTGGGCAGGTAGTCATTCATTCCCGCAGCAAGGCACCTGTCCCGGTCACCCTCCGACACGGCAGCCGTCAAGGCGACGATGGCAACATGCCGTCGATGCCCGGCATGTGTGCGAATGGCGCGTGTGGCATCGAATCCGTCCATGCCAGGCATGTGACAATCCATGAGGATGAGATCGAAGTCGCGCTCGCATGCCAGTCGGACCGCGGCAAGCCCGTCGTCGACCACCTCGGGGGCGATGCCGAACTGCTGCAGCATGCCGCATGCGACGGCCTGATTGACGCGATTGTCTTCGGCCAGCAGGACGCGCATGCCGCTGAAATCGTGCAGCATCACGTCTGTGGGACCGGGCAGCAGTAACGGCGCCGTCGCTGCCGGCAACGGCAACTCCACCCAGAATGTACTGCCGCTGCCCGGAAGGCTTTCGACGCCAATCTGTCCGCCCATGGCTTCCGTCAGGCGTTTGCAGATCGACAGGCCAAGGCCACTGCCGCCAAAACGTCGCGTGGTGGATGCCTCGGCCTGGACAAACGGCTGGAAGAGCGCCGCCTGTACCTCGGGCGCGATGCCGATACCGCTATCAACGACCTCGAAGCGGAGTCCCCGGCATAGCGGCAGCTCGCGGCAACGCAGCGCCACTTCGCCCTGCGCCGTGAACTTGACGGCATTGCTCAGCAGATTGAGCAGTATCTGGTGAACGCGCACCGGATCGCCATGCACCGGGGAGAGCGTCGGCATGTCGACCTGCAGTGTCAGTCTCTTCTCCGCGGCGGCTTCACGCACCAGATCGAGGGCGTCGCGCACCACGCGGGCAGGATCGAACGGCACCGTCTCCAGATCCAGGCGCCCTGCCTCGATGCGGGAGAAATCCAGCAGGTTGTTGAGCAGCTGCAGCAAGGTTTCACCGGACTGATGCACGAGCTCCAGCAACTCCCCACTGCGCCCGGCGCTGACATCTTCCTGCAGCAGGCGGGTGAGCCCCAGGATGCCGTTCAGGGGCGTGCGGATCTCGTGACTCATCACCGCCAGGAATTCGCTTTTGGCCTGGTTGGCGCGCTCGGCCTCGCGCTTTGCACTCTGCTCCGCGGCCAGGCTGTGTACCAGGCGTTGCACGTAATGGTCCCGCACCACGCGCGCCGCCACGGCCAGCACCGAGCAGAACATGATCAACGTGACATGACCCACCACCTGCATGACCACCGGTTCCGGTCCGGGATGCAGCGAGGGGCTGACGACCTCTGCCACGCCCAGCGCCACCACTGCCATCATGCATACCGCCATCCATGCGAGGGTGAGACGTACGCTGAAAAAGAACACCACCGCCATCGGGACAACGCCGAAGTACCAGCTGGCCACAGAGGCCATGCCACCACTCAAGCGCGTGGCGGCGACGACAACCAGGACGATGGCCAGGGCCGTGCTGTGCAGACTCGCATGAAGGCGACGCGGCGTCGGTGCCAGCAACACCCACTTCCACAGGAGGACAACCAGCGCAGCCATGCCAAGGCTGAGGGCGGCCACCGCCCGATTGCCGCCCAGCATGTAGCCCACGGCATTCAGCAGGGCCCCGACGGTTCCGGTGAGATAGAAGTAGCCCATGCGACGAAGGTCTTCTTCCCATGCCTCGGCGGCGATGGCTGGCGGCAAGCCATGGAGCGGAGAGTCTTGCTGGGAAGCGCGCGGGGTCATGACGCCTGAGGTTCCGGAAGGACGGGCAAAGGCGGGGATTCTAGCCATCCGGTTCTGCCCGCCATTGGCCGCACGGCCACCATCAGCGAAGCGTTCAGACCGAGTTGTTATAAATAGCGGCCAGGCAGGAGCTAAGGATTCATAACCTACCCCTGATCCAGGGTCAAAGATGACCTACCCTTGATGATGCACCCTGCTCATCCGCGGCCGGCCTGAACCTCCCGCCGCTCCTTGTTAGGAGACCCGTCATGACTCCGGATCAATCTCCCGATGCCCCCGCTCCCCGGCGTCAGTCACCGCGCTCTGCCCTCGCTGCCCTGCAGGAAGAGTTCATGCGGCTGGTGGCCGACCTGGACTCCCGCCACTGGCAGAGCTATCACGAGCGTTCGGATGACCCCTTTCGCGAAGTCCGCAAGGCACGGGATCTGGGGGGAGCCGGAAATTTCGGCGGCGGCAAGCTGGACGACCGCTGAAGGGCGACGCGATCCGGCGCACGACTGGCAAGGGTCACCGGCGCAGCGTCCAGCGGGCCGATGCGCAGGGAGCCAGTGAGGTGGCTCATGTTTGCCCCTTACAAATACCCCAGCGGCACCTCGGTGTTGTCGACCACTCGCCGCAGGACAAAGCTGGAATGGACGCCGCTGACGCCGGGGATCCGCGTGATTTTTCCCAGCAGGAAAGCCTGGTAGGCGTCCATGTCGGGCACCACGACCTTGAGCTGGTAATCGGCCTCCTGCCCCGTGACGAGATAACACTCCTGGACCTCGGGAAAGCCGGCGACCGTGGCCTCGAACTGTTCGAACCGTTCAGGCGTGTGGCGGTCCATCCCGATTTGCAGGATGACGGTGAGCGAAAGGCCGAGCTTTTTGCGATCCAGCAGGGTGACCCGGCGCACGATGATGCCCGCCTCCTCCAGGGCCTTGACGCGCCGCAGGCAGGGTGAGGGCGACAGGCCTACCTTGTCCGCGAGCTCCTGGTTGGAGAGGCCTCCGTCCCGCTGCAGGCACTCCAGGATTCGGCGGTCGATACGGTCCAGTTTGTGGGGCGCGTCTTTCGGTGCCATTTTATTTCACCATTTAACCAATTCATGGCATTTCATTTCCAAAAATAGCCATAAACCGGCAAATACGCCATGTAATTGCGTCGCCTCCCCCCTACTATTTTCCTCATCCCGCCGGCCCGACCCGG
>DASSUO010000276.1:0-9121 GCA_035706925.1 Moraxellaceae bacterium
CGCTCCCCCAGACCCTGCTGCTTGACCAGAATGTTCGGGATGCGCACAAAAGCCATGGTGGTCGAGATCGGCTTGTCATATCCCTGCAGCACGCTGGCAAACGCCTCGCGCGACGGCAGCGGAAGCGGCGCGCTCACCTTGCGGCGGGCGGGCAGGTAACCGCCCAAGGCCTCGCGGCGTTCCCGCAAATAACGGATTTCCGGTGAATTATCGTCGGGCCGGAAGAAGGGTAGCTTGTCGAGCTCCTCATCGCTGAAGGGCACATTGAACTTGTCGCGGAAAGCGCGCAGCTCATCCCGGTCCAGCTTCTTCAACTGGTGCGCCTTGTTGGCCGCTTCACCGGCACCGGTACCGTAGCCCTTGATGGTCTTGGCGAGAATCACGGTCGGTTGCCCCTTGTGATTCACCGCCGAGTGATAAGCGGCGAAAACCTTGAATGGATCATGGCCACCGCGATTGAGTTCGTAGACTTCATCGTCGGAAAGGTGCTCGACCAGCTTGAGCAGCTCGGGATACTTCCCGAAGAAGTGCTCGCGCGTATACGCGCCACCATGATTCTTGAAGGCCTGGTACTCTCCGTCGACACACTCCTCCATTCGCCGCCGCAACGCGCCAGTTTCATCGCGCGCCAGCAAGGGATCCCACTTTCGCCCCCAGATCACCTTGATTACATTCCAGCCTGCACCGCGGAAACTGGATTCCAGCTCCTGGATGATCTTTCCGTTGCCACGAACTGGTCCGTCCAGTCGCTGCAGGTTGCAATTGATCACGAAAACGAGGTTATCGAGCTTCTCCCGCCCGGCAAGCCCGATGGCGCCCAGTGATTCCGGCTCATCCATCTCACCGTCACCGAGAAACGCCCAGACCTTTCGTCCTTCGTCCGGCATGAAGCCCCGGTTGATCAGGTACTTCATGAAGTGCGCCTGGTAAATCGACATGATGGGGCCCAGCCCCATTGATACCGTGGGGAACTGCCAGTAGTCCGGCATCAGCCAGGGATGCGGATAACTCGACAGCCCCTTGCCACTGACCTCACGGCGGAAATTTTCCAGTTGCTGTTCGCTGATCCGGCCCTCGATGAACGAGCGGGCATAGATTCCCGGCGCGGAGTGCCCCTGGTAATAGATCAGGTCGCCCCCGAAGTTCGCGTTCGGCGCGCGGAAGAAATGGTTGAAGCCCACATCGTACAGCGTGGCACTCGACGCAAACGTCGCAATATGCCCGCCGAGTTCATCGTCTGTCGCATTCGCGCGCATCACCATCGCCAGCGCATTCCACCGGATCAGGGAGCGCAGTCGACGCTCCATGAACAGGTCGCCGGGCAGCGGTGCCTCGTTGCGGGTCGCGATCGTATTGAGATACGGGGTGTTGAGGCGCGAGAGATTGACGCCCGACTGGCGTGCTGTTTCGGTGAGTCGCTCAAGAATGAAGCGGGCACGATCCAGGCCTTCCCTCTCGACGACCGAGGCGAATGCCTCCAGCCACTCGCGGGTTTCCTCGGGATCGACATCGTCGTGGAAGCGTTCGACAGCCATACGAAATCCTTGTCTCGGGGTAAGACGGTTCAAGTCCGGCACAGACAACCGGGGATCTCCCGGTCAATCCACCTGCCGCCACCGGGTAGGTGGCACGCCCCTGGCCCGCAGCGCGGACGCCGCCTGGCTCGGGAACGTTTCTAGACTAGCGCGGATTCGCGCC
The DNA here is from genome assembly GCA_035706925.1 of Moraxellaceae bacterium. Lineage (GTDB taxonomy): Bacteria > Pseudomonadota > Gammaproteobacteria > Pseudomonadales > Moraxellaceae > UBA2031. The sequence goes on from DASSUO010000276.1 coordinate 1,699, forward strand.
TTTCCGTTTGCGCCACGTCGAAATTTGCGCACAGACGGGCTCGACGGCTGACAGCATGTCCGGGCCCGGGCGGGTCAGGCGTGGATCATCGAGCGCCATCACATGATGCTCGCGCACCGCGGCCAGGGAGGAAAACCGGGACCAGTAGGCGCGACTCTCGCCGGCCTTGTCTTCACTGAGGAAAAGAATGTCGGGGTTCTCGCGGAGGACGAACTCAGGACTCACCACCGGCGCCGCGACAGGGCCGGGGGGCAGGATGTTGTCGGCACCACAACGTGCCAGCGCCTGACTCAAGAGATGCCCGCCCTGCAGACTGTAGAGAGGCTGCCGCCAGGCCTGGTAGAAGTAGCGCATCCGCCAGCCGCTTCCCTCCTTTCCCAGCTTCGCCAGTTGCTCCCGCAATGCCTCCGCCCGCACGTGAGCCTCGCGCTCACGACCGGCAATCCGGCCCAGCGCTTCCACTTCCGCGGGGATCTCCTCCAGACGGCGGGACTCCAGAACCAGCACGGTCATGTGCAGGGCGCGCAGACGATCGATCCATGCCTGCGGCGTTCCACCGCCCCAGGCCAGAATGATTTCCGGCCGCAACGTCAGCATCACCTCGTAATTGAGCCCCGCTGCATCCCCCACAACAGGCAGTCCCGAAAGGCTCCGCGCGTGGGCCCCGCGATCCGGATGATCGTCGATCACTCCCACGATCGCGTCGTGCGCACCCAGCGCCAGGAGGCTGTCCGTGAAATGGGGCGCTAGCGAGACGATGCGCCGGGCAGGCCCGGACATGTCCGCACCGACTCCGTCGACGCCGTTCACATGCCAGGCAAATGCGGGCAAACACCATGCAAGGAATAGCCACGCCGACAGGGTGGCCCGATGCCGCGTCAGGGCCACAAGGTATGCAGCGCCAGCAGGACGATCCATATCACCAGCGCGCGATGCACAAGGGCGCCAATCACGGAAAGTCCCGCCACCAATTGCTCCCCGGGAAGCTCCGACGGCGCCATGCGGACGCTGACCACCTGGGCCACGGCGGCGCTTTCATCCACCAGGGTGACCGCATCGATACCGGTATCGAGCGCACGGGAGGTGAAGTGCTGCCAGGCAGCGGTAAAATCGCCGGCCAGGGCGAAGCTCAGCGCGAGAACCCTCGCCACCGGCCAGTCAGCGAGATGCAGCAGCCGCCCCGCCAGTGCAGAAACAGAAGACTCGTCGCCGGTAGTGCAAAGACGGAGTAGGTAATACGTCAGCGCGGCCACCGGTCCCAGCAGAAGGAACCAGAACAGGGGCGCAAACAACTGTCGCAACTGTTCTCCGAGCAAGGCACGGCGCGCGCGGGCCAACTCGGCATTGGCAGCCTCTTCGAGGGCAACCGGATCGGCCTGCGAAATCACATCGCGAGCCTGCTCGTCGGCCTGACGCCACGCCAGGGACTCCCGCTGCAATGCATCAGGCACATCACGATCGAGCATCACCACCACCATCACGACCAGCCCGAGCGCCCCGACGAACAAATGATGGAAGGGAACCTCCTTCAGTGCCACCACCACCGCCAGCAGGATCACCGCCGGCAGCATCACAAGGCCGATTGCCAGGCCGCTGTTCCAGCGCTCGCGCGCGGCGCGCGTCAGCCACAGATCACGCCACTGGCGCCCTTGCCGGACAATCACCTGTGACAGGTTGCGTCCCGGCTCGGTCTGCCTCAATCCCAACACCAGCAGAAGCACCAGCAGGTTCATCCGTTTTCCTCTTCAGTCCGCAGGAGTCCGTGAAGGTGACTCCAGTCAAAAGACGGCCCCGGATCCGTCTTCCGTCCCGGGGCAATATCACTATGCCCGGCAAGATGACCGACAGTGGCGGGATACCGGCTATTGATCAGGCGTATCACCCGGGCGAGCACATCATACTGGACTTCGGCATAGGGCTGCTCGTCCGTCCCCTCCAGTTCGATTCCGATGGAGAAGTCATTGCAGTTTTCGACGCCATGGTACTGCGAACGGCCTGCATGCCAGGCCCGGAGATCAAAGGGGACGTACTGGACGATCTCGCCGTCACGGCGGATCAGGAGATGGGCTGAAACAGTCAGCCCCGCGACTTCCGCAAAATAGGAGTGCCTCGCCGGATCCAGCGAGTTGGTGAACAAATGATCAATCCATGGCCCGCCAAATTCACCGGGAGGGAGGCTGATGCCATGCACCACCACAAGACGCGGGTTAACCGCTTCCGGACGGGAATTGCAGTTGGGAGAGGGACAATGCCGGGCAGGCCGCAACCAGTGATCCGCCCCGATTTCCATGGCAGCGGCTGCCTTCAAGCCGACGCTCCCTGAATGTTCCCCGACTTTGCCCCGAGATTACGCAAATTGCCAATCATGGACTCCAGCGCCCGGTCGATGAGTTGCGACTCCTCGACCAGTCGGGCTCGTCCCAGACTCAGATCAAGCGCCAGCTTCATGCCAGCCATTTCGGCCACCTTGACGCCACGGCGATTTGCAAAGATCAGCTTGTCGACCGAACGGATACGGGCAACGAGCTTGTGACGGTCGACCTTGTCGCCGTCAATGAACTCGATCCAGCTGCCCACACTCAAGCGACTCACCAGCCCCACGAACTCGCTGTCTTCCGGCAACTCCGTCTCGACCGCCGGCGCCGCCTCTGCCTCGGGCAGAACGACAGCAGACACGTCTTTTGCAGTAGCGATTTCCTCGACGGAAACCTGACCCGCCACCGGCTTTTGCTGCGCCGCCCTGGCTTCCACCACCGCTACCACCGGCGCGGCCAGCCCCTTGAGCAGACCGGCGTGAGTGTCAGAGAGGTCCCGCAGCAGTGCATCACGGGACAGTGAGTCAAAATTGACGCTGGCCAGCCCCTTGCGCAGGCTGTTGAGCAACTTGGGCGCCAGCGACTGAAGACGAACCATCCACTCCGGTCCCGGCTGGGGCATCACGCTCCAGATCACCGCGTCGACAACCTTGACCGCCTGACGCCAGTTTTCTGACTCCGTGCCTTCTTTCAGGCAATTGATGTACAACACGTTGCGCCACGCTTCCTGCAACACACGAATGGCCACGGCCGGGAGCTGCTTTCCGGTCAGGCGACGATTGAGCGTTTGCTGAACCATGGCGCGGGCCAATTCCGCACGCGCCCGCCCCTCTTCCGACTCGCGTGTACGCTTGTCGACGACTTCGTCACGCTTCTGCTGCTGATCGTAGAACGCCGTGAAATCGTTCAGCAATTCGTCGAAAAGAGAGAGGTTGTCACTGAAATCATTGAGGATCCGGATGATCACGCTTTCGATCCGCGCGTAGAGCACGTCACCCTGCGGATCCCGGCTGTTCCAGCCGATACCGGCCTTGGCCAGCAGGTTCAGGAGCCGGCGTGCCGAATGTGTCTCGGCATTGAAAAAGCTCTTGTCGAGAATCGCCACCTTGAGAAGCGGAATCTGCAAACGACCGATAAGGGCCTTCATGGCGGTCGGCAGGTTCTGATCATCAAGGATGTAGTCGAACAGCATGGACACGAGGTTGATGACATCCTCGTCAGTCCGCTTGATCGCCTCGACCGCCTCCTCGTCCGAACGCAGGTTGTCGCGAATGCTGGAGCGCACTTCCTCAACAGAAGGAGAGGAGGCATCCTGCGCCAGTGGCGCCTTCGGCTGGAACTGCTGGATGGTAGAGAGCTTCTCGACCAGCTCGGGCGTGGCTACCGACTGCACGATGGCGGTAGGCGCAATGTGAAGGGGTGCAAGGGGCACCGCCGCGACGCTCCCCCCGACCGCCGCCGCAGGGACGGCACCAATCCCGCCGCCGCCGACATACTGGCCGCCATGATACTGGCCACCCGCGACTGGTCCGCCCGGAGCGCCGGCACCCGCCTGCCCCAGGATTCCCTGGAGGAAGGAAAAAATTTCTTCCGTATTGGCAGCCCGCGGCGCTTCGGCGGGCTTGTCTGTTGGCTTGGGGGCGGCCTTGGACTTTTTCGCCCCCTCTTGCACGGCGACCTTGAGGTCGGGAAGCACGCCCGCCGTTACAAAGATCTCGTTGGCCTCTTCAAGCACGCCCCCGAGATAATCCAGCACCTGTTGCTGAAAGGCACGGAGCAGGATGATCTTTTGCTGGACATCCATCTCGAGCGCTGCGATGGCGTCCTTGAATGCAGTCGCGATGCACACAGGGTCCAGCGGCATGTTGCGCTCGGACACCTCGACCTTCGGAAACAGGTGGGAATAGCGGCGACGCAGCAAGCCCAGCGGTGCCGCGTATTTCAATCGTGCCCGTGCCACCATGGAGTCGACCGTTACGGTCACATCCATGTCTTCGGTGCGAACCAGGCTGAGTGTGCTGAAGTCGATTGCCCTTGGCCCAGTGGCCGCCAGGGGCTGAAGCACGGCAAACACATCGGCCATGCCACGACCGAAGCTGGCCTCCACATCGCTGCGTTGGCGGCGGGCGGTTGAAGCCACATCGAGGAACGGCTTCTGTTCCGCCTCGGGAAGGCCCTCGGACCATTCAGACACGATGTCCTGCAGGCGGTCGAACATGCCCTTTACCAATGCCTCCAGCTGCTGCTGGCAGCGGGCGCGCACCGTCGCCGCCGACGCAGTTTGTTGCGCGGTGGGGGGTACCGCACCAGGAGAAGGCTTGGCGCTGTCTGTCATCGGTTATCCGCCCGGTCAGGCCAGGAATTTGTTGGAGTAGTCGTCCCTGCGACGGTAGATTACTCCATCTTTGCCGAGGTCGAGAACGCTCCCCCCTTCCGCCCGGCCGACCCGTACCCCCGTTCAACCGGTTTATCCTACCGGTCAGGAGACCCCGCATGATTCCCGCCGAGATGCTTGATGCCGCCATCATGGCCAATGCCCGCGCCGCCCTGGATGAGGACATCGGCAGCGGCGACATCACGGCCGGACTGATTCCGGCAGACGCCGTGGCGCGCGCGCGCGGCATCACGCGCGAGCCCATGGTTCTTGCGGGCTCCCCATGGGCAGATGCGGTATTCCGCCTGGTCGACCCACGCATCCACCCGCAGTGGATGGTCGACGAGGGAGGGCACGCCGACACCAACACCACCCTGCTGGTGCTGGAGGGCCCGGCGCGCAGCCTGCTGACCGCCGAACGAAGCGCGCTGAATTTCCTGCAGCTGTTGTCCGGTACGGCAACGGCCGTCGCCCGGCTCCTTCCCTTGCTGGACGGCACCCGCGCGCGCCTCCTCGACACCCGCAAGACGCTTCCGGGTCTGCGCATGGCGCAAAAATATGCCGTTGAAGTGGGGGGCGGACAGAATCACCGGCTCGGCCTTTTCGACGCGTTCCTGATCAAGGAAAACCACATCATGGCCGCCGGCGGCATCCAGGAAGCCGTCGCCACCGCGCGGCAACTGGCCCCCGGCAAGCCGGTGGAGGTCGAGGTGGAAACGATGGACGAGCTGGACCATGCCCTCTCGGCCGGAGCAGACATCATCATGCTGGACGACTTCAGCCTTGACGACATGCGGCGCGCTGTCCAGCACACGGCAGGACGCGCCCGTCTCGAGGCCTCTGGCGGGATGAACGCCGAGCGTCTGCGCGCCGTCGCCGAGACCGGTGTGGATTACATCTCGATGGGCGCCCTGACCAAGGACGTTCGCGCCATCGACCTGTCCATGCGCTTTATTGACTGACAGACGTCGCGGCGGGCTTGTCGTCCAGGTTGGGGATGCCCTTTCCCTCCATCGGCAGATACCCCTGCCATTGGCCTTCCGGCGAAAACACCAACACTGCATTACCGTAACGACCTTCGAAGAACGCCAGGCGATATGACTCCATGCCCTTCGATGAGCGGTCCACGGCAAATCGCTCCCACGCACCCGGCATCTGCTTGCTCACAAATCGGCGCAGTGCGTCCTGCTGTGTAAATACGCGATCGAGATTGGGCAAAAAGGAGTCGAAGAGAAAGGCATGCGACTCCGGATGGAACGAATAGCGCATCAGCATCACGTACGCGCGCTGTTGCTCCTCACCGGTACGCGGCTCGCGGCGAAAGACGTAGGGCGGCGCATCCGGAGAAAAGCGCCTGAGATCCGCCGCATCTACCCGCTGCCGGCTCATGATGTCCGGCTCCACCGACACAAAGCGGTGATTTCCAAAGACTACGCCAATGGGGCGTTGCTGCCATATCTGCCAGGTTCCCCAAAACATGGCACCAAGCTGAATCATTCCCACGACAACGAGATCGAATATCAGCTTGCCCCGACTCTTCTCCGGATGAAAAAAGACCAGGACCAGCACCGGCCCCAGCACGAACTCCACCGCCAGCACAATGCGCAGCCCCTGCAATCCGCCGTCGAGCGTGAAAAGGTAGTCGGGGAACCAGAGGCGCCAAGTCAGGAACGAGAGCAGCGCAGCAAAAACCAGAAACAGGGCCAGGCTGACCAGTGCCGCCCGGCCTTTGTAGAGAAGAGCATCACGCGAAAGCGCCATCAGGGCCTCACTGCGGCAGGGGTTCAGGGGTTCAGGAAGTTAGCCGACCGGATCAGACCGCACCGACAAATTCGAAACGGGGCTGCCAGCGACCTGGCTCCACCTCGACCTTCTCGATGAACATACTGAATGGCCGCACCCACCACTCGCCCGCCCCGTACAGCGGGCGATAAACCACCAGAACCTCCTCCGATTCCGAATGACGCGCCAGAAAGGCCACTTCGTAGTCTTTTCCCTTGTAATGACGGTAGCGGCCAGGCGACAGGACAGGCAGGGGGGGCAATACGGTCACGAGAAGAGGTCCATTACGCCCAGCGGGCCGGATCCATCCCGCCAGTAGATCTGCCCACCCTCCTCCATGAAGCGCTCGAGTGCCTGCCGGATGAGGCCAAACGCCAGATTGATGCACTGGAAGGAGTCAACGCCCGGCACCTTGGGCATGCCGGGATACAGGCCCGCCAGCGCCACGTCGCAGGACCAGCGGCCCGGGTCATTGTCCACCGGAAGCGGCAGGCCGATTTGCAGGCGGACCACCCGCATCTCGCCGTTTTTCAATTTGCATATGATGAAGCGCTCCGCTATCACATGCTCAATCTTGCTCTCGGGAACGAGAGAGGTATCGGAGGTTGTCATCTTCACCATCACAACTTGTAAGGCGCCATCAGCACCCGATTGCCGCCATCCTGCCACCAACGGCGTCCGGGAGCTACCGCGACCATTTCGCGACAGCTTTCCGCCCATTACGACCCGCACGACCCGCACGACCCGCACGACCCGCACGACCCGCACGACCCGCACGACCCGCACGACCCGCACGACCCGCAGATGGTCAATGGTGCGGCAGATGTCACCGCTGTCAACGCATTTACAGCCGTTAGCCGTTAGCCGTTAGCCGTTAGCCGTTAGCCGTTAGCCGTTAGCCGTTAGCCGTTAGCCGTTAGCCGTTAGCCGTTAGCCGTTAGCCGTTAGCCGT
>DASSUO010000277.1:0-2943 GCA_035706925.1 Moraxellaceae bacterium
GGTACTGCTGGTCGGCCGGCACGATGGCGAGCATGAGGCCGGAGAAGCCGCCGATGGCGAAGAGGACGATGAAGGCGATGGCGAACAGCATCGGCACCTCGAAGGTCATGGCGCCCTTCCACATGGTGGCGACCCAGTTGAACACCTTCACGCCGGTGGGCACGGAGATGAGCATGGTCATGTACATGTAGAACAGGGAGCCCGCCAGCGGCAGGCCGGTGGTGAACATGTGGTGCGCCCACACCACGAAGGACAGCAGCGCGATGGACGCGGTGGCGTAGACCATGGAGGCGTAGCCGAACAGCGGCTTGCGCGCGAAGGTGGGAATGACCGCCGACACGATGCCGAAGGACGGCAGGATCATGATGTACACCTCGGGGTGCCCGAAGAACCAGAACACATGCTGGAACATCACGGGGTCACCGCCGCCGGCGGCATTGAAGAAGCTGGTGCCGAAGTGGCGGTCGGTCAGCATCATGGTCACCGCGCCGGCGAGCACCGGCATCACCGCGATCAGCAGGAAGGCGGTGATCAGCCAGGTCCACACGAACAGCGGCATCTTCATCAGGGTCATGCCGGGGGCACGCAGGTTGAAGATGGTCACGACCACGTTGATGGCGCCGAGGATGGAGGAGATACCCATCAGGTGCACCGAGAAGATGAAGAAGTCGGTGCTCGGCGGGCCGTAGGTGGTCGACAGCGGCGCGTAGAAGGTCCAGCCGAAGTTCGGCGCCGCGCCCAGGCCCAGGATGGACATGACCACCGAGGCGATCAGGATCGTGAAGGCGAAGGGCAGCAGCCAGAAGCTGAACAGGTTGAGGCGGGGCAGCGCCATGTCGGGAGCCCCGATCATCATGGGCACCATCCAGTTCGCGAAGCCGGTGAAGGCCGGCATGATGGCGCCGAACACCATGATGAGGCCGTGCACGGTCGTCATCTGGTTGAAGAAGTCCGGCTGCACCAGCTGCAGGCCCGGGTACATCAGCTCGGCGCGGATCACCATGGCGGCGGAACCGCCGGTGAGCAGCATGATGAAGGCGAACAACAGGTACATCGTGCCGATGTCCTTGTGGTTCGACGTGGTGAACATGCGCTTCCAGAAGGGCGCAAGCTCGTGGTGGTGATCGTCGTGATCGTGGGTAGCCGCGTGATTCATAGTCGTTCGATCCCCTGATTACTTGGCCACATCGGAGGGCTGCACGAGGTCACCCGTGTTGTTGCCCCAGGCATTGCGTTCATAGGTGATGACGGCGGCCATCTCCTTCGGCGTCAGCATCCCCTTCCAGGCGGGCATGGCGTTCTTGCCGGCCTGCACGATGTGGATGTGATCCGCGACACGCGCCTTGTCGGCGGCGATCTTCGAGCCCTTGAGGGCGGGGAACATGGGGGGCAGGCCTTCGCCATTGACCTGGTGGCAGGCGGCGCAACGGGCGTTGTAGACCTCTTCGCCGAGCTTGCTGGCCTCGGCGACGTCCGCGAACTTGTAGTCGGCGGAGCTGGCCGCGGCCTTGGCCTCTTCCTCGGCCCTGACCTTGGCGTCCTTCAGCCAGGCGTCGAAGTCCTGCTGGGACTTGGCCTCGACCACGATGGGCATGAAGGCGTGGTCCTTGCCGCAGAGCTCGGCGCAACGGCCGCGATAGATGCCTTCCTTGCCGGCCGGCACGTTGGTCCAGATCTCGTTGACGAAGCCCGGGATGGCATCGCGCTTGAGCGCGAAGTCAGGCACCCACCAGGAATGGATCACGTCGTCGGACGTCACCAGGAAGCGGACCTTCTTGCCGGTGGGGATGACCAGCGCCTTGTCGACCTCGACCAGGTAGTTGGGGTGTGCCTTGAAGTCCGGCGTGTTGCCGGCGCCAAAGCCCTTGCCCTGGCGCTCGTACTGCTCGCGCGGCGTGGACAGCACCGAGTAGAAGCCCAGGCCCACGTCCTTGTTGTCGGCGTAGGTCAGGTACTCGTAATGCCACTTCCACTGCGAGCCGGTGACGCGGATGGTCAGGTCGGCCTTGCCGGTGTCGCTCATCTGGATGAGGACGCGCGTGGCAGGGATGGCCATGACGATGAGGATGATGAAGGGAATGACCGTCCAGATGATTTCCACCACGGTGCTTTCGTGGAAATCGGCGGGCTTGACGCCCTTGGACTTGCGGTGATGCAAGATGGAATAAAACATCACCGAGAACACGCCGACACCGATTGCGATACAGATCCACAACATGAATCGGTGCAGCTTGAAGACTTCTTGACTGATTTCCGTAACGCCCGGCGTCATGTCGAGCTGGGTCGCCGAGGCCGTGGTGGCCAGGGCAACAGCAGACAAAGCTACGCCAATACGGAAGACTAGAGATGACCGCATGCGTCTACTCCCGTTTGTCCAGCAGGCCTCGTAAGTTCGGGCCTGCCTTTTTGTATGGCCGGACTTGTGGCCCGACCTAACCCGTAACGGAGCGCAGGCAAGACGGATCCTATCCTCTTGCCCCTGGCGCCCCCCTTCCCGCAGGCCATGCCGGCAATAGTGCTGGCGGCATGGCTGACGAAAAAAAGGAAGCGCTCCCGGCGGACTACAACCCTTGTAGCCGCCAGGCACCGTGCCCGTAATTTATGGGCCTTTGGCCCGGGCTGTCCATAAGGCTTCGGAGGTTTCGCGTAGTATTTGGCGATTGCCGTCCGCCGCCGGCCCCGGCCATCGGAAATGGCCGGCCGGGGGCGTCGGGCCGTCGTGGCGGGAGGCTCAGGGGGCCGGGGAGACCGGGGCGGGCGCCAGCAGTTGCTCCTGTACCTCGCGGAGCTCGGCGCCGGAGCGGCTGAGATAGTTGGCCATCACCAGGGAGTGGTTGCCAAAGATGCCGAAGCCGGAGCCGTTGAGGACGACGGGACTCCAGAGGGGCTGCTGCGTGGCCTCCAGTTCGTGGATGGCCGCGCGCAGGTTGAGGTCGGCGTGGC